>CAZMHP010000285.1:0-3888 GCA_964566095.1 uncultured Rhizobium sp. | reverse complement strand
CGCCGATCAGGTTGACGTCCAGCACCTGGCGCCAATGCTCCGCCGTCAGCTCGAAAAACGAAGGCTGGCCAAAGCCGGACACGCCGGCATTGGCATAGATCGCGTCGAGCTTGCCGAATTCCTTGACCGCCGTGTCCACGTAATTGGCGACATCCTCTTCCTTCGACACGTCTGCGACCAGCGCCAGCGCCGTGCCGCCGGCCTCCCGGATCGCCTTCACGGTGTCGTTCACGCCGTCGACCCGGTCCACCGCCACGACCGATGCGCCCTCGATGGCGAACAGTTTCGCGCTCGCCCGCCCGATGCCGCTGGCCGCGCCCGAGACGATGGCGACCTTGCCCTTCAACCGATCCATGACGTCCTCCCGATGTTGTCTGCCGGCCAGCATGGCCGCTGGGCGCGGCGCGTCAAGGCCGCGATTTGGCGGGACGAAGGCGCCATGCGAAACTGGCGCGAGGGCAATTTTCGAAGCGTGTCATGGCATCGCGACAGGCCGTTCTCGGCATCGACCGGGGCGGCTTTCACTTCGGCGTCACCAGAATTTTCGAGAACGTGTCGTTCCTGCTGGACGACGCGCGCACCGCGCTGGTCGGCGAGAACGGCGCAGGCAAATCGACGCTTTTGAAGTGCCTGGCCGGCGAACTGGAACTCTCGGAAGGCCAGATCGTGCGTTCGCGCGGGCTGCGCGTCGGCATCGTGCCGCAGGAAATCCCGGCCGGCCTCTCGAACGTGACGGTGCGCGCGATGCTGGAAGCCGCACTGCCGCCCGAGGCGGGCGACGACACTTGGCGAGTCGATGTTCTGTTCGACGATCTCGCCATTCCGCCCGACCTAGCCGAAAAGAATTTCGGCGCGCTCTCCGGCGGCTGGCAGCGGCTGATGCTGATCGCCGCCGCCAAGTTCTCCGAGCCCGACATCGTCATCCTGGACGAGCCGACCAACCATCTCGACATCGAGAACATCAACAAGCTGGAGGCGTGGCTGGAGGAAGACCGCCTGCCGATGCTGATCGTCAGCCACGACCGCGAATTCCTGGGCCGCGTCACCACGCGCACCATCTTCCTGCGCAAGGACGGCGCGCATGCCTTCAAGGCGCCGTTCGCGGTGGCGCGCGAGGAGCTTTTGCAGCGCGATGCGACAGCGGCCAAGCAGCGCCATCTCGAGGAACGCGAGGTCAAGCGGCTGGAGGCGGTCGCGGCGCGCTACAAGGCGTGGGGCGTGCTCAATTCCGATTTTCACAAGAAGCAGCAGGCGACGCAGAAGCGCATCGCGCGGATCGAAGACAACGCGACCGAGGTCTACCGTCCCAAGAACCGCAAACTCGAACTGAACGACGAGGCGATCGACGCCAAGGTGGCGCTGCGGCTGTCCGACCTCACGGTCGCGACGCCCGACGGCGCGCGCACGTTGATCACCATCGACCGGCTGGTGATCGCGGCCGGCGAGCGCGTGGCGCTGCTGGGCCCCAATGGCAGCGGCAAGTCGACACTTCTGACTGTATTGGCGCGCGCCTACGACCCCGATCAGGAGCACTATGACGGCCGCGCCGCGGTGCGCTTCAATCCGGCGACCGCTCTGGTCTATTTCGACCAGCGAATGGCGGACCTGCCGTTGGAGGTATCGCTGCGCGAATACATCGCGGAGGTAAAGAGCGTCAACAACGCCCAGGCTACCGCCATCCTGGCCAAGGCCGGCTTTCCGTTCGAGCGGCTGGACGACAAGATCGCCAAGCTGTCCTACGGCGAGCAGTCGCGCCTGGTCTTTCTGCGCATGAAGCTGCTGGCCCCCAATTTCTACATCCTGGACGAGCCGACCAACCATCTCGACATCGAAGGCCAGGAGGACCTCGAGGAGCAGCTTGAGGAGTCCGACACCACCTGCATCTTCGTCAGCCACGATCGCTATTTCACGCGCACGGCGGCAACGCGCTTTCTCGAGATACGTAGGGGTAGGTTGTTGGACGTCGAAAATGCCGACGATTTCTTCGACCGGCAGTAACCCTCCTTGTCATCCCGGACGCGGCGCAAAGCGGCGCGATCTGGGACCCATCGCGACACTTGAACAATGGGTCCCGGTTCTCGCAGCGCTCGGCCGGGATGACAATTTTTGGATATTTGCTACAACCAGGCCATGGCGTTCGAACCGATCTCGACCTTCGATCTGACGGCCTGGGCCGGCCCGTTCGACGACGCGACGCGCGGGGCGGCGCAGGATGCCCTGGAGAGCGGCAAGGTTCTCTATTTCCCCAAGCTCGCCTTCACCGTCGGCAACAGCGAGAACACGCTTTTGACCGACGCGCTGTCCAACGGCCGCGCCAAGAACATCAGCCGCGACCCCGACGGTCGCGTGCAGGGCGATGCCGGCTCGGGGGAGGACAAGGACCGGCTCTCCGCCATGATGGGCCGTTTCGCCCAACACGCGCGGTCGCTCGTCCTTACGCTCTTTCCCGGCTATGCCGACGCCATCGAGCAAGCCCGCACCAGCTATCGCCCCGTCGAGATCGCCGGGCGGAGCTATTCGCCGCTGAACGACGACAAGCGGCTGCATGTCGACGCCTTCCCGTCGCGACCTCAACGCGGGCGGCGCATCCTGCGCGTGTTCTCCAATATCCATCCGATGGGCGGAGCGCGGCTCTGGCACGTCGGCGAGCCGTTCGAGGACGTGGCGAAGAAGTTCGCGGCCACGGCGCGCAAACCCCTGCCGCTCGAGCCCTGGCTGTTGGACGTGCTGGGAATCACGCGCGGCCGGCGCAGCGCCTACGACTATACGATGCTTGGCCTGCACGACGGCGCCAAGCGCGACCTCGACTACCAAAAGAACGCGCCGCAGGTCGAATTCGCCTTTCCGGCCGGCACGACCTGGATGTGCTTCACCGACCAGGCCATGCATGCGGCCCTGGCGGGCCAATTCGCGCTGGAACAGACCTTCCACCTGCCGGTTGAGGCCCTGGCGCATCCCGAACGCGCACCGCTCAAGGTGCTGGAACGGATGACCGGCCGGGCGCTGCTCTAGCGATTCGGCGGTTCATCGAAGGACGGTTCCCGGCCCGGGCCGTTTTCGCTTTTCGCCCCACCCGTGTAGCATGGCGCCCGAACCGCGCCGCCGCTAGAGTTCCCGCTTAGATGAGCACAGCCCAAGACTCGTTCGCGCCGGACGCGCGCGCCCGCTTCCGCATGGAGCGCAAGCCGAGACTTGTGCGCCTCGTCGCGGAAGGCGAATGGACCACGCGCGATGCGGGCCGCCTCGACACCCAGCTTCGCGGCATCGACTTGGGCGACGCGGTGGACGCCGAAATCGACGGCAGCGGCCTCGGCCGCCTCGACAGCGCCGGGGCGTGGCTTCTGGTGCGCACCAAGCGCGAGTGGGAAAAACACGGCACGCGGGTCGCGCCGATCATGCTGCCGCAGCTCTATTCGACGCTGCTGCACGCGGTCGAGCATGAGCATACCGCGCCGCCGGTGGTCATCCACGACCGCCACACGCTCGAAGCCTTCGTCACGCGGGTGGGACAGGCGACGATCCATGGCTTCAAGCAGGGTCTCGGCATCCTGGGCTATCTGGGCCGCGTCACCGTCGAAACCACCGAGGCGATCTATCATCCGCGGGGCAATCTGCGCGTCGCGGCGCTGATCCATCAGGTCGAGGAGACCGGGATCAACGCGCTGCCCATCGTGGGTCTTCTCGCCTTTCTCATCGGCGTCGTGCTCGCCTATCAGGGTGCCGACCAGCTCAAGCGCTTCGGCGCCGAAGTCTTCACGATCAACCTTCTGGGCGTCGGCCTCTTGCGCGAGATCGGCGGGCTGATCACCGCCATCATCGTCGCGGGGCGCTCCGGCTCGGCCTTCACCGCCCAGATCGGCACGATGCGCGTCAACGAGGAGATCGACG
>CAZMHP010000284.1:0-3889 GCA_964566095.1 uncultured Rhizobium sp. | reverse complement strand
TCGCCGTTGGTGTTTGGATCCTCACGGGCCTGCAAGTGCAGGTGGGCGCCATATGACCAAGACCACGATCCTGGCCAGGGACAGCTCCCGGTGAGTACCATTAAGGCCCCTGGGCATCGCTAACCTGACGCGCGGGGCAGTATCCGTCCGTCTCTAATATAGGTCAGTGGCGGCCGGATTGAAACGCCGCGGCGTCAGGCGCCCGAAAGCTTGCTGCCGAGCTCTTCCATGCGCTTGGCGGCGGCCTCGAAACTCTCGGCGGCGCGCGCTTCGGCCTCTTCCAGCGCGCTACTCGTCTCCTCGTGGCGGCCGGCGAGCGCGGCAAGCTCCTGCTTGCGCAGGTGAAGTTGGGTCGCGGCGTCGTGGTGCTCGTCCGCGATCAGAAGCGCCGCCATCAGGAGCAGACGCGTCTCGCCCACTTGCCCGACCGACGCGAGCAGTTCCTTGACCTTCGCGTCGACATGGCTCGCGAGATCGCGCAGGTGATCTTCCTCGCCGTCGTCGCAGGCGATGGTGTAGGCGCGCGCATTGACCATGACGTTGACGAGAGGCATGGGCTCAATCCCTTAAGCAAACTTCCATCACACAAACCGGTGCTGCTCATCCTTCGACAAGCTCAGGATGAGGATTTTATCCAACCCCTCATGCTGAGCCTGTCGAAGCAGGGGGGCAGTGCGACCGCGTCCGATCGCAAAAATTCTAGCGGCCGAGCGCGCTTCTGATCTCGCCGATCGCGCCGTCCAGCCGGCCCTCGACTTCCTCGGTGATGCCGGCGAGGGCGCGGTTCTCGTCTTCCAGTGCGGCGATGCGGGCGAGCAGGCGCTCGCGCTCCTCGCCGAGCTCGGCGACCTTGGCGCGCGAATCCGCGGCCTGCGCCCGCAAGGCGGGCAATTGCACAACCTGGCTTTCCAGCGCGCCGAGCGCCGCGTCGAAGCGCTGGACCGCAGTGTCGAGCCGGCTCATGGACGCCTCTTTCGCTAGCGAGTCGGCCGGACCATAGGCCTGCCCCGCGCAGGCGGCAACGCGGAAAAGCCGGCGGTTCCGGCGGAGCGATTTTGCCTGTGGAAAATTGTCTCTGCACGGACGCCGGAGCGCGGCGGCGTCACGGCCCTTGACGGGTCCGCCGCCCGCTCGCTAAGGCCACTGTCCCGCGCGGAGAAAAGACCCATGGATTCCAAGAATGCTCCGCCCGAGCAGGCCGAAATACGGCGCCTCGCCAATGCCATTCGCGGCCTCTCCATGGACGCGGTCGAGCAGGCGAAATCGGGCCATCCGGGCCTTCCCTTGGGCATGGCGGATGCGGCCACTGTCCTCTTCTCGCGGTTTTTGAAATTCGATCCCGCCGATCCGCTTTGGCCGGACCGCGACCGTTTCGTGCTCTCGGCCGGGCACGGTTCGATGCTGCTCTATTCCTTGTTGTGGTTGACCGGCTATCCCGGCATCACGCTCGACAACATCAAGCGCTTCCGCCAGATCGACAGCCCCTGCGCCGGCCATCCCGAACACGGTCATATCCCCGGCATCGAGACGACCACCGGTCCGCTCGGCCAGGGCATCGCCAACGCGGTCGGCATGGCGCTGGCCGAGCGTCACCTGAACGCCCGCTTCGGCGACGATCTGGTCGATCACAAGACCTATGTCATCGCCTCCGACGGCGATCTGATGGAAGGCATCAGCCATGAGGCGATCCATCTCGCCGGCCATCTGAAGCTCAAGAACCTGATCGTGCTGTGGGACGACAACAGCATCACGATCGACGGCGCGCTGTCGCTGTCCGAAACAGGCAACATGATCGAGCGCTTCGAAGCGGCGGGCTGGCAGACCACGGTCTGCGACGGCCATAGCGCGCAGGAGGTCAACCGCGCGCTGAACGACGCGCAGGAAAGCGAGAAGCCGGTGCTGATCGCCTGCAAGACGATCATCGGTTTCGGCTTTCCGACGCGCGCCGGCACGCAAAAGGCGCACAGCGACGCGCCCGGCGCCGAGGAGATCGCCGGCGCGAAGAAAGTGCTGGGCCTTCCGTCCGAAGCCTTCGCGCTCGAAGACGGCGTTCTCGATGCATGGCGCAAGATCGGCACGCGCAATGGCGACGCGCGCGCGGCCTGGACCAAGCGCAAGGCGGCATCCGAACAGGCGAAGGATTTCGGCGACGCCATCGCCGGCACGCTGCCGAAGGAATTGGCGCCCGCGCTCGCCGACCTCAAGAAGAAGCTCGCCGCCGAGAAACCCAATGCCGGCACGCGGCGCACCTCGGAAAAAGTTCTTGAGGTCGTCAACGGCGTGGTCAACGCCACTCTGGGCGGCTCGGCCGACCTGACGCCGTCCAACAACACCAAGACCAAGAATATCGATGCGATCAAGCCGGACAGCTATGGCGGCCGCTATGTCCACTACGGCATCCGCGAACACGGCATGGCGGCGGCGATGAACGGCATGGCGCTGCATGGCGGCGTCATTCCTTACGGCGGCACGTTCCTGGTATTCTCCGACTATTGCCGCCCATCGATCAGGCTTGCCGCTTTGATGGGCATCCGCGTCGTCTTCGTGATGACGCACGATTCCATCGGCGTGGGCGAGGATGGGCCGACGCATCAGCCGGTCGAGCATCTCGCGGCGCTGCGCGCCATTCCCAATCTCCAGGTCATCCGCCCGGCGGACGCGGTGGAGACGGTCGAGGCATGGGAGCTTGCGCTCAACCGCACCACGGGCCCGACGCTGCTGGTGTTCTCGCGTCAGGACGTGCCGACGCTGCGCAGCGAGGCGAGCACGGCGGAAAATCTGACCGCCAAGGGCGGCTATGAGATCGCCGCGGCGGCGGACGCGAAGGTGACGCTGCTCGCCACCGGATCGGAAGTGAGCCTCGCCCTGCAGGCGCGCGACCTCTTGCGCGGCGAGGGCATCGCGGCGCGCGTGGTCTCCCTGGCGTGCTGGAGCCTGTTCGAGGCGCAGCCCGCGGCATATCGTGACGCCGTGCTGGGCCCCAAGACCGCAAGAGTCGCGGTGGAAGCGGCGATCGGCCTAGGCTGGGATCGCTATACCGGCCCGCATGGCCGCTTTGTCGGAATGCATGGTTTCGGCGCCAGCGGACCGTATAAAGATGTGTACAAGCATTTCGAAATCACGCCGCAGGCCGTCGCAGACGCGGCCAAAGCGGCACTGAAGGAAAAAAGCTAGTTGGATGGCCGGGTCGCGCTTCGGCCGGAACAAGTCCGGCCTCGCTGCCCGGCCATGACGAGGAGATAAGGAATGGCAGTTCGCGTCGCAATCAACGGTTTTGGCCGCATCGGAAGGCTGGTGTTTCGCGCCATCGTGGAAAGCGGCCGGCGCGACATCGAGGTCGTCGCGGCCAACGATCTGGGCCCCGTCGAGACCAACGCGCATCTGCTGCGCTACGATTCCGTGCACGGCCGCTTCCCGGCCAATGTCACCGTCGACGGCGACACGATCATCGCGGCGGGTCACAAGGTCAAAGTCACGGCGGTCCGCGATCCGGCGGAACTGCCGCACAAGGCACTGGACGTCGACATCGCGCTGGAATGCACGGGGCTGTTCACCTCGAAGGAGAAGGCGTCGGGGCATCTGAAGGCGGGCGCCAAGCGCGTGCTGGTGTCGGCGCCGGCGGATGGCGCCGACCTGACGGTGGTGTTCGGCGTCAACCACGACAAGCTCACGAAAGAACACGTCATCGTCTCCAACGCCTCATGCACGACGAATTGCCTGGTGCCGGTGGCCAAGGTGCTGCACGACGCGGTGGGCATCGACAAAGGCTTCATGACGACGATCCATTCCTACACCGGCGACCAGCCGACGCTGGACACGATGCACAAGGACCTTTACCGCGCCCGCGCCGCCGCGCTGTCGATGATCCCGACCTCGACCGGCGCCGCCA
>CAZMHP010000283.1:0-3917 GCA_964566095.1 uncultured Rhizobium sp. | reverse complement strand
TGCTGCGGCGGCATCGTCGGCATGGGCGAGGACGCGCAGGACCGCGTCGGCATGATCCACGCGCTGGCGACGCTTCCCGTGCATCCCGAAAGCGTGCCTATCAACGGCCTCGTCAAGATCGAAGGCACGCGCCTCGGCGACAGCGCGCCGCTCGACGCAATCGACTTCGTGCGCATGATCGCGGTGGCGCGCATCACCATGCCCAAATCCATGGTGCGGCTGTCGGCCGGCCGCGGCGAATTGAGCGATGAGGCGCAATCGCTCTGCTTCCTCGCCGGCGCCAATTCGATCTTCTACGGCGACAAGCTGCTCACCACGCCCAATCCGGAAGAGAGCCACGACCACAAGCTGTTCGCCAAGCTCGGCGTGACGCCGATGGCGCCGTAACATGCGCTGGCTGATCTATCTGGGCATCCTGCTGCTCGGCGCGCTGGTCCTGAGCCAGGTGATCGCGCTGCTGGACCTCGATCCGCTGCCCGGCGACATCATCTACGACCGGGAAAACTGGCATATCCACATCCCCGTGCTCTATTCCCTGGGGGCCAGCGTCCTTCTGGCACTTCTCTTTTCCGTTCTGCGGCGGTAAGTCCGCTCGTAACCCGGCCTCGGCCCGAGTCGCCCCAGAGTCCATGATGTCGCACCGCCCCATCCGCCGCGCGCTGCTTTCGGTTTGGGACAAGACCGGGCTGGTCGATTTCGCCAAGGGTCTGGCGCGCCACGGCGTGTTCCTGATCTCGACCGGAGGCAGCGCCAAGGCGTTGCGCGAGGCAGGCCTGACCGTCGCCGACATCTCCGAGGTCACCGGCTTTCCGGAGATGATGGACGGGCGGGTGAAGACGCTGCATCCCAAGGTGCATGGCGGATTTCTGTCGCTGCGCGACAAGCCGGACCACGCCGCGGCGATGCGCGAACACGAAATCGAGGGCATCGATCTGCTGGTCTCCAATCTCTATCCCTTCGAGGCGACCGTCGCGAAAGGCGCCTCGTTCGAGGACACGATCGAGCAGATCGACATCGGCGGCCCGGCGATGACGCGTTCGGCGGCGAAGAACCACGAATGGGTCACCGTCGTCAGCGATCCGCAGGACTACGCGTCGGTGCTGGCGGAGATGGACGCGAACAAGGGCGCGGTGAGCGGCGGCTTGCGCAGGAAGCTCGCCCAGATCGCCTTCGCGCGCACCGCGGCCTATGACGCCGCGGTTTCCAACTGGTTCGCGGCCGAGCTTGCGAAGGACGGCGACAAGGCGCCGCCGCGCAACCGCAGCTTCGCCGGATCGTTGCGCCAATCGCTGCGCTACGGCGAAAATCCGCACCAGGAGGCCGCGTTCTACGTCACCGGCGAGGCGCGGCCGGGCGTCGCCACCGCGACGCAGCTTCAGGGCAAGGAACTTTCCTACAACAACATCAACGACACCGACGCGGCCTACGAGCTGGTGGCGGAGTTCGCAGCCAGCGTCTCGGCCGCCTGCGCGATCATCAAGCACGCCAATCCCTGCGGCGTCGCGCTGGCGTCGACCCCGGCCGAGTCCTACAGAAAGGCGCTCGCCTGCGATCCGGTCAGCGCGTTCGGCGGCGTGCTCGCCTTCAACCGCACGCTGGACGGCGAGACCGCCGAGGAGATCTCCAAGCTTTTCACCGAGGTGATCATCGCACCCGATGCCGATGCGGACGCGCGCAAAATTCTCGGCGCCCGGAGGAATCTTCGCCTGCTGATCGCGGGCGGCCTGCCCGACCCCGACTCGGCCGGGCTCACCTTCCGCTCGGTGGCGGGCGGCTTCCTGGTGCAGACGCGCGACAACGGTCGCGTCACGCGCGCGCAGTTGAAGGTGGTCACCAAACGCCAGCCGAGCGAGCGCGAGATCGCCGACATGCTGCTGGCCTTCACCATCGGCAAGCACGTCAAGTCCAACGCCGTCGTCTACGTGAAGGACGGCGTCACCGCCGCGATCGGCGCCGGCCAGATGTCCCGCGTCGATTCCGCGCGCATCGCCGCGATCAAGGCGCGCGATGCGGCGAAAGCGGCGGGCTGGGCCGAGCCGATGACCAAGGGCTCGGCGGCGGCATCGGAAGCGTTCTTTCCCTTCCCCGATGGACTGCTGGCGGTGGCCGAAGCGGGCGCCACGGCCGTCATCCAGCCGGGCGGCTCGATCGGAGATGAAAAAGTGATCGCCGCGGCCGACGAGGCAGGCCTGGCGATGGTTTTCACGGGAATGCGCCATTTCCGGCATTAGTGCACCGGATTAACCAACAAAAATTCACAGTTTGCGCCCGGCAGACGGCAACTCACGGCTATTCCCCGCGTTGCGATTAACGTTAAGCTGATTTCAAATCGAGATGAACTTTCAGGACGACATTGCGGTCGGGGGATTTTGGCCGTGGCACTTTCAAGCGTGAGCCGCTTCCTGCGGTGCGCCGGCATGATGACGGTTGTGGCGGCGGCGACATTCGCGTCCGCCCTCGGCGCAGACTACGCCGACGGCAACTTCGCCTTGAATCACATCAGCCTGGAAGCGGCGGTGAAGATCTGGCGCCAGGCGGCGTGGCAAGACGGCGATTTCCTCGCGCAGGTCAAGCTCGGCGATATCTATTCCAACCCATCCGACAGCCGCTATTACGACCCCGTCGAGGCTTATGTCTGGTATTTCATCGCCAGTCACAACCGCAACGGGCGCAGCCGCAATTGGGACGAGACCGCGGCCGGCGTGATCCACGAGCGGGGTGCCCGTGCCTTCCAGACTCAGCGCTCGATCCTGGTCGAACTGACCACGCAGCAGCGCACCGAGGCACGCGACCGCATCATCTACATTCTGTCTTGCGGCGGAGCGGAAGGATATCTCGAACTCGGCCGCATCGCCGAAGGCCCCCGTGGCCATTTCGATTCCGATGACGATTACGGCGGCGATGCGGGCGGCGATGGCAATGGCGGGTATGGCGACAGAGGCGGCAACCGACGCTATCGCTCCGCATCGGGAAATTACTATGGTGGCGGCGGTGGCGGCGATAGCAGCGGCGGCGGCGACACCGTCCTGGCGGCCAATGATGCCGACGCCCTGACCTATTTCCATATCGCCGACGCAATGGGCAGCCCGCTCGGGCGGCCCTATCTCAACACGCTGGAGGGTGCACTGCGCGCCACTTATGGCGATCATCTCGTGGACAAGCAGGCCAAGGCGTTTCACTACTGGTTCCCGCCCTTCGAATTCTATCCGACCGGCGATTCCGCCGGCGGCGTGCCCCTGACGGATGAGTGCGTGCCGACCATGGAGCGCCAGCGCGCGCTCGGCATGGCGGCGGCGATCCCGTTCGATGCGGTGCGTCATGCGCTCTATTTCCTCGGCTGGAAGGGACCGCGCGCCATCATCCAATATCAGGCATCGATCCCCGACGAGGCGACGGGCCGATTGACCGCGAGCGAACTCGTGCGCGCAATCCAGTCGGCGGCGGTCGACGGCGATGCGGCTTCGCAGAACACGCTGGGCGTGATGTACGCCAAGGGACTTGGCGTGGTGATCAACTATGCGCGCGCCGAATATTGGTTCGCCAAGGCGGCCGATCAGCGCTTTGCGGCCGCGCTCTATCACCTGGGCGTTCTCTACAAGGTCGGGCCGCCCGGCATCGAACAGGACCTGCACAAATCCAACGACTACATGACGAGCTCCGCCATCGCCGGTTTCCGCCCGACGATGAACCAGCTCGGGAACCTGTTGAACGCCGCCGCGGGCGAAGGCCCGCGGCCCGGCCAGAATTGAGAGGTGCCGCGATGACACGCCAGCTTGCGAAGCGTTTGGGCCTGTTGGCCGCGTTGGGATTTGTGTTCGCGCTCCTCGCCGCGCCGGCGCAGGCCGGAGTCGCGACCTCCGGCGCGGTGCTGCTCGATCCCTTCGACCCGGTGCCGGAGATCCAGTTCCACCATTTCG
>CAZMHP010000282.1:0-3939 GCA_964566095.1 uncultured Rhizobium sp. | reverse complement strand
CGCTCGGCAATTCTTGCCCTGCGCAAGGATCCGCAGGTCGCCGCCCTGATGGAGGGCGAATATGCCCAGGCGACCCGCGCCACGCTGGCGAGCACGCTAGGCCGCGACGTCTGCGGCGGCGAACTCTATGCCGCGCACTTCCTGGGCACCGACGCCGCCTGCCGGTTGATCCGCATGCGCGACAGCCAGCCCGACGCCAGCGCGGCGCATGCCTTTCCCGCCGCAGCGCAGGCCAACCGCAGCGTGTTCTATCATTCCAACGGTGCGCCCAAGACCGTGCGCGAGGTCTATGACTGGACGCTGCGCCAGCCGGGCGGCACCGCCGCGCTTGCCGCCCCCCCGCCCAGCGACAGCGCCGCGACCTCGCCGTCCGTCCTCGTCGGCACCGCCGGCGGCGACGCGTCCGATACGTCGGACTTGCTCGCCAGCATCGCGTCGTGGCGGCCGAGCCACGGCTTCTTCTCGAGCGAGGCCGACGCCTCGGCGCCGACCTCTGCGATCCTCCTGTCGTCGGGCGTCATGGACGTTTTGTCCTCGCTGAGCCCGGTTGCGGATCGTCTCCCCGCCAACTAAAGCCATCGCGCCTTCCACGGGAGCCGCGATGCGCGCCGCGATAACATCGGTCTCGGCGGTGATGATCGCCATCTTGTTCGTGCAGACCGCCAACGGTCTGCAGACCAATCTGCTCGGCATCCGCGCCGGGCTGGAGGCCTTTCCCTATTGGGCCATCGGCATCGTCATGGCGTTCTATTATGTCGGCTACACGCTGGCGCCGCTGACCAGCCGCGCCATCATCGGCCGCTTCGGGCACGTCAACACGATGTGGGTCGGCACGGTCTTTGCGGCCCTCGCCATCGTCGCGCACGCCCTTCTCGTCACCCCCTACGCCTGGGCGGCGCTGCGCTTTCTGTCCGGCTTTGCGCTGTCGAGCCTCTATGTCGGCGCCGAGAGCTGGATTCACGACCGCGTCGGCAACGACAAGCGCGGCCGGGTCTTCAGCGTCTACATGGTCGTGCAGATGATCGCGCTGACGATGGCGCAGGTGCTGTTCAGCCTCGGCGATCCCAGGACGGCCGGCCCGTTCCTTCTCGCCGGGGGCCTGTTCCTCGTTGCCGCGGTGCCCGTCGCGCTCGCCCATCGCACCGCGCCGCACCGCGCGCCGCCCGAACCGCTCGACATCTGGAAGCTGTTCCGGGCTTCGCCCCTGGGCGCCATCGCGACGGTGCTGGCCGGCGTCACCTGGTCGATCGTGTTCACCTTCGGCCCGCTCTACGCGCAGAAATCCGGCTTCGACCTGACGCAAGTCAGTCTCTTCATGGCGCTCGCGATGATCGGCGGCTCGGTGGTGCAGTTTCCGATGGGCTGGCTGTCCGACGCGATCGGGCGCCGCGTGACGATCGGGCTGATATCCGTGGCCGGCGTCTTGGTGTCGCTGTTCGGCTTGTGGGCGAACGGCGAGGGGGAAATCGCGAAATACGCCGCGTCGCTGCTGACCGGCGGTCTGGTTTTTCCGATGTACGCCATCTCGGCCGCGCACACCAATGACCGCGTCGCGCCACAAAGCCGGGTTGCCGCTGCGGCAGGATTGATCTTGTTGTTCGGTCTCGGCTCGATCTTCGGGCCGCTCATCATCGGCGGTGCCATTTCCGGCTATGGCGCCGGCGGCTATTACATGGTGCTTGCCATCGGATCGGCGTTGAGCTTGGCGGCGGCTGTCGCCACTCGCTAGACTTCTCGCAAAACAAGCGAGGAAACATGTCCGAGACGCCCAAGCCGGCCGCCATGCCGGTGCCCGCCGCCACCATTCTGCTGCTGCGCGACGGCGACGAGGGCCTGGAAGTCTTCATGGTCAAGCGCCATCACCAGATCGACTTCGTCGCGGGTGCGCTCGTCTTTCCTGGCGGCAAGCTCGAAAAGGGCGACAGCGACGCGGCGCTCGAAGGTCACAGCGATTGCGACGCCGATTGGACGGCGCCGATGCGGGCGCTGGGCGCCGGCGCGATCCGCGAGGCCTTCGAGGAGTCCGGCATCCTGCTGGCGCGCGATGCGCGGACCGGCGCCTTCGTCACGGCCGAGCGCCTCCTGCCGCTGCAGCCCTATCGCGCCCTGCTCGAGACGCGCGCGGTCTCGCTCGCCGGGATGCTGGCCAAGGAAGACCTGCGCCTGGCGCTCGACCAGCTCGTGCCCTTCGCGCATTGGATCACGCCGGCCAATATGCCCAAGCGCTTCGACACGCACTTCTTTCTCGCCGTGTCGCCGGTCGGCCAGATCGGCAGCCATGACGGGCGCGAGTCCGTCGACTCGATCTGGATATCGCCGGGCAAGGCGGTTTCCGATCGCAGGCAATGGAACGTGATCTTCCCGACCAAGCTCAATCTGATGAAGCTGGACGGCGCCAAGACCGTCGCGGCCGCGATCGCCGCCGCGCGCGCGGACAAGGTGCTGCCCGTCACGCCCTGGGTCGAGAACGGACCGGACGGACAAATTCTGAAGATCCGCGGCGATGCCGGCTACACCCAGACCTCGGCCAACATGCGCGATGCGATGTAGGAATTAGACGGTCGCCAGCATTTCGGTGACGCGCGCTTCCAGTTCCTCCGCCAGCGCGGCGGCGGTCCTGTCGTTCGCGTCCTTGACCCGGTCGCGGAACACGACGCGGATCGCGGCGACATGCGCATCGACGAGCCCCAACGGAATCTCGGCCGAGGGTTGTACCGCATCGATGAGCCGCGACAGCGAGGCGGCGAGGCGCGCGATCATCGGAAAGCCGAAGGTCTCGCCTTCGCCCTTGAGGTCGTGGGCGGCGCGGAACAGATCGCTGCGTGCCGCCGCGCTCGGCTGCTGCGCGAAGAGATCGCGGCAATCGGCCAGGCGCCCCACATCGGTGGTGAGCCAGTCGTTGAACTCGCCCCGCAACTCCTCGACGGCGGCTTCCGCGCGGCGGATCGCGGCCACGTCGATACCGCCGATGGCGCTGCCGACCTTCGCCTTCAGGATGTTCGGCGGCATGAAGATTTCGATCGGAAGCTGACGCGCCATTCTACTCTCCTGCCGCTAGACCGTTTCGGCTTCGGCCATGGGTTCACTGACGCTCGCGCGGCGCTCGGGCCCGCGATACTCTTCCTTGCCGCGCCGCCTGCGGCAGGGACCGAAATAGGCCTTGGTGCGGACATACGGTCTGGGATGCTCGATGACCGACACCAGCCGCGTCATGATGGCGTTGACCGAGACCGGCTTGGCGAGGAATTCGTTGACGCCGGCGTCGCGGGCCTGGCGCACGTGATCCATCTGCGTATAGCCGGTCAGCATGATGATGGGCACGAAGGGGTTGGGCGTCTGGGGCGACGCGCGCACGTTCTTGACGATGTCGATTCCCGTCATCCCCTCCAGCATCCAGTCGAGGATGATGACGTCGGGATTGGCCTCGCGCAGCATCGACCAGGCGCGCTGGCCGTCCGATGCCTCGAAGATGTGCACCACGCCAAAGGCCTGCAGAATCGTGACGACGAGCTTCCGCATATGCGGGTTGTCGTCGACGACCAGCACCTTCAGCCTGTCAAACCGGTATCCGCCGCTCATCCTTGCCGCACCAACGCCGGGCGTGCCCTTCGAGGGCCACGTTAAGCGACGGTCATTAACGCCCTGTGAAGCCTGACGCGTTCAATCCACGAATTGCTCGGCAAGGATTCGTTCATCAAGGCTGTGTCCGGCGTCGAACAGCATGGTCATCGAGATCGAGCGGTCCTCCGCCACGTCCACCGCCTCGACGTCGCGCGCTTCCAGGTCGTCGGCCACCGCGCTGACGGGGCGCTTGTCGGCATCGAGCACTTCGAAGCGCACCCGCGCCCGGTGCGACAGCAGCGCGCCGTGCCAGCGCCTGGGCCGGAACGCGCTGATCGGGGTCAGCGCCAGAAGGTCGGCGTCGATCGGCAGGATCGG
>CAZMHP010000281.1:0-3960 GCA_964566095.1 uncultured Rhizobium sp. | reverse complement strand
CGATCCATCAGGCGATCCAGGACAATCCCGACATCGCCACGCTGTCCAAGCAGGTCCTCATCGACAACACGCCCGAGGGACTGCGCATCCAGCTCGTCGATCAGGACGGTCGGCCGATGTTCCAAGCCGGAACCTCCGAGCCGATGCCCTACACCAAGCGGCTGCTCGCCGAGATCGGCAAGATCATCGACCGGCTCCCCAATCGCGTCTCGATCAGCGGCCATACCGAGTCGGCGACGTTCGAGGGACCGGGCGGAATGACCAATTGGGAGCTTTCGTCGGCGCGGGCCAACGCGGCGCGCGCGCTGCTCGCCTCTGGCGGCCTCGACCAGGACCGCATCTATGAGGTGGCGGGCAAGGCGGGATCGGAGCCGCTTCTGCCGGAGGATCCCAACGCCTCGGCCAATCGGCGCCTCAGCATCGTGCTGTTGCGCGAGGCGCCGCCGGTTCCGCCCGGCCATCAGCTGTAGCCGAGGGCGCGCTCTTCACCTAGACCGCGCATGGCTCTGGCGCGGCGGGGCGAAGTTTTGTCATAGTTGCCGCGTCGGAGCCCTGGTTCGCACGTGACAGAGCAGCAAAACGCACGCGTACCGCAGTTTTTTCTCACGCCCGGCGGGCCCTGCCCGTACCTGCCCGGCCGAGTCGAGCGCAAGGTCTTCGCCCGCCTCTCCGGCACCTTTGCCCAGCCCTTGAGCGAGGCGCTGACCCATTCCGGCTTTCGCCGCAGCCAATCGATCGCCTACCGCCCGGCCTGCGAGGGCTGCTCGGCCTGCGTCTCGGTGCGCATCCTGGTCGACGGGTTCGAGCCGTCGCGCAATTTCCGCCGCGTGGACAAGCGCAACGCCGATCTGGTGCGCAGCGAGGTGGTCGCGGAGGCGACGCGCGAACAGTTCGCGCTGCTCAGAACCTATCTGGACTCGCGCCATGCCGGCGGCGGCATGTCGGACATGGGCCTGTTCGACTACGTCGCGATGGTGGAGGAGACACCGGTCGACACGCAGATCGTGGAGTACCGCCGCGCATCGCGCGACGGCAAGCCGGGTGCGCTGATCGCCTGCGCGCTGACCGACGTGCTGCGCGACGGCGTGTCGATGGTCTACAGCTTCTTTCATCCCGGCGAGGATGCGCGCAGCCTGGGCACCTACATGATCCTAGATCACATCCGCGACGCGCGAAGCCGCGGGCTGGCGCATGTCTATCTCGGCTATTGGGTCGAGGGCAGCGAGAAGATGTCCTACAAGACGCGCTTCCAGCCGATGGAAGCCTTGGGCCGCGAGGGCTGGGCGCGGGTTTAGATTGCTCCTATCACCCCATTGTCATCCCGGACGAACGCGACAGCGTTCGATCCGGGACCCATCGAGAGGCGTCACGATGGGTCCCGGCTCGGCGCGCTGCTTACGCAGCGCTTGGCCGGGATGACAAGATATTAAGTGAAAACAATATCTTACATTGGTTTCGGCAATATAATTGTTTTCGAGATCGCGCGTGGGGTCAGACCTCCCCCCACATTTCCAGCTCGTCGTGGAACGCCCCGTCGACCTTCATCGAGCGCGGCTTGCGGCCGGTGATCTCAAAGCCGTGTCTTTTATATAGCGCGATGGCGCGGCGGTTCAACGCCTCGACGGTCAAGACCGCCATCTCCGCCCGGCCCTTCGCGTAGTCGAAGAAATTCTCCATCAGCGCGTCGGCGAGGCCGCTGCCGCGTGCGGGCTCGCGCACATACATCGCGCCCAGATGGGCGACATGCGCGGTCTTCTTCGAATAGTCCTCGGTCGAAAAGGCGTTGATGCCGGCGAGACGGCCGTCGATGCGGCCGCCGAACCAGACGCGCCCGGCGATGCGCTCGCGCCAGGTCTCGATCGCGAGAGCGCCTTCGATACCGGGATCGGCAGAGAAGGCGGTGGGATGCCGACGCAGCGCCTCCAGCCGGATCTCGCGCAAGTCTTCCGCCTCGCCGGGCGTGAGCCGCGCGACGATCACGACGCGCCGCCGAAGCGGTCCTTCCATTGCACGATCTGTTCGTCGGCGATCTTGGCGAACAGCACGTCGGGCGGCGCGATGGGATGGTCCGCTTCGAGCTGACCCAGGAATTGCGCCAGCGGTTCGTCCGGCCACGGGATGATCGGCGGCGCCGGCATGATCGCCTCGTGGATCTTGCGCGCGGCCGTCGGCATGACCGGCCAGGCGAGATGGCCGAAGAGATGCACCAGGTTGAGACCCATGCGGATGCCGACCGCAGCCTGCGCGCGGTCGGTCTTGAAATGGGTCCAGGGCGCGGCGGCGGTGATGTATTCGTTGGCGGCGACCCAGATGGCGCGCAGCTCGGCGAGCGCCTTGCGGAACTCGCAGGCCTCCATGTACTCCGTATACTGAAGAAGAAGCGCCTCCAGCCGGGCGCACAGCGCCGCTTCCGCGTCGCCGTATTCGCCCTCGCCCGGCACCTTGGCGTCGAAGCGCGCGGCGCAGAATTTCGTGACGCGGTTGACGAAATTGCCCAGCACGTCGGCGAGATCCTTGTTGATGACCCCGGCGAAGTGCTCCCAGGTGAAGTTGGAGTCGGAGCTCTCCGGCGCATTCGCCATCAGATAGTAGCGCCAGTAATCCGCGGGCAGGATTTCGAGCGCGCCGTCCATGAAGATGCCGCGCTTGCCGGAGGTGGAGAACTTGCCGCCGTCGTAGTTGATGTAGTTGAAGCCCTTCAGCCGGTCGACCTTCTTCCACGGCTCGGCGGTCCCTAAGATCATCGCGGGGAAGATGATGGTGTGGAAGGGCACGTTATCCTTGCCCATGAATTCGTAGTAGCTGACGTCCTTGGCGTCGAACCACCAGCTCTTCCACGCCTCCTCGTCATAGCCGCGGCTGTCGGCCCATTCCTTGGTCGCGCCGATATATTCGATCGGCGCGTCGAACCAGACGTAGAACACCTTGCCCTTGAGCTGGCCGTCGGCGATGTCGTCGGGCACGGCAAAGCCCCATTCGAGGTCACGCGTGATGCCGCGATCCTGCAGCCCCTCGTCCAGCCATTTGTTGGCGATGGAGGTGACGAGCAGCGGCCAATCGTTTTTGTGGCCGGCGATCCAGGCGCGCAATTCGTCGACGAATTTCGACTGCTTGAGGAAGAGATGCACGCTGTCGCGGATCTCGATGTCCTTGGCGCCCGACACCGCCGAGCGCGGATCGATCAGGTCGATCGGATCGAGCACGCGGGTGCAGTTCTCGCATTGGTCGCCGCGCGCGTTGGCGTAGCCGCAATGCGGACAGGTGCCGATGACATAGCGGTCGGGCAGGAAGCGGCCGTCGGTCGCCGAATAGGCCTGTTTCGTCGTGCGCACGTCGAGATGGCCATTGTTCCAGAGCCGGCGCGCGAAATGCCAGGTCAGCTCGCGATTCTGGTCCGACGAGGAGCGGCCGAAATGATCCCAGGAGAGGCCGAAGCGCTCGCCCAGGTCCTTCTGCACCAGATGCCATTTGTCGCTGAATTCGCGGGCCGAGATGCCCTCCTCCGCCGCCGCGAGTTCGATCGGCGCGCCGTGCTCGTCGGTGGCGCAGATCGCGAGCGTCTCGTAACCCCGGGCGCGGCAGAAGCGCGCGAAGACGTCGGCCGGCAGCATCGAGCCGACGAGGTTGCCCAGATGCTTGACGCCGTTGACGCTCGGAATGGCGGAGGTGATGAGGACGCGTTTCATGCTTCGCTTTCGGCCGGACAAAGGGCGCGCAGATTAACGGTCGGCGCGCATCCGTCCAGCCTTAAAGCCGGGACGGCGGCTTTGCAAAGGGCGGGCGGCGGCGGGGAAATCCCAGCGGTTCCGAGGGCTTGGCGCAGGGTCGGCAGACGAGTCTCGGTTGCCTCGCCGGCCCATTTTCCGTATCCATCGCCACGGCGCGCCGGCTTAGCTCAGTTGGTAGAGCACCTGATTTGTAATCAGGGGGTCACAGGTTCGAGTCCTGTAGCCGGCACCA
>CAZMHP010000280.1:0-3984 GCA_964566095.1 uncultured Rhizobium sp. | reverse complement strand
CGGCCGGCGGCACCGGCGGCCATCTCTTCCCGGCGCAGGCGCTGGCCGGCGAGCTGCGCAAGCGCGGCCATTCCATCGTCGTGATGACCGATGCGCGCTTCAAGAACTACGCCACCGCCTTTCCCGATGCGCGGATCGAGACCGTGCCCTCCGCCGCGTTTTCCGACCGCTCGATTCTCGGCCTGATGGCCTCGCCGTTCGAGATAATCGCCGGCATAATCATGTCGCTGATCAAGCTCGCGCGCATCCGGCCCGCCGCCGTCGTCGGCTTCGGCGGCTATCCCAGCGTGCCCGTCATGCTCGCCGCCGTGGTCACCCAGATACCGACCGCGATCCTCGCCCCCGATGCCTTGCTGGGCCGCGCCAATCGCCTCGTCATGAACAGCGTCGATCTGATCGCCGCGAATCTCCCGCTGGTGCGCTTTCTCCCCAAGGACATGGACAAGGTCGTCTACACCGGCAACACGCTGCGACCGGAGGTCGTCGCGCTGGCGAATACGCCCTACGACACGCCGTCCGTGACCGGCCCGCTCAAGCTCCTCGTCTTCGGCGGCAGCCAGGGCGCGCGGTTCTTCAGCGAATGCGTGCCGCCTGCGGTCGCGTTGCTGCCGCAAGCGCTGCGCGCCCGTCTCGACATCGTACAGCAATGCCGCCCCGAAGACCTCGAGGCCGCCAAGGTCGCATACGCCAAGGCCGGCGTGAAGGCCGAACTCGCACCCTTCTTTGGCGACATGCCCCAGCGCATGGCCTGGGCGCATCTGGTGATCGGCCGCTCGGGCATCGGCACGGTGAGCGAGCTGGCGGCGATCGGCCGCCCCGCCATCCTGGTGCCGCTGCCGCATGCGCTCGACGACAACCAGACGCCCAATGCCGACGCGCTGGCCAATGCCGGCGGCGGCTGGCGCGTGCGCCAGATCGAGTTGACGCCCAAGAAACTCGCCGAGATGCTGACCGCGGCCTTCGCTGCGCCCGACGATCTCGCCAGGCGGGCCGCCGCGGCGCGCCGCATCGCCAAGATCGACGGCACTGAGCGCTTCGCCGACGCCGTCGAAAAGATCGCGAGGGCGGCATGATCGCGACCGCGCGCACCCGCGTTCCCCTCGATGTCGGCACGATCCATTTCATCGGCATCGGTGGCATCGGCATGAGCGGCATCGCCGAGATCATGCACAATCTGGGCTATAGCGTTCAGGGCAGCGACGTCGCCGACAACGCCAACGTCAAGCGGCTGAAGAAGATGGGCATCCCGGTGATGCTCGGCCACGATCCGGCGAACCTGAAGGACGCTCACGCCGTCGTCTATTCCTCCGCCGTCAAGCCGGGCAATCCGGAGTTCGATGCCGCGCGCGCGCAAAGCCTGCCGCTGGTGCGCCGTGCCGAGATGCTGGCCGAGATCATGCGGCTCAAGTCCTGCGTCGCCGTCGCCGGCACCAACGGCAAGACGACGACCACCACGATGATCGCCGCGCTGCTCGATGCCGGCGACCTCGATCCCACCGTGGTCAATGGCGGTATCATCAACGCCTACGGCACCAATGCCCGGCTCGGCGAAGGCGAATGGGTGGTGGTCGAGGCCGACGAGAGCGACGGCACCTTCTTGAAGCTTCCCGCGACCGTCGCGGTCGTCACCAACGCCGATCCCGATCACCTCGACTACTATCTGACCTTCGACAAGATGCGCGAGGCGTTCCAGCGCTTCATCGAGAACGTTCCGTTCTACGGCTTCGCCGTGCTCTGCCTCGACCATCCCGAGGTCCAGGCCATGGTCGGCCGCATCGAGGATCGCCGCCTCATCACCTATGGCTTCAGCCCCCAGGCCGACGTGCGCGCGACCAATGTGCGCTTCGCCGAGGGCGTCTCGCATTTCGACGTCGTCGTGACCGACCGCCGCAAGGGCCAGCAGCTCCGGTTCGAAGACCTCTGCCTTCCGATGCCGGGCGAGCACAATGTGCAGAATGCGCTGGCGGCCATCACCGTGGCGCGAGAACTCGGTGTCGCCGACGAAAAGATCCGCACCGCGTTGGCGAAATTCGCCGGTGTTGGACGCCGCTTCTCCAAGGTCGGCGAATGGCAGGGCGCCGCGATCGTCGACGATTACGCCCACAACCCCTTCAAAATTGCCGCCGCGCTCAAGGCGGCCCGCCAGGCCTATGCCGGGCCGGTGATCGCCATCGTGCAGCCGCACCGCTACACCCGGCTGCGCGATACGTTCGAGCAATTCGCCAAATGCATGAACGACGCGGACATCGCGATCGTCGCCCCGGTCTATGCCGCGGGCGAACCGCCGATCGAAGGCGTCAGCCGCGACTCCTACGCCGAGGCGCTGCGCGCCCACGGTCATCGCGACGTGCGCGTGATCGACGGCGCGGCGGATCTACCCGGCCTGCTGCGCTCGCTGGATTGGAACATGGAGCACGGTGTCATCGTCTTTCTCGGCGCCGGCTCGATCACGGGGTGGGCGCATGGGCTTGAAGCAGCGATGAAAGCGGGCGTCGAATGAGGGGTATGGCGAATAGCGAATGGCGAGTAGCGAGTAGGTATTCGAGTCTTCCCTATTCGCTACTCGCTATTCGCTACTCGCTTTGCATCGAAAGGGGAGGTGCATGATGGCTTCTCGTCCCTGCGACGCTCTTCCGCCGGTGCGCGGTGCCTATGCCCACGGCGCGCCGCTGAAGGACCTCGTCTGGTTTCGCGCCGGCGGCCCCGCGGAAGTGCTGTTTCGTCCCGCCGATGCGGAAGACCTCGCCACCTTCCTCGCCGCCAAGCCGGGCGGCACGCGCGTGAGCGTGATCGGCGTCGGCTCCAACCTTCTGATCCGCGATGGCGGCATTCCGGGCATCGTCGTGCGCCTGCCGGGCGCGATGGGCAAGGTGGGCGTCGAGGGCCTGCGCGTCAGCGCCGGCGCCGCGGCGCTCGACTCCAACGTCGCCAAGATCGCGGCCGACGCCGGCATTGCCGGTCTCGAATTCCTGCGCGGCATTCCCGGCACGATCGGCGGCGCGCTACGCATGAACGCCGGCTGCTATGGCCGCGAGATCAAGGACATCCTGGTCGAAGCCAGGGCCATCGACGCCAACGGCAAGTTCGTTACGCTCACGCCGGCCGACATGGGCTTCACCTATCGCCACACCGCCGCGCCGGAGGATCTGATCTTCGTCTCAGCCGTCTTCGAAGGCACCGGGGACGATCCCGCCCAAGTGCGCGCCCGCATGGACAAGCTGATGGCCGACCGCGAAGCCTCGCAGCCGGTGCGCACCAAGACCGGCGGCTCGACGTTCAAGAATCCGCCGGGTCACAAGGCCTGGCAATTGATCGACGAGGCCAGCTGCCGCGGTCTCGCCAAGGGCCAGGCGCAGGTCAGCGAATTGCACTGCAACTTCCTGATCAACACGGGTGACGCCTCGGCCGCCGACATCGAAGCCTTGGGCGAAGAGGTCCGCGCCCGGGTGAAGGCGAAATCCGGCGTGACGCTGGAATGGGAAATCAAGCGGGTGGGCGTCGCATGACTATATATAAGAGGGTCGCCGTCCTGCTCGGTGGCCGTTCCGCGGAACGTCCGGTCAGCCTGTCGTCCGGCGCGGGCGCCGCCGCTGCCCTGCGCGCGGAAGGTTTCGACGTCGTCGAGATCGATCCCGGCGAAGACCTGGCGCGCCAGCTTCTCGATGCCGGGCCCGACGCGGTGTTCAACGCGCTGCACGGCCGCTTCGGCGAGGACGGCACGGTCCAGGGCCTGCTCGAACTTTATCGCATCCCTTATACCCATTCGGGCGTGCTCGCCTCCGCGCTCGCCATGCACAAGCAGCGGACGAAAGACGTCTACCGCGCCGCCGGCTTGCCGGTGGTGAACTCTATCGTCGTCGACCGCCGCGAGGCCGCCGCGCGGCATCTGATGGAACCGCCTTATGTGGTCAAGCCGGTCAACGAGGGCTCCTCCGTCGGCGTCTTCATCATCCGCAAGGGCGACAACCGCCCGCCCGAAGCGCT
>CAZMHP010000279.1:0-3985 GCA_964566095.1 uncultured Rhizobium sp. | reverse complement strand
TCGATCCGCCCAAGCGCGCCTTCATCAACGAGCTGGTCTGCGAAGGCTGCGGCGACTGCTCCAAGACCTCGAACTGCGTCAGCGTCGAGCCGCTGGAGACCGAGTTCGGCAGGAAGCGCAAGATCAACCAATCCTCCTGCAACAAGGATTTCTCCTGCGTCGAGGGCTTCTGCCCGAGCTTCGTGACCGTGCATGGCGGATCGTTGAAGACCCGCGCCAAGAACGGCGCGGCAGCCGCGCATTTCGACATGCCGCAGCCCGCGCTGCCCGATGTCGGCAAGACGCCGTTCAACATCGTGATCGGCGGCATCGGCGGGACCGGCGTGACGTCGATCGGCGCGATCCTGGGCACCGCTGCGCATATCGAGGGCAAGTCGGCCGCGACGCTCGACATGATGGGCCTGGCTCAGAAGGGCGGCGCGGTGACGAGCTTCGTGCGCGTCGGCGCGGAGCGCACCCGAATCCACGGCCCGCGCGTGCCCACCGCCCAGGCCGACGTGCTGATCGGCTGCGACATCGTCATGTCCGCCAAGCCCGACACCTATGGTTATCTCGCCGGCGACCGCACCGTTTCGGTCATCAATGACGGTCTGACGCCGACCGCGGCCTTCGTCACCGACAACGCCATCGATTACGACATGGCGGCGATGCGCGCGCGTATCGCCAAGGCGTCGCGCCGGATCGAGAGCATCGATGCGGAAGAGCTGGCGCTGCGCCTTCTGGGCGACACGATCTACGCCAACATGCTGCTCACCGGTTACGCCTATCAGCTCGGGGAGATCCCGATCGGCGAAGAGGCGATCCTGAAGGCCATCGAGATCAACGGCGCGGCGGTGAAGGCGAACCAGCGCGCCTTCAGGCTCGGCCGCCTCGCCGCGCACGACCGTGCCGCGATCCTCAAACTGGCCGGCCTCGACGTGGCCGACGAGCCCAGGCCGGCGCAGAGCTTCGACGAGATCGTCGCGCGCCGCGCCGAATTCCTCACCGGCTATCAGAACGCCGCCTATGCGGCGCGCTACCGCGCCGCGGCCCAGCGCATCCGCGACATCGAACGCGCCAAGGCGCCCGGCAGGCAGGGTTTGGCGGAAGCCGCGGCCAAGTCGCTCTTCAAGCTGATGGCCTACAAGGACGAGTACGAGGTGGCGCGCCTCTACACCGACGGCAATTTCCACAAGAAGCTGCACGAGGAGTTCGAAGGCAACTTCAAGCTCTCCTTCCATCTCGCACCGCCGATCTTCGGCGCCACCGATCCGGGCACCGGCAAGCCCGCCAAGATGGAGTTCGGCTCCTGGATGATGGGCGCCTTCCGCGTCCTGGCGGCGCTGAAGGGCCTGCGCGGCACCTGGCTCGACATCTTCGCCCGCAATCCGGAGCGCAAGCTGGAAGTGAAGATGATCGCCGATTTCGAGGCGCTGCTTGGCGAGATCGCGGCGTCGCTGACGCCGGCCAGCCACGCGACGGCCGTTGCGCTCGCCGAACTGCCCCAGTCGGTGAAGGGCTACGGCTACATCAAGGACGGCAACGTCGCCAAGGCCAAGTCGCAGGAGGTCGCGCTTCTGCGCCGCCTGCACATGACGGAAGCCGAGCGCGCGGCGCCGATGCCGGTCACGGAGGCCGCGGAATAATGAACGTGTTCGATTCCCCCGATTTCGATCATCACGAGACGGTCGCCTTCTTCGACGACAAGACGACGGGCCTCAAGGCCATCATCGCCATCCATTCGACCGCGCTGGGACCGGCCTGCGGCGGCACGCGCATGTATCCCTATGCGAGCGGCGACGCGGCGCTGACCGATGCGCTGCGCCTCTCCAAGGGCATGTCCTACAAGAACGCCATCGCCGATCTTCCGCTCGGCGGCGGCAAGGCGGTGATCATCGGCAATCCGGCGACCGACAAGTCCGACGCGAAATTCGCCGCCTATGCCGATGCGATCAACACGCTGGGCGGGCGCTATGTAACGGCGATGGATGTCGGCATCGTGCCCGCCGACATGCCGGTGATCGCGCGCGGCACGAAATATATTGCGGGCTACGACCAGCCGGGCAAGGCGGGCGGCGACAGCGGCCCCGCCACCGCGCTCGGCGTGTTCGCCGGCCTCAAGGCCGCGGTGAAGCATCGCCTCGGCGTCGATACCACGAAGGGGCTCACCGTCGCCATCCAGGGCTTGGGCAAGGTGGGCATGGGCGTCGCCAAGCGGCTGCATGCCGAAGGCGCCAGGCTTCTCGTCGCCGACACCCATCCGGGCGCGGTGAAGACGGCGGTCGAGACGATGGACGCCGTCGCCATGGCGCCGGATGAGATCGTGACGGCGCCGTGCGACGTCCTCTCGCCCAACGCGCTGGGCGCGATCCTGAACGATTCGTCGATCCCACGCCTCCATGCGCGCGTCGTCGCCGGCGGGGCCAACAACCAGCTCGCCCGCGACCATCACGGTGCGATGCTGCGCGACGCGAACATCCTCTACGCGCCGGACTATGTGATCAACGGCGGCGGCATCATCCGCGTCGCGGCGCAGATCGAGAACTGGTCGGACGCCGAGGTCGAGCGCCGCGTCCTCGCCATCGCCGACACGCTGAGCGCGATCTTCACGCGCGCCGCGAAGGACGGCGAACCGACCAACGTCATCGCCGACCGCATGGCGCAGGAGCGGATCGCCCGCGGCAAGGGCGCGAGCGCGAAAGCGGCGGAGTAGGCGCTCCCGCTATCTCAATCGTCATGGCCGGCTTTATGCCGGCCACCCATACTCCATACTGCTGCAGGTGTGATCATGGGTGGCCGGGACAAGCCCGGCCATGACGGTTGGTTGGATGTTTGGCTCAATACGTATGCGGCACCTTCGCGTCGCCGGTTTTGACCTTCTTCTCGGCTTCCTTCACCGCATGGGTGTCGGGTGTCGGCGAGTCGCTTTCGCGCTCCGCCGGTGCGCCGATGATGTGCTTGCCGCCGGAGAAGGACGGCGGATCGGAGGCCGGGAACGAGTCCTTCATTTGCCGGTCGATCTTGTCTTCCTGCTTCTTATGTTCCTCGGGCGTCTGCTTCTTGGCCGCAGTCCCGGTCGGTTTCGTTGCGCTAGCCATGCTGTCCTCCGTTCGCTGCAGGCACGCAAAGGCGCCTGCTTCGCCGAAGAGGAAACGGGTCGGCTGCGGGATGGTTGCCGTCAGCCCGTTATGTGGCCGAGCAGGTGCGGGAAGAGACCCAATATACCGATCAAAATCAGGTAGATGGCGATCAGATAGTTGAGAATCCGTGGGACAATCAGGATCAGGATGCCGAAGATCAGCGCGATCAGCGGTTGGATCGTCACAATATCAAGATGCATGGGCAGGTTCCTCGTTGCGTGTTCCTTAACGCACGGAAACCTGTTTCGTTACGCGAAGTCTGGATGTCGGATCGGATTCGCTCCTGGTTTCGACAAGATCGCCGCGATGGGGTAGCAAGCGCCGTCGCCTGCCGAGAGGAAACCCGTGAAGACACGTGCCGCCGTCGCCTTCGAGGCGAAGAAGCCGCTTGAGATCGTCGAGCTCGACCTCGCGGGGCCAAAGGCCGGCGAGGTGCTGGTCGAGATCAAGGCCACCGGCATCTGCCATACCGACCAGTACACGCTGTCGGGTCTGGATTCGGAAGGCCTGTTTCCCTCCATCCTCGGCCATGAGGGCGCGGGCGTCGTGCGCGAGGTCGGCGCCGGCGTGACGTCCGTCAAACCCGGCGATCACGTCATTCCGCTCTACACGCCCGAATGCCGGCAATGTAAGTCGTGCCTCTCGGGCAAGACCAATCTGTGCACCGCGATCAGAGCCACCCAGGGCAAGGGCTTGATGCCCGACGGCACCTCGCGCTTCTCGTACAAGGGCAAGCTCATCCATCACTACATGGGCTGCTCGACCTTCTCGAACTTCACCGTGCTGCCGGAGATCGCGGTGGCGAAGATCCGCGACGACGCGCCGTTCGACAAGGCCTGCTATTGCGGCTGCGGCGTCACCACCGG
>CAZMHP010000278.1:0-3990 GCA_964566095.1 uncultured Rhizobium sp. | reverse complement strand
CCCGGCCACAAGGGCGGCTGGGTCATGGTGCGCGACGCCGTCAAGCGCCCGCACAAGGACTCGCCGCAGCCCGCTTCGGTCGAGAAGCGCGCGGCGAAGGCGGGAGCATAAGATGAAGACCAAGGTCCTCAATCTGGACAACAAGGCCTCCGGCGACGTCGAACTCAACGACGCCATCTTCGGGCTGGAGCCGCGCGCCGATCTGATCCAGCGCGTGGTGGTCTGGCAGCTCGCCAAGCGCCGCGCCGGCACGCACAGCATCCTGACGCGCGCCGAGGTCAACCGCACCAAGCACAAGCTGGGCAAGCAGAAGGGCGGCGGCGTGGCCCGTCACGGCGCCCGCTCCGCGCCGCAATTCGTCGGCGGCGCCAAGGCGATGGGGCCGGTGCCGCACAGCCACGAGTTCGACCTGCCCAAGAAGGTCCGCGCGCTCGGCCTGCGCCACGCGCTCTCCGCCAAGGCCAAGAGCAATTCGATCGTCGTGATCGACGAGGCGAAGTCGGCGCAGATCAAGACGGGCGCGCTCGCCAAGCAGCTGTCCGGCCTGGGCCTTTCGTCCGCCCTCGTGGTCGATGGCGCCTTCGACAAGAACTTCGAATTGAGCGCGCGCAACATCAACCATCTGTCGCTGCTGCCGGCGGCGGGCCTCAACGTCTACGACGTGATGCGCTCGACCACGCTGGTGCTGACCAGGGCGGCGCTGACCCAGATCGAAGAGAGGCTCGCATGAGCTATCATCACGACGTCATCCTCTCGCCGGTCATCACCGAGAAGTCGACCAAGCTCACCGAGACCAACCAGGTCGTGTTCCGCGTGGCGCTGGGCGCCACCAAGCCGAAGATCGCGGCAGCGGTGGCCGAGCTCTTCAAGGTCAAGGTCAAGGCGGTGAACACGGTGACGGTCAAGGGCAAGAAGAAGCTGGCCCGCGGCAAGCCGTACAAGCGTAGCGATTACAAGAAAGCGATCGTGACCCTCGAATTGGGCCAGCAGATCGACATTACCACGGGACTCTGAGCCATGGCGCTGAAGCAATACCGCCCGACGACTCCCGGCCAGCGCCAATTGGTGCTGATCGACCGTTCCGCCCTGCACAAGGGCGGCCCGGTGAAGGCGCTGACCGAGGGCAAGCATTCCAAGGGCGGGCGCAACAACACCGGCCGCATCGTGGTGCGCTATCAGGGCGGCGGCCACAAGCAGCGCTATCGCCTCATCGATTTCAAGCGCCGCAAGGCCAATCAGCCGGCTACGGTCGAGCGCCTGGAATACGATCCGAACCGCACGTCCTTCATCGCGCTCGTCACCTACAAGGACGGCGAGCAGGCCTACATCCTGGCGCCGCAGCGCCTGGGCGTCGGCGACACGGTGATCAGCGGCGACAAGGTCGACGTGAAGCCGGGCAATGCGATGCCGCTGGGCGCGATGCCGGTCGGCACCATCGTGCACAACATCGAGATGAAGCCGGGCAAGGGCGGTCAGATCGCGCGCTCGGCCGGCGCCTACGCCCAATATCTGGGCCGCGACGGCGCCTATGCGCTGCTGCGCCTCAATTCGAGCGAAGTGCGCAAGGTGCAGCTCACCTGCATGGCGACGGTGGGCGCGGTATCGAACCCCGATCACATGAACGAGGTCATCGGCAAGGCCGGCCGCAACGTGTGGAAGGGCAAGCGCCCGCACGTGCGCGGCACCGCGATGAACCCGATCGACCATCCGCATGGCGGCGGCGAAGGCCGCACCAAGGGCGGTCGCCATCCGGTCACCCCCTGGGGCAAGGGCACCAAGGGCAACAAGACGCGCAAGAACAAGCGGACGACGAAATTCATCGTGCGCACGCGCAAAGGCAAGGCACAGGGTTAAGCGATGACGAGATCTGTTTGGAAAGGCCCGTTCGTCGACGGTTATCTGCTGAAGAAGGCGGAAGCCGCGCGCGGTTCCGGCCGCAAGGACGTGATCAAGACCTGGTCGCGCCGCTCGACGATCCTGCCGCAATTCGTCGGCGTGACCTTCGGCGTCTACAACGGCAAGAAGCACATTCCGGTGCTGGTGACCGAGGACATGGTGGGCCACAAGCTCGGCGAGTTCTCGCCGACGCGCACCTTCTCCGGCCATTCGGGCGGCGGCGACAAGAAAGCGAAGAGGGGCTAATGGGCAAGCAATCGCGCGCGCGCGTCCTTCCCGAAACCCACGCCAAGGCAGTGGGCACGATGATCCGCACCTCGCCGCGCAAGCTCAATCTCGTCGCGGAATCGATCCGCGGCCAGAAGGTGGAGAGCGCGCTGAACACGCTCACCTTCTCGCCCAAGCGCGTCGCCAAGGTGGTCAAGAAGGTGCTGCAGTCGGCGATCGCCAACGCCGAGAACAACCACGACCTCGACGTCGATGATCTCGTCGTGTCCGAGGCGAGCGTCGGCAAGAACCTCGTGATGAAGCGCTTCCATGCCCGCGCGCGCGGCCGCGGCGCCGCCATTCACAAGCCCTTCGCCCAGATCACCATCGTGGTCCAGGAGAAGCGCGAAGAAGCCGAGCCTGAGAAGAAATCGAAGGCCAAGGGCAAGACCAAGCCCGCCGCCAAGAAGCCCACGGCCAAGGCCGCGGCACAGGAGACCGCCTAATGGGTCAGAAAGTTAATCCAATCGGTCTTCGTCTGGGCATCAACCGGACCTGGGACTCGCGCTGGTACGCGGGCAAGAAGGATTTCGGGCGGCTGCTCCAGGAAGACATCAAGATCCGCGAGTACTTGAACGATAAGCTCAAGGCCGCGGGCGTGTCGAAGATCGTGATCGAGCGGCCGCACAAGAAGTGCCGCATCACCATCCACTCGGCGCGTCCGGGCGTGGTGATCGGCAAGAAGGGCGCCGACATCGAGAAGCTCAAAAGCGACGTGCAGAAATACACGACGGACGAGGTGCACCTGAACATCGTCGAGATCAGGAAGCCCGAGGTGGACGCCAAGCTGGTGGCCGAGAATATCGCCCAGCAGCTCGAGCGCCGCGTCGCCTTCCGCCGGGTGATGAAGCGCGCCGTGCAATCGGCTCAGCGCCTGGGCGCGCTCGGCATCCGCATCAAGTGCGGCGGCCGCCTCGGCGGCGCCGAGATCGCGCGCGTGGAATGGTATCACGAGGGCCGCGTTCCGCTGCACACGCTGCGCGCCGACATCGACTACGGCGTCGCCACTGCGAAGACCACCTATGGCACCTGCGGCGTGAAGGTCTGGATCTTCAAGGGCGAGATCATGGAACACGATCCCATGGCCCAGGATAAGCGCCTTGCCGAAGCCGAGAGCGGCCGCGGCGGTGGCGAACGCCGCGAACGTCAACCCGCGCCCGCGGCAGCCAGCTAAGAGATTCCGATGCTTCAGCCGAAACGCACCAAGTTCAGAAAGCAGTTCAAGGGCCGCATCCACGGCGCCGCGAAGAAGGGCACGACGCTCAACTTCGGCGCCTATGGTCTCAAGGCCCTCGAACCGGAGCGCATCAACGCGCGCGAAATCGAGGCGGCCCGCCGCGCGATCACGCGCCAGATGAAGCGCGCCGGCCGCGTGTGGATCCGCGTCTTCCCGGACGTGCCGGTGTCGAAGAAGCCGGCCGAAGTCCGCATGGGCTCGGGCAAGGGCGCGCCGGAATACTGGGTCGCGAAGATCAAGCCGGGCCGCATCCTGTTCGAGGTCGACGGCGTGGATCACGACACGGCAAAGGAAGCGATGCGTCTGGGCGCCGCCAAGCTGTCGATCGCGACCAAGTTCGTCGCGCGCGTGGGAGCGTAGGGCCATGGCCAAGAAGCAGAAGACCTCGGCGAAGGCCTCCTCCAAGGTGGACGATTTCCGCCACAAGACGGCGGACCAGCTGGGCGACGAGCTGACCAAGCTGAAGAAGGAGGCGTTCAATCTGCGCTTCCAGCGCGCCAACGGGCAGCTCGAGAAGACGAACCGCGTGCGGGAAGTCCGCCGGACCATCGCGCGCATCGAAACGGTTTTGACGGAGCAGCGCCGCAAGG
>CAZMHP010000277.1:0-4001 GCA_964566095.1 uncultured Rhizobium sp. | reverse complement strand
AGAGCTTGGAGCGCTCCTTATCCTGCTTGCCCTTGCGGAACATGATGTTCTTGAATTGGGAATGACCTGCCATGGCGGATCTCGAGGAAATCGGCGGTTGAGATAGCCGGGGCGCACAGGTCGTTCAAGGGCCGGCGCTGCCAGTCTAGGCCGGCGGACCCTTGAGCTCCACCGTATTGCCGTCGGGATCCTGGATATAGATCGACGGCCCGTCGCCCTTGGCGCCATAGCGGCGGCCGGCCTCGGCGATCTCGACGCGATGTTCGGCGAGGTGCGCGCGGATCGCCGCCTCGTCGAACGGCGCGATCTCGATCGCGAAGTGGTCGAGGTTGCGCCCCTCGCGCTGCGGGCCCGTGCCGCCGATCATGCCGAGCGGTCCGTCGAGCGGGACCAGATCGATCAGCGAGGCGCCGGCGCGCACCTGCCACAGCCCGATCTCCTCCTGCACCTTGTCGAGCGTGCAGCCGATCACATCGTGGTAGAAGACGAGGCTTCTTTGGATGTTGCGCACGCGCAGCACGACGTGATCGATCTGGCACGGCCGAAAGGGGACGGGCATCAAATCCTCGTCGGGAAGGGGTTGCGTTCCTTGAACTGCCTCTGGTGCCAGTAAGGATAGGCGGGCGTGGTGGCGCTGGCCTTGTCGAGCAGCTTGACCTGTTCCGGCGTCAGGTTCCAGCCGATGGCGCCCAGATTGTCCTTGAGCTGCTGCTCGTTGCGCGCGCCGATCACGACCGTCGAGACGGTCGGCCGCTGCAGGAGCCAGTTGAGCGCCACTTGCGGCACGGTCTTGCCGACCTCCTTCGCCACCCGGTCCAGCGCATCGACCACCGCGAAGAGATATTCGTCGGCCACCGGCGGGCCGAAATCGGCGGTGGTGTGCAGCCGGCTCACTTCGGGCAACGGCTTGCCGCGGCGGATCTTGCCGGTCAGCCGGCCCCAGCCGAGCGGCGACCACACCACCGCGCCGACGCCCTGGTCGAGGCCGAGGGGCAGAAGCTCCCATTCGTAATCGCGGCCGACCAGCGAGTAATAGGTCTGGTTGGCGACGAAGCGCGGCAGGCCATAGCGGTCCGCGACGGCGAGCGCCTTCATCAGATGCCAGCCGGAAAAGTTCGACACGCCGATATAGCCGATCTTGCCGGCGCGGATCAGCGCGTCGAGCGTCGAGAGCACTTCCTCCGGCGGGGTCTTGGCGTCGTAGCCGTGCAGCTGGAAGAGATCGATGTGATCGGTGCCCAGGCGCTTGAGGGCCGCTTCGACCGCGCGCGTCAGATGAAAGCGCGAACTGCCGACCGCGTTGGCATCCTCGCCCGAGCGGAAGGTCGCCTTGGTCGAGATGAGCAGCTTGTCGCGACGGCCCCTGATCGCGGCGCCCAGCACCTCCTCCGACGCGCCGCCAGAATAGATGTCGGCGCTGTCGAACATCGTCACGCCGTGTTCGAGGCAGATATCGACGAGGCGGGTCGCTTCCGCCGCATCGCTCGAGCCCCAGCCGGCAAGGCCGCCCTTGCCGCCGAAGGTGCCGGTACCGAGACTGAGAACGGGAACGGAAAAGCCCGAGCGGCCGAGTTGACGGTGTTCCATGGGATGCTCCTTTGCGATGGCGATGAGGCCGAACGTGGTACGCAAGCGCACGCAGTTCAACCGCGACGGCGGCGCGGATAATACGGGCACCTTGTCAAAGGTGTCATGGCCCGCGAATGCGGGCCACCCAGTTGGGTTCTGCACAAAACAACCATGTTTGCGGGATCGTATCGCGCAACATCGCAATGGCGTGCCGCTATCACCTGGGTGGCCCGCATTCGCGGGCCATGACAGCGGGGGGCAGGGCACGGGCTGCGCCTAAAGAACAGGCACCGTCTGCTTCAGCCGCCCACCGACGCGCACCGGCTCGATGCGGGCAGCCAGCCCCTTGGCATTCGTCTCGACGAATACCCCACACAATGTAGCCGGGCCCGTCGCCGGCGTGAACCGGCCGCTCGACATCTTGGTCACGAAGCGCTGGATCGGCTGAAATTTCTCCATGCCGATGACGCTGTCGTAGTCGGCGCAGGCGCCCGCGTCGGTCTGATAGGCGGTGCCGCCCGGAAAGACCTGCGCGTCGGCGGACGGGACGTGCTGGTGCGTGCCGACCACCAGGCTCGCGCGCCCGTCGCAGAAATGACCCATCGCCATCTTCTCCGATGTCGCTTCGGCGTGGATGTCGACCACGACCGCATCCGCCGCCTCGCCCAGCGGACAGGCGGCGAGTTCGGCCTCCACCGAGGCGAAGGGATCGTCGAGCGCGTCCATGAAGACGCGGCCCATGACGTTGATCACCAAGACGCGTTCGCCCTTGCGCGTTTGATAGAGACTGGCGCCGCGGCCCGGCGTGCCCCTGGGGTAATTGGCGGGGCGCAGCACGCGGTCCTCGTCGCCGATGAAGGACAGAATTTCCTTCTGGTCCGCCCAGTGATTGCCGGTGGTGATCACATCGATGCCGACGGCGAAGAAGTCGCGGGCGATCGCCTGGGTCAGGCCGAAACCGCCGGCGGCGTTCTCGCCATTGGCGATCACGAGATCGAGCCCGAGCCGGTCGCGCAGGCGCGGCAATTCCGCCGCCACCACGTCGCGGCCGGGCTTTCCAATGATGTCGCCGAGGAAGAGAATGCGCATCCGCTCTTCCTAACACAAAGGCGGCGGCGATGCTCCTGAAGCTGCTTGCGCAAATCACGGTCTGGCTGCTCTTCCAGGGCGCGCTGTTGTTCGCCGCGGCGGGAACGCTCGACTGGCCGCAGGGCTGGGCACTGATCGGCGAATTCGGCGCGCTGTGTATCGCGATCAGCCTGTGGCTTTTGAAGGCCGATCCGGGCCTTCTGGCCGAGCGCATGGGCGGCATCAACCAGAAAGCGCAAGCACGCGGCGACCGCGTCCTGATGCTCGCAATTCTGGCGCTGTGGCTGGGATGGTGCGTGCTGATGGGACTGGACGCGCGCTGGCACGGCTCGCGCCTGCCATTTTGGGCGGAGGTGCTGGGCGGCATCGCGCTGGCGGCGGGCTTCGCGGTGATCGCGGCGGTGTTCCGCGCCAACTCCTTCGCCGCGCCGGTGGTGAAGATCCAGAGCGAGCGGGGCCAGCGTGTGATCGACAGCGGGCCTTACGCGCTGGTGCGCCATCCGATGTATACGGGCGGGATTTTGGTGTTTATCGCCTTTCCACTGATGCTGGGATCGCTTTGGGGCCTGGCGGGCGTTCCGCTGCTGGTCGCCGCCATCGTCGCGCGCACGCTGCTCGAAGAAGGGACGCTGCGCGCGCAATTGGCCGGATACAGCGACTACGCGGCGCGGGTGCGCTGGCGGTATCTGCCTTACGTATGGTGAAAGCGGCGAATGCCGTTCTCGGTGACCACCGCATCGAGCGGATGATCATGCGCCTCGCGCGGCAGCGGCGGCACTTCCTGCCCGGCATAGGCGACGCCGACGGCGGCAGCGGTCTTCAACGCGTCCAGCGTGCGGTCGTAGAATCCGCCGCCATAGCCCAGGCGATGACCGTGCGCGTCGAAGGCGAGCAATGGCACCAGCACCAGCGCCGGCACGATCTGCGGCGCGTCCGCGAGCGGTTCGGGAATGTTGTAGGCGGCGGCGTTGGTGTGCATCGCGTCGCCCATTTTCCAGGCGCGAAAGACGAGCGGCTTGTCCGGCGTCACGGTCGGCAGCGCCAGGGAATGGCCCTTGGCCGACAGCGCCGCCATCAGCGCGCGCGGGTCGGCTTCGTCGCGAAAGGGAAAATAGCCCGCGACGATCGCGCCCGGCGCGAGCGCGAGATCGTCCGCGAAGCGCGCGATGGCGTCGGCAAATCCGGCGCGCGTCAGCGTGGCGCGATGGCGACGCGCGGCGGCGCGTAGATCGGTCTTCGTCGGCATGTCTTCCGATCCCACGCGGGCGGCAAGCGGACGGAACCGCCATCGCCGTTGGTGTTTGGATCCTCACGGGCCTGCAAGTGCAGGTGGGCGCCATATG
>CAZMHP010000276.1:0-4025 GCA_964566095.1 uncultured Rhizobium sp. | reverse complement strand
TCGTGTATTGCGGCATCGGCACCTTCATCATCCTGAAGGTGATCGACATGATCGTCGGCATAAGGGTCTCCCAAGAGGTCGAGGTCGAGGGTCTCGACATCAACCTCCACGGAGAGGCGATACACGGCTGATCCCCCGTGTAGCGGTTCTTCCTCCTCAACTGGGGCGCCTCGAAAGAGGCGCCCTTTTTGTTTGCGGCGAAGGATTCGGCGACGGCTGCGCGTTACACAGACGCCGTGAGATTCATGTGGTCGCGCGCCGTGCGCATTACAGCGCCGTCGTGAATTTGATTTAACCGCCTCCGCGGTGCCCGCGAGAAGACATTCGCACCGAACCCGCCTAAGAAAATCGAGCCAGTCACACGCCGGTGCGCCGATGGCCGCGATACGCGCGTCAGTTTTCGCGGATGGGAATCTCTCCGCGTCGCAGGAACCACCCGCTCCGCGCGCCGTATCGGCGCTCGACGAAGAGGACGCCGCGATCGCGGCGTTCTCGCAGCCCACTCCGGACGGACGCTTCGACGACGAAGCCATCGCATTCATGGGCAGTCTGGCGGCGCGGCGACGCTCGGTCATCCTGGCCTTCGCACCGAAGGCGGCCGGGACCTTCTTCCGTTCCGCCGCGATCGACGCGATCGATGGGCAGCTGGTCCGCACGGTCCACGCCCAAGGCGAGCGCGACGCGCAATTCTATCTCCCGACATTCCTCAGCTATTACCTCGACAAGCTCACGCCCAGCACGATGGTGACTCATGTCCATATGCAGGCATTCACCGCGAACCGGCATTTCATCGAGGCGCTCGATCTAAAACCCGTCATAATGGTGCGCCCGATCGCCGACATGCTGACGTCCTATTGGGACATGCTGGAGCAGGATTCCGAGTCGCGCCACGAAGGATTGAATTGCCGGATCGCGCCCGACTTCGACGCCCTGCCGCGCGACGCGCAGGCGGATTTCCTGGTCGATATCCTGGGACCCTGGTACGCCAACTATTTCGCGACATGGTTCGACTATGCGGACATCGCGCCGCAGCGCGTGTGCGTCCTGGACTATGGCGCCTTCGTCGCCGATCCCGCCGAGGCGTTGCGGACCGCGCTCGCCCATGCCGGCCTTCCCCGCTCCTGCGAGGACTGCCAGGCCGCGATCGAGGCGAATTGGTCGCAACGCGAGTCGATGCGCTTCAATCGCGGCGTGAGCGGACGCGGCCGCGACCGCTTCTCGGCAAGCCACTTCGCGCGGCTCGAACGGATGCTGGGCTATTATCGGCTGTCGCCGCGGCGCATGGCCGATCTCCTGGGACACTGAGGCCGACGGCAACGCAATTCTGCGCTGCCCACTTGCATAAAGGTGTGAGGAAATCGCCGGCAGGCGGTGCTAGATAGCGGTCATGCTGTTTCCCGGCCGCCTCTCCGAACTTCCGCCGTCGGCCTTCGCCAAGCTGGCGACGCTGCTCGATCCACACCAGCCCGGCCTGCCGCCGATCAGCCTGGCGGTGGGCGATCCCAATGGCGCCGTGCCGGATTTTGTGGGCGAGGCGATCGCACGGCATGCGAAGGATTTCGGCACCTATCCGCCGATCAACGGCAGCAAGGACTGGCGCGAGGCCGCGGCCGGTTGGCTGGCGCGGCGTTTCAAGCTGGCGCCAAGCGCGGTCGATCCCGACAAGAACCTGCTGCCGCTGAACGGCACGCGCGAAGGATTGTTCCTGGCCTTGTTCACGGTGACGCCGGACGTCAAGGCCGGACAGCGCCCGGCCGTGCTGATCCCCAACCCCTTTTACCAATGCTATGCCGCGGCGGCGTTGTCGGCCGGAGCCGAGCCGGTCTTCGTGCCGGCGACCGCGGCGACCGGCTTCCTGCCCGACTACGCCGCGCTGCCAAAGGCGCTGCTGGAGCGCACCGCAGCGGTCTATCTGTGCTCGCCGTCCAATCCGGAAGGCGCTTGCGCCGACGCCACCTATTGGCGAACGCTGTTCGATCTAGCCGAGCGCTACGACTTCACGGTGTTCGCCGACGAATGCTATGCCGATATCTATCTCGCGCACGAACCGCTCGGCGCGCTCACCGCGCGCGGCGCGCCTTTTGAGCGGCTGCTCAGTTTCCATTCGCTGTCCAAGCGGTCCGGCCTGCCCGGGCTGCGCTCGGGCATCGTGGCGGGCGAGGCCAAGCTGATCGAACGCTTCCGCCAGTTCCGCAACTATGCGGGACCGCAAGTGCCGCTACCGATCATCGCGGCGAGCGCGGCGGCGTGGCGCGACGAGGCGCATGTCGAAGCCAACCGCGCCGCCTATCGCGCAAAGTTCGCCGCCGCGCAGCGCCTGCTCGGCAATCGGACGGGATTTCATCTGCCCGAGGGCGGCTTCTTCCTGTGGCTCGAGGTCGGCGACGGCGAGGCGACGGCGCTGCGGCTATGGCGCGAGGCGGGCGTGCGGACGCTGCCCGGCGCCTATATGGGGCGAGATGTGATCGCGGAAAATCCCCGCACAAACCCTGGGTTTTCGTACATCCGCGTGGCGCTCGTTAACGAGGTGTCAACCATTATGGCGGCACTCGAAAGGATGAGCGAAGTTCTGGAGCGGCCATGAGCCCGGCAATACGGCGCGTGACGGCAGGCGGCGTCTATCAGCCGCGTTCGCGCGGCGCGGCGATGGCCGACGCGCTGGCCGATGCCCGCCGCTCGATGGCGCGGCTGACCAGCATGCTCGCCATGCGCGGCGCCGGCGCGCTTTTGTTTCTCGGTTCGGCCGCGGCGCTGGTGGCGCTGGCGAGCTACACCTCCTCCGATCCGTCCTGGAACAACGCGACCGGGACGGGCGCGCGCAATCTGCTGGGCGGTCCCGGCGCGATGGCGGCGGACATGCTGCTGCAGGCGTTCGGTCTCGCCGCGCTGGCCGCGCTGGCCCCGCCGCTGGTGTGGGGCGCGCGCGCGCTGTTCGGCAAGTCGCTGAGCCACACGATGTGGCGGGCCTTCGCCTGGCCGCTGGGCACCGTGCTGTCGGCCGGCGGGCTGGGCGTGCTGCCGGCGCTGGCGAGCTTGCCGGCGCAGAATGGCGGCGTCACCGGCATCGCGGTCACGGCGCTGTCGGCGCATGTCGCGCAGGTCTATGGCCAGGGCTGGATCGCGATCGTGCTGCCGCTGTTCCTGCTGGCCGCGGGACTGCCGCTGGCCTTCCTCGCCACGGGCCTGCGCCTCAATCCCATGCTGCGCGGGATCGCGAACATCCCCGCCGCGGCGGTGTGGGCGGGGTCGCTGCTCAAGATGCCGAACTTCGCCTTCCGCAGCGCGCGCGATTACGACGAAGAGGACCACGAGCCCGAATTCGACGACGACGCGCACGACGATGCCGAGGGCTACGCGCTGGACATGGCGCCCGAGCCGATCGCGGCGGCGCGCCTGGCCGAGCGGCAGCAGAGCCGCATCAAGCGCGAGGAAGCGCGCAAGGCCGCGGCGACCAACATCAAGCGCGCGCGCCAGCCCGCGCTCGACCTCGTCAGCGGCGAATATCAATTGCCGGCTTTAAGCCTTCTGGCGGAGCCGGTGGTGGTGCACGACACCGCGGCGCTGTCGGACGAGGCGCTGGAGGAAAACGCCCGCATGCTCGAAGCGGTGCTGACCGATTTCGGCGTCAAGGGCCGCATCATGGCGGTGCGCCCCGGGCCGGTCGTGACGCTCTACGAGTTCGAGCCGGCGGCGGGCGTGAAGTCGTCGCGCGTGATCAGCCTGTCCGACGACGTGGCGCGCTCGATGTCGGCGGTGGCGGCGCGCATCGCGGTGATACCCGGGCGCAACGTGATCGGCATCGAATTGCCCAACCAGACGCGCGAGACGGTCTATCTGCGCGAGATGCTGGCGAGCGGCGAATACGACAAGGCGCGCGCGCCCTTGACGCTGGCACTGGGCAAGACGATCGGCGGCGAGCCGGTGATGGCCGACCTTGCCAAGATGCCCCACCTTCTGGTCGCCGGCACGACGGGTTCGGGCAAGTCGGTCGGCCTCAACACCATGATCCTGTCGCTGCTCTACCG
>CAZMHP010000275.1:0-4052 GCA_964566095.1 uncultured Rhizobium sp. | reverse complement strand
GATCGGCCGCATCGCCGGCCAGTTCGCCAAGCCGCGCTCCGACGATTTCGAGACCATCGATGGCGTCACCCTGCCGTCCTATCGCGGCGACAACATCAATGGCGGCGAGTTCACGCTGGAGGCCCGCACGCCGGACCCCGCGCGCATGCTGCGCGCCTATTACCAGGCGGCGGCGACGGCCAATCTCGTGCGCGCCTTCGCGACCGGCGGCTATGCCGATCTGTCGCGCGCCCGGCACTGGAATCTGGATCACCACCACGCCGATCTCAGCCGCCGCTATAACGAGGTCGTCGACCGAATCGACGAGGGCATCGGCTTCCTGCGCACCTTCTCGCTCGCCGACACGGTGAAACAGCAGACCAGCCGCGTCGATTTCTATTTCAGCCATGAGGCGCTGCTGCTGCCCTATGAAGAGGCGCTCACCCGCCAGGATTCGATCACCGGCGAGCATTACGCCACCTCCGGCCACATGATCTGGATCGGCGACCGCACGCGTCAGCTCGACGGCGCGCATGTCGAATTCTGCCGCGGGGTGAAAAATCCGATCGGCCTCAAATGCGGTCCCTCGCTGTCGGAGGACGATCTCGTCAGGCTGATCGCGACGCTCAATCCCGAGAACAAGCCCGGCCGCCTGACGCTGATCGCGCGCTTCGGTTCCGACAAGATCGCGGGCGGCCTGCCCAAGCTGATCCGCGCGGTCCAGCGCGAGGGCCTCAATGTCGTGTGGTCCTGCGATCCGATGCATGGCAACACGATCAAGCTGCAATCGGGCTACAAGACGCGCCCCGTCGACCGGGTGTTCGAGGAGGTGAAGTCGTTCTTCGGCATCCACCGTTCGGAAGGCAGCCACGCCGGCGGCATCCATCTGGAGATGACGGGCCAGGACGTCACCGAATGCACCGGCGGCGCGCAGGCGCTCAAGGAGATCGATCTGTTCGACCGCTACCAGACCGCGTGCGACCCGCGGCTCAATGCGAGCCAGGCGCTGGAACTCGCCTTCCTGCTCGCCGACACCATCCGCGCCGAACGCGTCAAAAGCGATCGCCTCGCGGCCTCGGCCTAGGCGTCGAAGAAGGGGACGTTCACCGCATGGGCGTCGCGCGGCTTCTCGCCAAGGGATGGATCGTGTTCTGCCTGTTCGCGGGCGCGCATGCCGTCATGCTCGGCCTGGCGCGCGGCGAGGCGCCGGCCGATGCGCTGCAGGCGGTCGGCATCTGCGTCGCGCTGTTCGGCGCGATGGGACTTCTCTTCATCGCCGGCTTCGGCATGTCGTCCGGTCCGGCCACGCCGCTGCTCAGCCGTTTCAGGCCTCGCCATCTGATCCCCAGCTTTGACGACGTGGTGTTCGTCGTCTTCGTCGCCGCGAGCTTCGCCGTTCAGGTTGCGGTCGCGCCGGCGACGATCGGCGCGCCGGCGGCGGAAGGCGTCGAGAAGGCCATCGCCTTCGTGGTCTGGGGCCAAGGCGCGCTCGTCGATGCGCTCGGCTTGTGCGCGCTTGACGGCGGACGCGTCTTCGCGTCCGCCTTCGCGTGGTTGCTTGCCATCATCTATGTCGCCTCGGCGCTGTCGCGCATCGGGTTGACGGCGGGCCTGCTCAGGCTGGAGCGGGTGCTGCGCCCGTCCTCCTTCGGTCCAACGCTCCTGGCGGCGATCTACGGCCTGTTGGCGATCATGGGCTTTCAGCTTCTTTATGTCGGCTCGGTCTATCCCTGGCTCGATTGCAGCGCCTTCACCGATATCAGCGGCGCGCTTCTGATCGGCCTGGCGCCGCTGATGCTCGCCTACCTCGTCGTCGCCGCGCTCACCACCCTCAAGGCCAGCGGCCCGGAGGGGTGATCAGGCCGCCTCGAACGGATTAAGGATCGCGACACCGGTCTTGTCGAAGTGCCGGACATTGCGCGTCACGACCGTAAGATTATGCTCAAGCGCGATCGCGGCAATGGCAACGTCGTCGTCGTCCCGCCGAAGCTGTATCTGCATGCGTCCCCATCTGCGGGCGATTTCGCTCGTGATCGGAAGGACCCGATTGCCGAATTGCGTCAGGGTACGCAGAAGCCAGGCTTCCAGCGCTTCCGCGTGCTGCGGATTGACGCCGCGCTGTTTTTGAATGCCACGTTCGATTTCCATCACCGAAATCGAACTCATATAATATATAGGTCGGAGTGGATTTGTCGGTCCATCCAAAACCGAACGCTATCGGTGGACTTTGGCTTGCGCAGTTCCGATAGAACGTCCGTGTCGATCAAATACATTCAGAAATCGATCTCGCGGCGTTTCGATGGCACACGCTCGAACAGATCGTTGGGTCCGCCTTTCGGGATCGCCAGAAGATGATCGACGAACGTGTACTCCTTGCCGTCCTTGAACACCTTCGGCTCTTCCTTGCCACCGGTCAGGCGCTCGTATTCGGCCGCATCGACGACAACAACCGCCGGCTTGCCATCCTGAGTCACCATTTGTGGCGCCCGCTGCGCGGCGGTGACGACCTCGCTGAAGTGTTCCTTGGCATCTTTGAATGACCACTGTGTCATGCCGCAAATCTACCCGAAAACCCTCACGAAGTCATGACCGCCGCGCGCGGCTCAAACCGCCCTGTCCGGTCCGACGCGCACCACCATCTTGCCGAAATTCTCGCCCTTGAAGAGGCCGATGAACGCCTTGGGGGCGCTCTCGACGCCATCGACGATGGTGTCGCGCCACTTCATCTTTCCCGCCTTCGCCCAATTCGTCATGTCGCGCAGGAAATCGGGCAGCATGTCGAAATGGTTGGAGACGATGAAGCCCTCCATGCGCAGCGACAGCCCGATGCAGATGGCGAGATTGCGCGGTCCCGGCGGCGGCTCCGTCGCGTTGTACATGTCGATCATGCCGCACAGCGGAATGCGCCCGAACTGCCGCATGTTGTTGATCGCCGCTTCCAGATGCGCGCCGCCGACATTTTCGAAATAGACGTCGATGCCTTGCGGAAACGCCTTGGCCACCGCGGCGTTGAGATCGCCGACGGTCTTGTAGTTGATCGTCGCGTCGACGCCGAGTTCCTTCAGATAGGCCGCCTTCTCGTCCGAACCGACCGAGCCCACGACGTAACAGCCCTTGGCCTTGGCGATCTGGCACACGACCTGCCCCACCGCGCCGGACGCGGCCGAGACGAACACCCGTTCGCCGTCCTTGAGCACGCCCACGCGCAGGAGGCCCGCATAGGCCGTCATGCCCGGCATGCCGAACGTGCCCAGATAGGTCGACAGCGGCACGGCCGGATCGAATTTCTGCACCTCGTTTCCGTTCGCGACATACCATTCGCGCCAGCCATACATGCTCTGCACGAAGTCGCCGACCTTCACCGCCTCGCTGTTGGAGGCGACCACCTGGCCGATGGCGCCGCCGGTCAGCGTCTCGCCGATCTGGAACGGCGGGACATAGCTTTTGCGGTCCATCATCCGGCCGCGCATATAGGGATCGACCGAGATGTAGCTGTTGCGCACCAGGACCTGGCCGGGACCGGGCGTGGGGACCGCCGTCTCCGCCAGTTCGAAATTGTCGGGGGTCGGCACCCCCACCGGGCGGCTCTTGAGGCGGATTTCGTGGTTTTTCTGGTTGTCCATGGGACGCTCCTTAACCCTTGAATTCGTGGATTTCTCTGTGCCGGGAACCCTAGCAGCGGGCGTCCGTGTAACAAGACGAAACATTTTATGAGTCGCCGCGCAGCCGGCGGGCTGACCTTATGTCACTGTAATTCCGGCGAGATTCATCTTGGCCCCCTTCCGCCTGCGTTCCAAAGGTCCGTTGAAGGCCGCGGTCATCGGCGCCGGAGCGTTCGGCCGGCATCACGCCTCGAAATACCGCCACATTGAGGGTGTTGAGCTGGCGGCGATCGCCGATCCCTCGCCCGACGTGCGCAAGGCCTCGCTCGCCACCCATGGCGCGCCCGCCGTTGCCGACTGGCGTGAGCTGTTGGGCGGCGTCGATCTCGTCAGCGTCTGCACCCCGGCCGACACCCATGCCGAGATCGTCCGCGCCTTCCTGAACGCCGGCGCCCATGTCCTGGTCGAAAA
>CAZMHP010000274.1:0-4056 GCA_964566095.1 uncultured Rhizobium sp. | reverse complement strand
TCCATCTGGCGCTTCACGCGGCTGCGGATCTTGCGCTCGACCTGCAGCACGCCGATCTCGCCTTCGATCAGCGAGAGGACCTTCTCCAGCCGCTCGACGGTGCTCAGCGTCTCCAGCAGCGCCTGACGGTCGGCGATCTTCACCGACAGATGCGAGGCGACGGTATCGGCGAGCTTGGCGGCGTCTTCGATCTGCGCGACCGACGCCAGCGTCTCGGCCGGCACCTTCTTGTTGAGTTTGATGTACTGCTCGAAATTGGTCTTGACCGTGCGGATCAGCGCCTCGATCTCCTTGGCGTCCGCCGGCGCCTCGGCGATATGCTGGATGGTCGCCTGGAAGAAGTCGGTGCGCGGCACGAAACCGGTGACGCGGGCGCGGGACTTTCCTTCCACAAGGACGCGGACGGTCTGGTCGGGCAGCTTCAGCAGCTGCAACACGGTCGCCAGCGTGCCTATGGAATGCAGGCCGTCGGCGCCCGGGTCGTCATCGTCCTTGTTCTTCTGGGTGAGCAGCAGAATCTGCTTCTCGTTGTTCATCACTTCTTCGAGGGCGCGGACGGACTTCTCGCGGCCGACGAAAAGCGGAACGATCATATGTGGGAATACGACAATATCGCGGAGCGGCAACACCGGCGCCATTTGGCCATCCTCGTCGCTCTTGCGCGGTGCGGGCGGGTTGGCGCCCTCCAAATCGGACATTTTTTTCTCCTCGCCACCCGGCTTTCCGCCGGGCGGGTGCTGATCGGCGCCGACCCCAACTGGGCACCGGTGCCGGATGATGGAGCCGCCCCAAGGGGCCGACTCCTTAGGAAGATAAAGTGGGCCCCCGGTACGCCGGTTTCAAGATATTGATGCTAGCGGCATTTCTCGAACCTCGAACCGTAGAGGATCAAGGTTTCCGCAGTATTGCGGAGCGACACGTTGTCCATCCGTGACGGTGCGTCACCGACTTGGCTGGGCCGGGACCGGCGCCGCCGGCAGGCGTGGACGAAGCGCCGACACAAGAAGACGAGAGTGCTGCTCCTGAAACCGATCGCGCAAGTGATATGGCGTGTCGAAGAAGGCCCTGCGCGGATACTGGCTTCGGTTCGGCAGGATAATGAATGTCGCACCGTGGGCGCGGTAGAAGTCCTCAAGCTGCGCCAAAAACGCCGGAGGAAGCTGTAAATCGTCGAACGTCGTGGGAAGGCCGCCGACCGCAACGATCCCGTTAGCGCGGCACCAGTCCAGGAACGCCCCGATCGCAACCTGGCTGCCGTCCTTGCCCATGTTCCACAATTCGGCATGCAGCAGCGGCGTTGGTTGCATGCGCAGGAAATATTCGTAGGGCTTCGCCTTCAAGTCGCCGTGATCGATCTCGTCGCCCTGAACGTCCATGGTCGCCGCGCCGAAGCGCCGTGTCACGCCGGCAGCGGACAACGCCATTTCGCCGACCGACTGGATCAGGGAACCCAGATCGAACAGGAATGCCGCGCGCACGAGCCCTTCGGGGCCGCGCGACAGCAAGCTCCGCTTGTCGTGCCGGAACCGATAGGCGGCATCGGCCCCCGAAAAGAGTTCGGATCGAGATTTCGTGTAGAGGTCATATTCCAGTGGGATATAGACCAGATCGCCGGGCCGCATGTAGGGCCGCGCCTTGTCGATCTCCCAATCGATGCCGATGCCCGCGCTGACGCCGAGATTGACGCAAGGCGTGCCAAGGCCCTCTTCCAGGACCGCGCAGCTATGGCTGAACCGCGCATTGCTGCCGGCGAGAATGAACATCTTCGGACTCGGCGCGCGGGCGGCATAGGCGAGCTTTCGGTTGAACACATCCGCCGCGACGTCGATGACGAGGGGCCTCTCCACCACGAAGCCGAATACGAAGACATAGGCGACGAGCGAGACAAGGCAGGCGAGCAGGAGGGAGCCGATGTCTTTCATCGTCGCCTAGAACTGAAAATAGAGGAACGGGGAAATGGCGGCGGAGAAAAACACCTTCTGAACGGTGAAGGCAAAGGACAGCGCCACGATGAGGAGGCGCGTGCGGCGCGACATCTCGTACAGATTGGGCGCCAGAAGAACGATCGCGTAACCCGCCGTAAGCATCACCACCACTTCGAACGTGCCCATCACGGTCTGATTCCCCAGATACGGCACGCTGCCCACGCCAACGAAAAGATGTCGCAGCGGCGGGAGCAGAGACAATACCTGCTCGGGCAAGAGCGCTCCGTGAACGCCGAGCATGCCGGCATAGACCGCTCCGGCGGAACGCAGGCTGTCGGCGCGGAAGATGACCCATGCAACGATCACGCAAAGCAGCGTCAGGCCACGCGCCATCGCGGTCGTGGCGGCCCGCGGCGTCACCGGCCCGCGGATTTCGGTCCAAAGATGATTGATGCCGAGATAAGCGCCATGGAGCCCGCCCCAGACGACGAACGTCCAGTTCGCGCCGTGCCAGGCGCCGCCGATCAGCATCGTGGCCATCAGATTCGCATAGCGCCGGACGCGGCCGCGCCGATTGCCGCCGAGCGGAATGTAAACGTATTCGCGCAAGAACCGCGACAAGGTCATATGCCAGCGCCGCCAGAATTCGATGATGCTGGCCGCCTTGTAGGGCGAGCGGAAATTGAGCGGGAGCTGGATGTTCAACATGAGCGCCAAGCCGATCGCCATGTCGCAGTAACCCGAAAAATCGAAATAGAGCTGCAGTGCGTAGGATAGTGCCGCGACCCATCCGGCCGTAAAGTCCAGACTTCCGCCCTGTGCCGCGCCGACAAAACCCGGATCGGAGTAGGTGGCGAAGGCGTCGGCCAGAACCACCTTCTTGGCCAGGCCGAGAAGGAAGAAGGAGGCGCCGTCGGCGAAATTGCGCGCGTTGAACCGATAGATGCGTTGCTCGCGCAGCTGCGGCAGCAACTCGCTGTAATGCACGATCGGTCCGGCGATGAGTTGCGGAAAGAAGCTGACGAAAAGCAGGAAGTTCAGGAAGCTGTCTTCCCGCGCCTTGCCCCGATAGCTGTCGACCAGATAGGCGATCTTCTGGAAGGTGAAGAACGATATCGCGAGCGGCAGGATGATGTGCGGAACGTCGAACGCCGCGCCGGTCAGGTCGTTCACATTGCGGACCAGGAACATGAAATACTTGAAATAGCCCAGGACCCCGAGATTGAAGGCGAGGCCGAGGATGAGAATGGTTCGCTTCGATGGCGCGGTGCCCAGATAGGACGAGACGGCGTCGTAGCGCTGCAGCGCTTGCGCGCAATAGAAATTGAATATGATCGAGGTGACGATCAGGAGGAGATAGACCGGATTCCACCAGCCGTAGAAGAACAGGGACGCGCCGGACAGCCACACCCGCGCCCAGAAGATCGAGTGGCGCCCGAGCGCGAAGAATATGAGAAGCGTGACCGGCAGGAACCCGACGATGAAGGCCGGCGAATTGAACAGCACAGAGCGGTCCCCCCGGCCGATTCAGGTGCGGGCCAATTTAGCGGTTCCGCTTCGGATAGCAAAAATGTCGGGCGCCGGCGGCGAGCGCGTCAGCTCGCCTTGTTCTCGCGCGCTTCGGCCTTGTCCGAATAGGTGTACAGCGGACGGGCCTTGCCTTCGACGACGTCGGCCGTGATCACGACTTCCTGAACGCCGTTAAGCGTCGGAAGCTCGAACATGGTTTCCAAGAGGAACCCTTCCATGATCGAGCGCAGGCCACGGGCGCCGGTGCGGCGCGCGATCGCCTTGCGGGCGATGGAATGCATCGCCTCTTCCTGGAAGCGCAGCTTGACGCCTTCCATCTCGAACATGCGCTGATACTGCTTGGCGAGCGCGTTCTTCGGGCGCGTCAGGATCTCGATCAGCGCGGGTTCCGACAGATCGCCCAGCGTGGCGAGGATCGGCAGACGGCCGATGAATTCGGGAATCAGGCCGAACTTCAGCAGATCCTCTGGTTCCACCTCGCGCAGAACCTCGCCGGTGCCGCGTTCGTCGGGAGCGCGGACATTGGCGCCGAAGCCCATCGAAGAACCGTGGGTGCGCGACGAGATGATCTTGTCGAGGCCGGCGAAGGCGCCGCCGACGA
>CAZMHP010000273.1:0-4076 GCA_964566095.1 uncultured Rhizobium sp. | reverse complement strand
ATCGCCGGCGCGCTGAATTTCGCCGGCGGCGGCGTGCTCTATGGCCGCAATTGGGGCTGTACCCAGTTCGTGCCGTTCCTGCATTTCGAAACCTGCTACTATCAGGCGATCGACTACGCCATCGCGAAGGGCCTCGCCAAAGTCGAAGCCGGCGCGCAGGGCGCGCACAAGCTGCTGCGCGGCTACATGCCGACGCCGACCTACAGCGCGCATTACATCGCGCATGAGGGGTTGCGCCGCGCGGTGGACGACTATCTCAAGCGCGAGCGCGCCGCGGTCGCCGAACACATCGAGGAACTGGCCGAGCGTGGTCCGTTCCGCAAGAACGAATAGGACGCTTTTCGGCTTCCTTTACTTGCTCTAGAACTATGCAACCGAGGTGACCGCCATGCGATCCGCGCTGCTTCTTCTAGGCTTTTTGACCATTGTCGCGCTTCCCTGCGCGGCGGCCGACGAATTTCCCATCGGCCGTTGGTACACCGAGAACATCGAAAGCGACCACCACTACCAGATCGTCACCGAATCGCGCGCCGATGGCACATTCCGCAAGTCGGGGCGCGACTCGACCGATTGCGAGAACATTCTGAACTGGGATGAAACGGGCACCTGGGCTTTCGACGCCGACCGCTACACCCAGGTCACGCTGACGGTCGGCGGCGAGAAAGTGGACACCACACAGGACTTTTATCACGACAGCTTCGATTTTAAGCGTAACGACGCCGATCATGTGACGTTGTTCGATCCCAAGACCGGCGTGACCTGGAGCCTGGAACGGGTCGCCGACAACTTCGCGATTCCGGCGCCCGCGCATTGCGCCACATGACACGACGGATTCCACCATGCCCTATGACTCGAATAACGTCTTCGCCAAGATCCTGCGCGGCGAGCTGCCGAAGATCGCGATCTATGAGGACAATCTGACCCTCGCCTTCATGGACATCATGCCGGCGGCGGACGGCCACACGCTGGTCATCCCCAAAGAGCCGGCGGAGACCATCTTCGACTGCTCGCCCGACGGCGCCGCCGCCGTGATCCGCACGGCGCAGAAGGTTGCCGCCGCCGTCCAGAAGGCGCTGGAATCGCCCGGCATCATGTTGGTGCAGCTCAACGGCGCCGCCGCCGGACAAAGCGTGCCGCATCTGCACTTTCACATCCTGCCGCGCGCCGATGGCCTCGATCTGAAGTTGCACGGCCGCACGATGGTCAAGCCGGAAGCGCTGCTGCCGATCGCCGAGAAAATCCGGGCCGCGCTGTGATCGTCGAGCACGCCGTCCTGAACATCAAGAAAGGCCAGACCGCGGCGTTCGAAGCGGCATTGGCCAAGGCGCGTAGCCTGATCGAGGCGACCGAAGGCTTCCAGAAGATGGAAGTGCGCCCCTGCGTCGAGACCAAGGATCGTTACCTTCTGCTGGTGTGGTGGAGCACGGTCGAAGCGCACACCGTGGGCTTCCGCCAATCCGAGCGCTATGGACCGTGGCGCGACGCGCTGCACGGTTTCTACGAGCCGTTTCCGACCGTGCAGCATTACGGCAATCCCTTGTAGCGGGCGCGGCCATGCCTATATCGACGCCATGATCTATCTGATCGCTCTTTTCTGCTCGCCCCTGGCGCTGCTGTTCGCCGGCAAGCCGGTTTCGGCGCTGTTCAATTTGGTCCTCTACATCCTGTCGATCGTATTCTGGGCGACGATCATCTTCTACCATGTCGGATTCCTGCTCTGGCTGGCGGCGTTCGTGCACGCGGTGCTGGCGATCAACAACGCACAGGAGAACCGCCGCGCCCGCTGGATCGCCGATGCGATGAGCCGGCGCGAGTGAGAACCGCAATCCGGTTCGGATGCAATTGTCGGGATATGGGAGATTTGGTGGCTGGACCGACTCGGTTCAAGGGGGCGGTGAAAATAATTCGTACACAGACTTATCGACGGTCGGACGCGCGCGCAGGCGCGCAGACCGCGAAGATTTTCGCGGGGGCGCGTCGATAAGTTTTTTGTTGCGCCGCGGCGAACGATATTTTGTTGCGCGGAAAAATATTTTTCGCGGCCCTCACGGCGCGAAACTGGACCGCGCCTTCACGCCCCAATGGCCGTTCTCGCAGGTGATGACGTAGATCGAATCGAACCCGCCGATCACCGAGCCGTCCTTGCGATAGCGCGTGAAGCGCGTGTCGATATGCACCTTGTCGGCGCCGGCATGGATGACGGCGCGCCGTTCCCAGGCCGAATGGTCCCACTCGGCCAGCGCGCCGGTCGTGAAGCGTTCCGGCGTCATGTCGCCGTTGTTGAGGATGACCATGGTGTTCGACGCCAGCCGCACCGAGGGAAAATTGAACGTCGCCTCGAAGGCGGGAATGTCGCGCGCGTTGAACGCGGCCATGAAGTTGTCGAGAACCTTCTGGGCGGCGGCGATGGAGGGTTGGTGTTGGTTCACTCTTGCTCCCCTGTCATCCCCGGCCGAACGCTGCGACAGCAGCGTGAGGGGAAGGGGACCCAGGTATATCCGGTAGCGCTATCTCTCCGAGCAGGCGTTCGTACAGGTCGTTCCAGCCGGAATTGTGCTGCTCGATCAGTTTGATTTTCCAGGCACGATTCCACTTCTTCAGGCTCTTTTCGCGCGCGATGGCGAGGTTGATGTCTTCGAAGACCTCGAACCATACAAGGATGTGCACGCCGTATTTCTTGGTGAAGCCGGCTACGAGATCATTCTTGTGCTCCCAGGTTCGGCGCACTACGTCATTCGACATGCCGATACAGAGCGTGCCGTTGCGGCGACTCGCCAGCATGTAGACGAAATAGACGTGCTCGCGCATGGCGCGAGGATAGCGCGGCTGGCCGGAGAATCCGAGCGCGTTGCACCGCCTGGGTCCCCTTCCCTCACATCGCGCGCCTAGGCGCGCGATGTTCGCCGGGGATGACAAGTGAGCTTCAGACCTGCTCTTCCGCCTTCGGTTTTTTCGGCGGGGGCAGCGCTTTCGGCTTCTTGTCGGCGTTGGTGACGAACTCGAAGGCCAGCTTGTCCGCCTCGCGGTCCAGCAGCACGCGCACCGTGCCGCCCTCCTTCAGCTTGCCGAACAGGATCTCGTCGGCCAGCGGCTTCTTCAGATGCTCCTGGATCACGCGGGCCAGCGGCCGCGCGCCGAAGGCGTCGTCGTAGCCCTTTTCGCCCAGCCAGCGCGTCGCTTCGGGCGTCAGATCGAAGGTCACGTCGCGGTCGACGAGCTGGGCCTCGAGTTCGAGCACGAACTTCTCGACCACATGGTCGATGGTGTCGCGGCTGAGCGCCTGGAAGGTGATCGTCGCGTCGAGACGGTTGCGGAATTCCGGCGTGAACAGCTTCTTGATCGCTTCCTCGTCCTCGCCTTCGCGCTTGCCGCGGCCGAAGCCGATGGCCTCCTTGGCGGCGTCCGAAGCGCCCGCATTCGTGGTCATGATCAGCACCACATTGCGGAAATCGATCTTCTTGCCGTTGTGATCGGTCAGCTTGCCGTGATCCATCACCTGCAGAAGGATGTTGAAGAGGTCCGGATGGGCCTTCTCCACCTCGTCAAGCAAGAGCACGCAATGGGGATGCTGGTCGACGCCGTCGGTGAGCAGGCCACCCTGGTCGAAGCCGACATAGCCCGGCGGCGCGCCGATCAGGCGGCTGACGGTGTGGCGCTCCATATATTCCGACATGTCGAAGCGCAGAAGCTCCACGCCGAGCGTCTTGGCGAGCTGCTTGGCCGCCTCGGTCTTGCCGACGCCGGTGGGGCCCGAGAACAGATAGGAGCCGATCGGCTTTTCCGGCGCGCGCAGGCCGGCGCGAGCGAGCTTGATCGCGCTCGCCAGCGCATGCAGCGCGGCGTCCTGGCCGAACACGGCCTGGCGCAGGTCGGCTTCGAGGGTGCGCAGCGCCTCGGTGTCGTCCTTCGACACGGATTTGGGCGGGATGCGCGCCATGGTGGCGACGACATCTTCCACTTCCTTGACGCCGATGACCTTCTTGCGCCGCGACTCGGGCAGCAGCATCTGCGAGGCGCCGACCTCGTCGATCACATCGATCGCCTTGTCGGGCAGCTTGCGGTCGTTGATGTATTTG
>CAZMHP010000272.1:0-4091 GCA_964566095.1 uncultured Rhizobium sp. | reverse complement strand
TCCAAGCCCTGCGGAATCCCCAGACCGATTCAGGAACAAATCAAAATGCTCTAGCTCCGCTGCCGCTTCGCTAAGCACAAGTTTTCGCGTCCTCTCCCGCAAGCGGGAGAGGTAAAAAAAACCGCGCCGGAGCGCGGTGCAGATTTCGGTGTCGTAAGAGCGGGCTGGGCCGCGGCCGGAAAACGCTCCGTGCACGCGGCCTTGCCTCGCTGACGTATAGGTCCGGTCGGACCTTACGAAAACGACAGCGTTGACCTGATCAACGCCGTTACTTCTTCTTTTTCGCCTTCTTGGTCTTCTTCTTGGCGACTTTCTTCTTCTTTGCCTTCGGCATGAGATATGACTCCTCTAACGTTTCGTCCGGGTCGGATGATTCGCGTCACCCCCCAAAACGTCAGCAATATGAGTGGGTTGCATTTTCAAATGCAATACGTGCGGCTTGCACGTGAATCGCGCGCTTCACGCAAAGTTCATAAAACCCCCGATTTCATTGCGTTAGATGGATCGATCCGTGTACGGATTGATCGCGCCGGATTTTGCGCCCGTCAAGGCCGATTTCGCAAAATTGTGCGAATCACCCCTCTTCGGGCAATCCGAGTCGCTGCTTGAGGATGGCGTTGACGGCTTGCGGATTCGCTTTTCCACCCGTGCGCTTCATCACCTGACCGACGAACCACGACGCCATTTTCGGTTTCGCCTTCACCTCTTCGACCTTGTCGGGGTTCGCCGCGATCACCGCATCGACCGCCTGTTCGATCGCGCTCGTGTCGGTCACCTGCTTGAGGCCGCGTTGCTCGACGATGGTTTCCGGATCGCCGCCTTCGCTCCACACGATGTCGAGCAGGTCCTTCGCGATTTTGCCGGAGATCGTTCCTTCCGCGACCATCTTCACGATCGCGGCGTTGGCTTTGGCCGATACCGGACCGTCGGCGATTTCCACGCCGGCCTTGTTGAGGCGGCCGAAATATTCGTTGTTGAGCCAGTTGGCGGCCGATTTTGGTTCCGCGCCGGCCGCGACCATGGCTTCGAAATAGTCGGCACTCTCCTTTTCGGCGACGAGCACCGAGGCGTCGTAGCCCGAAAGCCCCGCCTGCATCAGCCGCGCCTTCTTCGCGTCGGGAAGTTCCGGCAGCGACGCGGCGATTGCATCCACCCAAGCACGGTCGAGCACCAGCGGTAGAAGATCGGGATCTGGGAAATACCTGTAGTCGTGCGCCTCTTCCTTGGAGCGCATGGAGCGCGTCTCGCCGGCTTTGGAGTCGAACAGCCGCGTTTCCTGCTTGATCGTGCCGCCGTCCTCGAGGAGGTCGATCTGGCGGCGCGCCTCGTACTCCACCGCCTGGGCGACGAAGCGCAGCGAATTGACGTTCTTGATCTCGCAGCGCGTGCCCAGATGCTTGAAATCGCCGTCGGCGCGGAACTTTTCATAGCCGCCGACCTTGCACACCGACACGTTGACGTCGGCGCGCATGGAACCTTCGTCCATATTGCCGTCGCAGGTGCCCAGATAGCGCACGATGGCGCGCAGCTTGCGCAGGAACGCCGCCGCTTCCTCCGACGAGCGCATATGCGGCTTGGAGACGATCTCCATCAGCGCGACGCCGGCGCGGTTGAGATCGACATAGGAATGATCGGGATGCTGGTCGTGCAGGCTCTTGCCCGCGTCCTGTTCCAGGTGAAGGCGCTCGATGCCGACCGTGATGGTCTCGCCGTCCTTCATGTCGAGCAGGATCTCGCCCTCGCCGACGATCGGGCTCTTGTACTGGCTGATCTGATAGCCGGCCGGCAGGTCGGGATAGAAATAGTTCTTGCGGTCGAACACCGAGGTCAGATTTATCTGGGCCTTGAGGCCAAGGCCCGTGCGCACCGCCTGCTCGACGCATTTGGCGTTGATGACGGGCAGCATGCCGGGCATCGCAGCATCGATGAAGCTCACCTGGCTGTTGGGATCGGCGCCGAACGCCGTCGCCGCGCCGGAGAACAGCTTGGACTGCGACAGGACCTGCGCATGGACCTCCATGCCGATGACGACTTCCCAGTCGCCGGTCGTGCCCTTGAACGTCTTCTTTGGCGTTTCAGCCATGGCCGTTTGCGCCCTCCTGGGCGACGTAGGCATCGACTTCGATCTCGACCAGCCAGCGCGGATCGATGAAGCGCGCCACCTGCACGAACGTGGTGACCGGCCGGATCGCGCGGAAGAACTCGCCGTGCACGCGGCCCGCCTCTTCCCAGGTGTCGATGTCCGTCAGCATCACGCGGGTGCGCACGACGTCGTCGCGTTTCGCGCCGACGCTGTTCAGGGCGCGCTCGACGATGGCGAGGGCGCGCCGCATCTGGGCGGTAATGCCTTCCGCGACGTCGCCATCCTCGCCGATCGGCGCGGTGCCGCCGACGCTGACGCTGGGCCCGACGCGCACGGCGCGCACGAATCCGATCGTCGCCTCGAACGGGCTGCCGCTCGTTGCCGTCTGCCGGATCATGCCGCGCTCCACCATTTTACCGGCCTGGCGTCGAATCCCGACGCGGTCTCGATGGCGAGCGCGGCGCGCAGGATGGTCGCCTCGTCGAACGCCTTGCCGATGAACTGAAGCCCGAGCGGCAGGCCGTTGGCGGTCAGGCCGGCGGGCACCGCGATGCCCGGAAGGCCCGCAAGGTTCACCGTCACCGTGAACACGTCGTTGAGGTACATCGAGACCGGATCGGCGGTCTTCTCGCCCACCCCGAAGGCCGGTCCCGGCGTCGCGGGCGTCAGCAGCACGTCGCAGGTCTCGAACGCGATATCGAAGTCGCGTTTTATCAGCGTGCGCAGCTTCTGGGCCCGGGCGTAATAGGCGTCGTAATAGCCGCTCGACAGCACATAGGTGCCGATCAGGATGCGGCGCTGGACTTCCTTGCCGAACCCCTCGGCCCGGCTTTTTTCGTAGAGATCGGTGATGTCGCCGGTGTTCTTGGCGCGGTGGCCAAAGCGTACCCCGTCATAGCGGGCGAGGTTCGAGGAGGCCTCCGCCGGCGCCACTATATAATATGTGGGGAGCGCGTATTTGGTGTGGGGGAGCGAGACCTCCACGATCTCAGCGCCCTGGGCCTTCAGCCACTCGGCGCCCTTGGTCCACAAGGCCTCGATCTCCGGCGGAGCGCCGTCCATGCGGTATTCCTTGGGAATGCCGACCCGCAGCCCCTTGATCCCGCCGGCCAGGGCGGCCTCGTAGTCCGGAACGGGCGCGTCGATGCTGGTGGAATCCTTGGTGTCCACGCTGGCCATGTGCTTGAGCAGGATCGCCGCGTCGCGCACCGTGCGGGTCATCGGCCCGGCCTGGTCCAGCGAGGAGGCGAACGCGACGATGCCGAAGCGCGAGCAGCGGCCATAGGTCGGCTTGATGCCGACGGTTCCGGTGACGGCGGCGGGCTGGCGGATCGAGCCGCCCGTGTCGGTGCCGGTGGCCGCGAGGCACAGATGGCCGCTGACCGCGGCGGCCGAACCGCCCGACGAGCCGCCGGGCACCAGGTTGCTGTTCGAGTTGCGCGCACGCCATGGATTAAAGACAGGGCCGAAGTGACTGGTTTCGTTGGACGAGCCCATGGCGAACTCGTCCATATTGGTCTTGCCCAGCATCACCGCGCCGGCGTCCCACAGATTCTGCGTCACCGTGGATTCGTAGGGCGGCACGAAGCTGGAGAGGATGTTGCTGCCCGCCGTGGTGCGCACGCCCTTGGTGCAGAACAGATCCTTGATCGCCAGCGGCAGGCCTTCGAGCGGGCGGATGTCGCCATGGGCGATACGCACGTCCGACGCGACCGCCATCTCCAGCGCCTTTTCCGGCGTCTCGGTGACGAAGGCGTTGAGCGGCCGCGCCTCGGCGATGGCCTTGACGAAGGCGGCGGTCAATTCCTTCGACGACACCTTCTTCGAATGAACGGCGTCGCGCGCCTGCGCGAGCGTGAAATCCGTGAGGTTGCTCATGCCGCGAGGGCCTTTTCGTAGAACACCGACCATGTCGAGTCGGGGTAATCCAGAACCGCGCCGCAGCGCGTGAACCCGCCGCGCTCATAGACGCGCCAGGCGGCGGGATGGCGGTCGCCGGTCTCGAGCA
>CAZMHP010000271.1:0-4115 GCA_964566095.1 uncultured Rhizobium sp. | reverse complement strand
CTATCTTCGACATGCTGGATATGCGTCATCTTGATCGCAAGAGACTCTAGGCGCTTGGCAGCACCTAGCTCTGCCGATACACCCACACCCGCGCCGGCGGCAGGTTGAACGGAACAAAGGCGCCCCGCGTGACCGTAACGTCCCGCGGCGGCGTCACCGACGGGGTTCCCAGGCTGTAGGAAAACTGCACGAACGGCGCGCCCGGTTCGAGTCTCGCAAGCACGCCGGCCAGGAACGCTTGCCGCTGTGCCATTGGAAAGTTGAGCAGCGGCACGCCGGAGACTGCGCCGATGAATGTGCCGGGCGCGCCCGCGCCCAGCGTCTTGTCGAGTTCGAAGGCGTCGCCCGCGATCACGTGCACGCGGGGAAAGCGCGCCGCGATCAGTCTGGCGAAATCACGGTCATACTCGACCGCCCAGATGCGCTCCGGTGCGATGCCGCGCGCGATCAGCGCCGCCGTCGCCACGCCGGTGCCAGGGCCCAGTTCCAGCACCGGCCCATCGCCGCTCGGATCGATCTCGCCCGCCATGGCGCGACCGAGCGCTCTCGAAGAGGGCGCAATCGCGCCAATAGTCCGCGGTCGGATGATCAGGCGGGCGAGAAAACGAACGGCGTCCTGCATGTCTGTCCGGCTGCTCAAGCCTTATCGCCCTTTCCGATGCCCATCACGTTCCATCCGCCACGCCAATCCATGGCCGACACCCGTCGCGGAAATCCTATTCCCGATTGAGGAAGGCAAGCACGGTCGCCCACAGATTTTCGCCGCGTTCCTCATATTTCAACTTGATCATATGATACGCCGAAGCCAACCAAAGGCTTAGCGTGGCGGCCAGTGCGACGAAATAGGTATAATGCTCCGGCCAATGGGCCAATCCGCCAAGCAGACTGAAGGAAAAGTACCGCGTCGAAATCGAGATCGGAAAAATGTGCGGCGCAACAGTTGACATCACCTCGGACCCGACGATCACGTGTGCCGTGTAATAGCAGAGTGCCGCTTCGCCGAAAAACTCGGCCACGCTCAACAATATTGTCTGTCGACGAGCCTGTTTTTGGTGTTCGTGCCACTCCGTCGCGGAAAGGCTTGCATTCGTCAGGTCCGCAATTTCAGCAATCCGATCCCGCAAGCGGTGATATCGCTCGCCGGTGCGACCTATAACGCGTGCCGCCGGGATAAATCGGCGATGGAGAAAATCCCTGAGGCTTTGATGCCCGACGATCGCCTCTTCGCGTATCGAGTCCAGCTTACCGTCCAATATGTCGACCGCACCCAGCGTTGCGCTCGCCCTATCGACGATCCCGCCTTCGACCACATCGTTGAGGATCGTCAGACACGACGAAAGAAATTCGAGCGCAACGATCAGCTTTCTTTCCTTGGCCGCACCAGGGCGGGTGGGGTCTATCGGCGCTTTTTCCGCCACCAGATCGCGGTGCAGGGCATCCCAATAGTCGAACGGCACGATCTCCTCGTCCTCGACATCCCAAAGCGAGATCGTCTCCTTGTCCGACAGCTGCTCCCTGTTGTTGTGGTAATTGGAAACCGCAAGATTGAGCCGCGCTTCGATGGCATTCAGGGCGCTATGGAGCAATCGAAAACGTGCGATCCAAAGCAGCGCCATCGAGCGTTCGGTGGCGAACTCCGCCATGTTTTGAATTAGGCGGCCGCGCTGGAATCTGTTCATGCCGCAGTCGATGACGACAGAGCGCGTGAAGATGTCATTTGCGGATTGATTTTCGCTCCCACCGGCCTGCGAGTCTCCCGCGGAACCGCTGTTTCTCAAATTTGAAAAGACATAAGCCCGGCCATCCATGCATTTGATGCCGGCATATTCCGAGCGCTGACCGTGGGCGTCCTTGCCATATTGGCGGCCCGTCTCGTCTTGCCCAAAGCATCCACGAAGAAAAGATTCCGTGGCCGCGATCATGAAGTGATCCAACGCCGAAGATTTGGCGTCGTCTGTTTTTATCAAATCGAATATCGCCGCGATCCGCTCGTCGCTATTTGGGCGATCCCATTCGGACGGGTTTTCTCCGAGGGCGGTTAGGTTTGCGGGGTCTTCGATTCCAGACAATTTTGCAAGTGCCTGGGCAAGCGTCGGGGCTGTACCGTCCAGGATTTTGAAATACCTGAGAAATCCGCCGGTACCCGCTTGCTTTCGCGGATTCTTGGGCGCCCCGAGGGACACGTTGAAAAACGCCTCGACAGGAACGATCAGCCAGTTGGCGCCCTGAACGTATCGTCCGAAGACGTCGTCGAAGATATCCTCCGGAAAGGCATCCAGCGCCGTAGGCTTGAACGGCTCCGATGGTTGGTCGACAATTGATGAAGCGCCGATCTCGTGCGTGAGGGTGATGGTCTGGTAGGGCCGCGCGTGTCTGGTCCAGCGAAAATGGGTGACGTTCGGCGGTCCGCTCGCAAAGAATTCGACCGTGTTGGTCAGGCGATTGCTGGGGCCGGCGGCGCGAATGCTATCGTCCAAGGCCTTCGTCATTGCCAGCGCGTCCGGCAATGCGGTCTCGTCGAGGAATTTCTTCTTGTAAGCGATCACGCTCCGTTTCGTGGTGATGTATGGCTCCGTGAAGTCGAACAGCTCACGCACGTACTCGAATATCTTGTCCTTTCCACCCCGAAACGTTCGCCTGCTGAGCGGGACGTCGTCTTGAGCGGGGTCCTGCCGCGACTTTTTCCAAAGAAAGTTGAGGACCCGGGCCGTTGTCGGCCGCAATATTTTGAACGAATCGTCCTCGCGCGGGAAAAGCCCGTACGGCATTTCGAAGGGCCGACCCTCGCTTGAGGGATCGTTCACCTCCAGCTTCTCTGTGTAGAGCGGCGCGAAAACGAGATGGCAAATACGGGCGCATCGGGCGATGGGCCGGGGCGAATTGAAATTGAATTCGTTGTGGATGTACGAAAATAGCCGCGCCGTGAGGGCGCCGGGTTTCACATTGTATTCTTCGGTCTCGAACGGATGCTCAAGCGCTTTTTCCCGAAACCTTTTAAGCTGGTAGTTTCGCCAGCGCCTTGCGAAGGCGATTTTCTGCACGTCATCGAGCGAGTAGTAAAATTTGAGAACGGCATCTTTCTGATCCGTGTCGTCGGTTTCGACTTTCTGCAAGATGATGTTGGATAACCGTCGTAGTCGTTTTTCGAGTCCATGAAATGCCGTCGCCATAGCCCCCCCGGTCACGTGCGGACAGGCGAACTATGCATATCCTAGGTTACGAATCGAGGAGAATTGTTACCAGCGGTTGCTCGGAAATCGGCTAGCTCTTCGTCTCGAAGAAGCTCTTCGCTTTCGCGAGCCAACCTTCGCTCTCGGGATGCGTGGTGGCGTCGGAAAGCTTCTCGAACTCTTTCAGAAGCTCCTTTTGCTTCTTGCCGAGCTTGGCCGGCGTCTCGACCGCGACCTCGACATAGAGATCGCCGTGCATGCCGCCGCCGCGCAGCACCGGCATGCCCTTGCCGCGGATGCGGAACTGGCGGCCCGATTGCGTGCCCTCCGGGATCGTCACCTTGGTGCGCCCGCCGTTGAGCGTGGGCACGTCGATCGATCCGCCCAGCGCCGCGGTCACGAACGACACCGGCGCGCGGCAATAAAGATCGTGGCCCTCGCGCTGGAACAGCTCGTGCGCCTTCACCGAAACGAAGATGTAGAGATCGCCGGCCGGCCCGCCGTTCAACCCGGCCTGGCCTTCGCCGGAAAGGCGGATGCGCGTGCCCTCCTCGACGCCGGGCGGGATATCGACGCTGAGCGTGCGCTCCTTCTGAATATGGCCGGTGCCCTTGCACGCCTTGCAGGGCGATTTGATGACGCGCCCCTGGCCGTGACAGGTCGAGCAGGTGCGCTCGATCGTGAAGAAGCCTTGCTGCGCGCGTACCTTGCCGATGCCCGAGCAGGTCGGGCATTGCTCGGCCTTGGTACCTGGCTCGGCGCCGGCGCCGGCGCACGCCTCGCAGGCCACCGCGCTCGGCACCTTGATCTGGGCGCCCCGGCCCTTGAACGATTCCTCGAGGCTGATTTCGAGATTGTAGCGCAGGTCGCCGCCGCGGTTCTGCCGCCGCCGCCCGCGCCCGCCCATGAACTCGCCGAACAGATCGTCGAACACGTCGGTGAAGG
>CAZMHP010000270.1:0-4123 GCA_964566095.1 uncultured Rhizobium sp. | reverse complement strand
AAGATGCATGCCAGCGAGGCGGCGGTGGTGGTGATGAAGCCGGACGGCGCGGTGGTGGCGCTGATCGGCGGCGTCGATTACGACGAGAGCACCTTCAACCGCGCCACCCAGGCGCATCGCCAGCCCGGCTCCGCGTTCAAGCCCTTCGTCTATCTCGCAGCGCTGGAGAGCGGGCTGACGCCGTGGGACCAGCGCGAGGACCAGCCCGTCGATATCGACGGCTGGACGCCGACCAATTTCGGCGGCCGCTCCTATGGCACGCTGACGCTGGCCGACGCGCTGGCGCATTCGGTGAACACGATCACCGCCAACCTGGCGCAGGAAGTCGGCGTCGACAATGTCGTGCAGGCGGCGCAGCGGCTCGGCATCGAATCCAAGCTGACGCAGAACGCGTCGCTGGCGCTCGGCACCTCGGAGGTCACGCCGCTGGAGCTGACGCGCGCCTATGCGGTGTTCGCCAATGGCGGGCTGAAGGTCTATCCCTATTTCGTCACGCAGATCCAGGACGCCGGCGGCCATGTGCTCTACCGTCGCCAGGCGCAGGACAATCCCGAGCGCATCGTGGCGAGCCATGTCGACCGCGACCTGGTCGCGATGCTGAACGGCGTGGTGGTGCACGGCACGGGCATGAGCGCGGCGCTCGCGGGCCACGAGGCCGGCGGCAAGACCGGCACGACGCAGGATTTCCACGACGCGTGGTTCGTCGGCTTCACCCACGACTATGTCGCCGCGGTGTGGGTGGGCAACGACGATTCCTCGCCGATGAAATCGGTGACCGGCGGCTCGCTGCCGGCGCAGATCTGGAAGGCCGCGATGACGGTGGCGGAGAAGGGGCTCGCCTCGACCCCGCTCGACAAATCGCCGATCCAGCCGCCGGTCGACAGCTCCGCCATCTTCGGCGATACCGGCGATGCCTATACGCCCGCGACCGGCGACGACGAGAGCGGCAATGGCGGCTACACGATGGGCACCCAGCCCGGTGGCGGCGAGCGCGACAACGAGCGCCCCCCGCCGGCCAATGCGCGCGGCGGCAATTTCTGGGACTGGCTGTTCAACCGCCGCGGCCGCGACAGCCAAGGCCGCCCGACGCCGCAGGACGATGGGCAGCAGACCGGCGGACAGGACGACAATCGCGATCGCGATACGAATTAGGCGCGGCGCGGCATCGATTCCGCCCTCGTGTCATGGCCCGCACTCCGGCGCGCCATGACACGTGGTTTTGATCACCGCGCGCGGCCGATGCGCCAGGCGTCGGGATTGAACGCGACGGGGTGGGCGCGGGTGCAGGCGAAAGGTCGACGCAGAAAATCCACCTCGCCGTGACAGGCGCCATAGAGCGCGGTGCCATAGGTGTACAGCGCGATGCTGAGCAGGACCAAGGCGGTATACGCGCGGCCCTGGATGCTCTGGCGCAGCAGCCAGGCGCGCGCGACGACGCCGAGCGCGACAAGCACGGCCGCCATGACGAGGACTTGCCACATTCCGTCACGCTAGTGCGCAGATCGCTAACAAGAGGTTGAGCGGCCCCGCAGGGTGGGAAGCGTTGGCCGCGGCGCGCCGGACCGCTATAGAGGACGCCAAGCTGATCGTGGGGACTGCATGACTCGCGTTTCGATGTTTCGCGCCGCCTTGGCCGCTGTGTTCCTGTTCGCAGCGCCGGCCGTTGCGGCGGCGGCCAAATCCCATCCCGCCAAGGCGCCCGCGGCGAAGGCCAGGCCGCAGCCGCCGATCAAGATCCGCTTCGTCACCGACTGGAAGGCGCAGGCCGAGCATGGCGGATTCTATGAAGCGCTGGCGGAAGGGCTCTATGCCAAGGCCGGACTCGACGTGAAGATCATCCAGGGCGGGCCGAGCGTGAACGTGCCGCAGATGCTGGCCGGCGGCGCCGCGGATTTCGGCATCGGCTCGGACAGCTTCATCGCGCTCAACCTGGTGCGCCAGCACGCGCCGATCAAGGCGGTGATGGCGGTGTTCCAGAAGAACCCGCAAGTGCTGATCACCCATCCGCGCGGCGACATCAAGACGCTCGCCGAGATGCGCGGCAAGCCGATCATGATCTCGGACGCGGCGACGGTGGCGTGGTGGCCGTGGCTGAAGGCGAAGTACGGCTTCTCCGATGCGCAGATCCGCAAATACACCTTCAACCTGGCGCCGTTCCTGTCCGATCCGGCCGCGATCCAGGAGGGCTATCTCACCAGCGAACCCTTCACCATCGAGCAGAAGGCGCATTTCAAGCCGCAGGTCTTCCTGCTCGCCGACAACGGCTTTCCCGGCTACGCCAACATGGTGTTCGCGTCGCAGCGCTGGATCGACACCAATCCGAGGGCGGTGCAGGCCTTCGTGACGGCGACGCAGGCCGGCTGGCTGCACTATCTGGGCGGCGAGGCGGCGGCCGGCAACGCGCTCATCCGCCACGACAACCCGGAGATGAGCGATGCGCTGATCGCGCAGGCCATCGTCAAGATGAAGGTCTACGGCATCGCGCTGTCGGGCGACGCCAAGACGCTGGGGCTGGGCGCGATGACGGATGCGAGCTGGAAGGGGTTCTTCGACACGATGGTGAAGGACGGGCTCTACGATCCGACGCTGAACTATCGGCAGGCTTATGATTTGCGCTTCGTGCGCGCCATGCCGATGAATTTTCAGTAGGGAGAAAACCACCTCCCCCTTTGTGGGGAGGTCGAAAAACGCGGAACGCGATTTTTCGGGTTGGGGGGCGGTGCATGTACAGGCCAGCGGGACCGCAAGGCATTGCGCGAGCCAGGCAACTGCGCCGGGGAGCAACCGATCACGAGCGGCGCCTGTGGCGTGTTTTGCGCGAACAGTGGGGGAGGTGATTCTTGAGCGTTCCTCTCCTCTCCCTTTCCGCCATCGCCAAGCGGTTCGACAACGGCACGCACGCGATCGGGCGGCTCGATCTTGCGGTCGCCGACGGCGAATTCGTCTCGCTGGTGGGGCCGAGCGGCTGCGGCAAGTCGACCGCGCTGCGCATCGTCGCGGGGCTGCTGACGCCGGACGCGGGGACGGTGGCGTTCCCCAGCGGGCGGCCCGAGATCGGTTTTGTGTTCCAGGAGCCGACGCTGATGCCCTGGGCGACCGCGCTCGCCAATGCGCGCCTGCCGCTGGACCTGAAAGGCATGCCGCGCGGCGCGGCGAACGAGCGCGCGGCGCGGGCGCTCGGCCGCGTCGGGCTGAACGGATTCGAGAGCGCGTTCCCGCGCGAGCTCTCCGGCGGGATGAAGATGCGCGTGTCGATCGCGCGCGCGCTGGCGGCCGAGCCCAAGCTCCTGCTGATGGACGAGCCCTTCGCGGCGCTGGACGAGCTGACGCGCCAGGCACTGAACGACGATCTGCTCAAGCTGTGCGCGGAGGACGCGCTGACCGTGCTGTTCGTCACGCACAGCGTGTACGAGAGCACCTATCTGTCGTCGCGCGTGGTGGTGATGACGCCCAGACCCGGGCGCGTCGCGGAGACGATCGCGCTGACGCCGCCCTTGCCGCGCGATGAAAGCTACCGGTTGTCGCCGCAGTTCACGGCCGACGCCGGGCGCGTGTCGGCGGCGCTGAAGACGGCGATGGGGGCATGATTTGCTGCGCAAATCTCCCCTCACCCGATCCGTCGCGCCGCGACGGATCGAGTTCTCCCGCGAGCGGGAGAGGTATCCCATGAAGGCGGCGCTGAAATATGTGGTGCCGGCAATCGTGTTCGCGGCGGCGCTCCTGTTTTGGGAATGGCGCGTGCATGCGCTGGGCATCTCGCCCCTGGTGCTGGCGGCGCCGAGCGACATCTGGGCGGCGTTCTTCGAGCACTGGGACGTGCTGGGGCCGGCGCTGGGGTTCACGCTCAAGATCACCGCGAGCGCCTTCGTGCTGGCGACGCTTGCCGGCGTCGGTCTCGCCGTCGTCTTCAGCCAGAGCCGCATCGTCGAATATGCGCTCTATCCCTTCGCGGTGGTGCTGCAGGTGACGCCGATCGTGGCGATCGCGCCCTTGCTCTTGATCTGGGTCGGGTTCGACAACACCAATGAGGTTCTGGTGGTGCTGGCCTGGATCATCGGCTTCTTCACCGTGCTGTCGAACGCGCTGACCGGGCTGCGCTCCACCGATCACAACCTGATCGACC
>CAZMHP010000269.1:0-4126 GCA_964566095.1 uncultured Rhizobium sp. | reverse complement strand
GACGGCCGCCGGAGCCGGCGAAGATCACGTCGTCCATCTCGCCGCCGCGCAGCGACGACGGGCGCGTCTCGCCCATCACCCAGCGCAGCGCGTCGAACAGGTTGGACTTGCCGCAGCCGTTCGGCCCAACCACCGCCGTGAGACCCGGCTCGACATAAAGCTCTGTCGGTTCGACGAAGGACTTGAAACCCGAGAGCCGGAGCCTGGTGAACTTCAAATGCGATGCGCCGTCCTACGCATTAAGAGCCGGCGGCTACTTTTTCGCCAGCAGTGAATCCAATTTCGCCTTGACCTCGGGCCATTGCGCGCCGGCGGTTTGCGGTTCGCCGTTGATCACGAAGGTCGGCGTTCCGGAGATGCCGTAGCGCGACTGCGCGTCCTGCGCGACCGTCATGACCCGAGCATTCTTGTCCTTATCCTTCATGCACGATTCGGCCTGGTCGGCACTCAGCCCGGCGATTCGCGCCTGTGCGATTAGACCGCCTTCGACATCCTGAACGCCAGGGTACTCCGGGTCCCACTTCTCCTGATTCCGGTAGAGCTGGTCAATGAAGGCGAAATAGTTATCCGCAGGCAAACAGCGCGCCAGCGATTCGGCCGCGATGTCGGGCTGGCCGATGGGAAAGACGCGGAAGATGTAGAACACCTTGCCGGTGTCGATGTAGTCGCGCTTCAGGATCGGGATGCCGACCTCGTTGAAGTGCTTGCAGTGCGGGCACATCGGCGCGGCGTATTCGATGGCGACGATCTTGGCTTTGGGATCGCCGAGCGTGCGGTCGTCCGCCGTGGCCGAGGCCACCGGCCCGCCCGCCGCCAGCGATGTCGGGCTGTCGGAACTGCCCAGCACGTACCAGGCCCCACCCGCCAGCGCGAGCAGCGCGAGGACGATGACGCCGAGAAGGACTTGGTTGCGACTCACCGGGGACTCCGCAGGGAAGCTTCCCGCTGCTTTTGGCAGAGCGCGGCGGAACCTTCAATCCTGCGCCCAAAGCCGCCCGATCGGGGCTATTTCGCCAGCCGGCGGTCGAGCTGGTCCTTCAGCAGGTCCCAGGGATATTCGCCCGAATAGACCGGTTCGCCGTCGATGACGAAGGTCGGCGTGCCGGCGACGCCGTATTGCGCCTGCGCGTCCTTGCCGACCTGGACCGTGCGCTGCTGCGCCGCCTTGTCCTCGATGCAGCGCGCGGCCGCGTCGGCCGGCAATCCGGCTTTGGCGGCCATCGCGATGATCGCGGCGCGCACGTCGGCGATGGCGTGGCCGTCGGGATCCCACTTGTCCTGGTTGCGGTACATCATGTCGGTGAAGGCGAAGTAACGGTCCTGCGGCAGGCAGCGCGCGATGCCTTCCACCGCGATATCGGGCGCGCCGATGGGAAAGACGCGGAAGGTGTAGAACACCTTGCCGGTGTCGATGTATTCCGACTTGAGCCTGGGAAATTCGTTGTTGTTGAAGGCGGCGCAGATCGGGCACATCGGCGAGGCGTATTCGACGATTCTGATGGGCGCGGTGGGCGAGCCGAGCGTGTGCTCGCCCGTGGCGGAGACCTGGCCGCCGCCATGCGAAACGGTGCCGCGCATCGCATACCAGCCGATGCCGGCGAGCGCGATCAGCGCGGCGACGAAGGCGCCGAGCATTATTTGGTTGCGGCTCACGCTGCGCAAGCTCCCCGCGGGTTCACCCGTTTGTGGCAGAGGCGGCCGGCGCGTTCAATCTGCGCCCGAGCGGGCGGCGCGCCAGCGCGCCAGATTGGCCAGTGCGTCGCCGAGATTGGGAGGGCCTTGCCAGCGCCGCACGGGATCGTCGTCGGCGGGCTCCAAAGGCCTGGCCGGCCTGGGCGCGGGCGGGGAGGGCGCGGCGAGCGGGCCTTGCACGAAGCGCAGGCGCACCACGGCGACGCGGCCGAGATAGGAATTGATCCGGGCGCATAGCGCGCGGCTTTCATGCTGGAGGAAGAGCGCGGCGGCCGGCTCGGCCTTGAGGGTCAGCACCCCGCCCGTGGCGGAGTCCGTCAGCTTGATCGGCCGGGCGAGGCGCGCGGTCTCCGGTCCCGCGATCTCGGCCCAGCGCAGCACCAGCGACGGATCGGCGAAACCGGCGCGCGCGAAGGCGGTGCGCGCGGCGAGCGAGGCATCGGTGCCGACGCCCGCGAACCAGCCGCGCCGGCGGGGCGGCTCGTCTTGTTTCTCCGACTTCGGTTGCGCCATGGTGGCAGTATGCCTGCGCGCGCGACGAAGAAGCAAAAGCCCAAGACGGATCGCGCACAGGCTCTGCTCGGCTGGTACGACGTCCATCGCCGCCGCCTGCCGTGGCGCGCGCTGCCGGGCGCCAAGGCCGATCCCTATCATGTGTGGCTGAGCGAAATCATGCTGCAGCAGACGACGGTGCAGGCGGTCGGGCCGTATTACGTCAAATTCCTGAAGGCCTGGCCGACGGTGACGGCGCTGGCGGCGGCGGAGCAGGACGCGGTGCTGACGGCGTGGGCGGGGCTCGGCTATTACGCGCGGGCGCGCAACCTGCACGCGGCGGCGAAGGTCGTGGCGGGCGCGCATGGCGGGTGGTTTCCCGATACGTATGAAGGCCTGCGCGCGCTTCCCGGCATCGGCGACTACACGGCGGGCGCGATCGCGGCGATCGCGTTCGACCTGCCGCATGCCGCGATGGACGCCAATGCCGAGCGCGTGATCGCGCGGGTGTTCGCGATCGACGAGCCCTTGCCGAAGTCGAAGGCGGCGATGCGCGCGGCGCTGCAGGCGCTGGTGCCGGAGAAGCGGGCCGGGGATTTCGCGCAGGCGCTCATGGATCTGGGCTCAGGAATCTGCACGCCCAAGCGGCCGGCGTGTTTGAGTTGCCCGTGGCGCGAGGACTGCGAGGCGCGCCGGCGCGGCATCCAGGAGGAACTGCCGGTCAAGGCGCCGAAGATGGTGCGGCCCTTGAAGCGCGGCGCGGCGTTCGTCGCGCGCGATGCAGACGGCGCGGTGCTGTTGGTGAAGCGGCCGGAGAAGGGATTGCTCGGCGGCATGATGCAGCCGCCTCTGGGGCCGTGGGGCGAGGCGTTTCCCTCGCGCGACGAAGCGATGCGGCAGGCGCCGTTCAAGGCGGCCTGGAGAAAACGCCCCGGCATCGTGCGCCACGGCTTCACGCATTTCGAATTGGAGATCGAGGTTTATGTGGCGGAGGTCGGGCAATCTCCGCTGTCATCCCCAGCGAGCCGCGCGCAAGCGCGGCGAGGGAAGGGGACCCAGGTCTTCAAGAGCCGCATCGCTGCGGCACCTGGGTCCCCTTCCCCTCGCTTCGCGACGCTACGCTTGGCCGGGGATGATAATGGGGTTTGGGTTGGCGATCTAAGCGCTGTCGCCTTGCCGACCGTCATGAAGAAGATCGTTGAGCATGCCTATGCGGACGATGGCCCGCAGTTTGCGTCAGGATATCGTCGCCCGTAGTTGCTGACGCAGCACGTCGATCGGGATCAGCGTGCCCTTGTGCTCGTATTGCCAGAAGGTCCAGCCGTTGCAGGCGTCCAGCCCCTGCACATGCGCGCCCATCTGATGGATCGAGCCGGTGGCGTCGGCGGTCACCAGCGTGCCGTCGGCGCGCACCTTGGCGCGGTGGCGCTTCTGCGTGCCGTGCAGCACGGTGCCAGGCGGCAGCAGGCCGCGCTCCACCACCCAGCCGAAGGGAATGCGCGGCTCGGAGCGCTTGGATTTGGTCACCTCGATCGCGTCGTCCGGCGCGGGCGTGACGGCGGCGATGCGCTCGCGCGCCAGCTTGGCGTAGCCCGGATCGCGCTCCAGCCCGATGAAGTGGCGGCCGAGCCGCTTGGCCACCGCGCCGGTGGTGCCCGAACCGAAGAAGGGATCGAGCACGACGTCGCCCGGCTTGGTCGAGGAAACGATCACGCGGTGCAGGAGCGACTCCGGCTTCTGCGTCGAGTGCGCCTTGTTGCCGTCGGCGCCCTTCAGCCGCTCGTGGCCGGCGCAGATCGGCAGCGTCCAGTCCGAGCGCATCTGCAGCTCGTCGTTCAGCGCCTTCATCGCCTCGTAGTTGAAGGTGTATTGCTGCTTGGGGTTCTTCGTCGCCCAGATCAGCGTCTCGTGCGCGTTGGTGAAGCGGCGGCCGCGGAAATTC
>CAZMHP010000268.1:0-4139 GCA_964566095.1 uncultured Rhizobium sp. | reverse complement strand
GACGACGACGACGCACAAGACGCTGCGCGGCCCGCGCGGCGGCATGATCCTGTCGCGCGACGTCGAACTCGGCAAGAAGATCAACTCGGCCGTGTTCCCCGGTCTTCAGGGCGGGCCGCTGATGCACGTCATCGCCGCCAAGGCGGTCGCCTTCGGCGAAGCGCTGCGTCCCGAATTCAAGCTCTACGCCAAGGCGGTGGTGGACAACGCGCGGGTCCTGGCCGAGACCTTGAACACCGCGGGCCTCGACATCGTCTCGGGCGGCACCGACACGCATGTGATGCTGGTCGATCTGCGCCCCAAGGGCGCCAAGGGCAGCCATACCGAAAGGGCGCTCGACCGCGCCTTCATCACCACCAACAAGAACGCCGTGCCGTTCGACACCGAAAAGCCGGCGATCACCTCGGGCATCCGCCTGGGCTCGCCCGCCGGCACGACGCGCGGCTTCGGCACCGAAGAGTTTCGCACCATCGGCAAGCTCATCGTCGAGGTCGTCGATGCGGTGGCCAAGACGGGCGATGCCGGCGATCCGTCCGTCGAGGCGAGCGTCGCCGCGCGGGTGCGCGAACTCTGCTCCCGGTTTCCGATCTACTTCTAGAAAGCGGACCCTGCCATGCGCTGCCCCTTTTGCGGACATGACGACACCCAGGTGAAGGACAGCCGTCCCAGCGAGGACAACGCCGCGATCCGGCGACGGCGGCATTGCCCCGAATGCGGCGGCCGCTTCACCACCTTCGAACGCGTGCAATTGCGCGAGTTGGTCGTGGTCAAGAAGAACGGCCGGCGCGAACCCTTCGAGCGCGAGAAGCTCGAACGCTCCATGCTGCACGCCCTGCGCAAGCGCCCGGTGGAGCGCGAGCGGATCGACCGCACCATCACCGGCATCGTGCGCCGGCTCGAAAGCATGGGCGAGAACGAGATCCCGTCGCCGGTGATCGGCGAGCTCATCATGCAGGCGCTGCAGAGCCTCGACAAAGTCGCCTATGTCCGCTTCGCCTCGGTCTACAAGAACTTCCGCGAGACCAAGGATTTCGAGGCGCTGATCGGCGAACTCGAGGGCGACGACAAGGACGGGAAAATCTGAACCCGAGCGCGGCGATGTGAACGCCGATGGCCGACCCGAACCGACCTGAAATTGCGCCGCCGCGGGATGAAGCGATCCGCTGGTGGGACGTGTTCATCGCCGCCTTCGGGGGAACCTTCGTCGGCGTGTTGTTGACCGTCGCGGTCGGCGCGGCGGCGCTGCTGATCTCGCTGCATCGCGGGTTTGCCCTGCGCGGCGACGCGCTGATCGCCTATCTGACCGGCAGTTTCTGGACGAACCATGCGGCGCTGGTGCTCACCGATCTGGGGATTGTCGCGGCGGTCTGGCTGGTCGCGCGCTGGCGCATGCCGCATCCACTCGCGCGCTTCTTTCCGCCAATCGCCGCATCGACGTTCGCGCGCGCGCTGCTGAGCGGCGTCGCCCTGTCGCTCCTGCTCAACGGCGTGAACGAAGTGCTGAGCTGGTCCTCGCTCGTGACCTTCGAGGACACCGCGCTGGACCGCGCCCTGGTGCCGCACACCGCCTGGCAGGGCGTCGCCTCGCTCGCCGTGGTCGTCCTGTTCGCGCCCTTCGTGGAGGAGTTCTTCTTTCGCGGCCTGTTCTTCGCCTGGCTTCGGCAAACGAGCGGGGCAGGGCTGGCGATCGTCGTGACGGCCATGGTCTTTGCCGCGGTGCACGGCCAATACAGCGAGCATCCCGGCCTACAAGGATGGATATACACCCTCGAACTCTTCATCGCCGGCGCGGTGCTGGCGTGGTGGGTGGCGCGCACCGGCTCGCTGCGCGCATCTTTCGCCACGCATGCCGCGTATAATGCCGCCGCCACGCTGCTATCGGTTTTCCTGCCATGACGCCGGCCGACGACATCGCCCATATGCGTCACGCCATCGCGCTTGGCGCGCGCGGCGTCGGCCGTATCGGCCGCGTGCCGTCGGTCGGCTGCGTGATCGTCTCGCCCGATGGGCGCGTGGTGGGACGCGGGCGCACCGACGAGCGCGGCCGCCCGCATGCCGAGATCGTGGCGCTGGCGCAAGCCGGATCGCAAGCACGGCGCGCCACGGCTTATGTGACGCTCGAACCCTGCTCGCACCGGGGCACGACCGGCGGTCCCTGCGCCGATGCGCTGATCGCCGCCGGCATCGCGCGCGTGGTCGTCGCCTGCGGCGATCCCGATCCGCGCGTGAACGGAGCGGGCCTCGCCAGGCTGCGCGCCGCTGGCATCGAAGTCGAAGCAGGTCTGCTCGATGGACAGGCGCGGGTCACGCTTGAAGGTTTTTTCAGCCACATCGTCCGCAAGCGTCCCTATGTCACGCTGAAGATCGCGCAGAGCCTCGATGGCAAGACCGCCACCGTCACCGGCGACAGCAAATGGATCACCGGCGAGGCTTCGCGCCGCTTCGGCCATCTGCTGCGGGCGCGCAACGACGCGATCCTGATCGGCGCGAACACCGCGCTGGCGGACGACCCTGAGCTGACCTGCCGCCTCGCCGGACTGGAAGACCACACGCCGCTGCGGGTGATCCTCGATACCACGCTGCGCCTCGGCGAAACCTCCAAGCTCGCCGCAACCGCCGCGCGGCATCCGACGCTGGTGTTCACCGCGTCCGAAGGCGGCGCGGTGCTGAAGGCCAAGGGCGTCGAGATCGTCGTGCTGCCGCGCGACGCGCGGGGCAGGCCTGATTTGGGCGCGGTGCTGCAAGCGCTCTCCCAGCGGAACGTTACCCGACTGCTGGTGGAGGGCGGCGCGACCGTCCACGCCGCCTTCCTGGATCGCGGCTTCGCCGATGCCTTGGAAATCTTCACCGCGCCCATCGTTCTGGGCGGCGCCGGGCACGGCGCCGTCGATGCACTGGCCGCGTTGACGTTGGGCGAAGCGCCCAAGTTCATGCGGACGCAGGTGCGCGAATTCGGCGCCGACGTTCTGGAAAGCTACGCGGCCAGAGCCTAAAAGAGACGCCATGTTCACCGGAATCGTCACCGACATCGGACGCGTGCGCCATATCGAGAAGCGCGGCGACACCCATGTCGTCATCGCCACCAATTACGACGTCTCGACCGTCGAGATGGGCGCCTCGATCGCCTGCTCGGGCATCTGCATGACGGTGGTCGACAAGGGCACGGCCAGGGACCGTTGGTTCGCGGTGACCGCGTCCGGCGAGACGCTGTCGAAGACCACGCTGGGAAGCTGGAAGACCGGCGATCCCGTCAATCTCGAACGCCCGATGCGCGTCGGCGACGAGTTCGGCGGCCATATCGTCAGCGGTCATGTCGACGGCGTCGCCGAGATCAAATCGGCGCTGCCCGAAGGCGAGTCCACCCGCATGATCTTCGAGGTGCCGCTGGCGCTGTCGAAATTCGTCGCGCCCAAGGGCTCGGTGGCGCTGGACGGCGTGTCGCTCACCGTCAACGAGGTCGATGGCGCGCGCTTCGGCGTCAACATCATCCCGCACACCTTCAAGGTCACGACGTTCGGCAAGCTCAAGCCGGGCATGAAGGTCAATCTCGAGATCGACCTGCTGGCGCGCTATGTGGCAAGGATCGTCGGCAAATGAACGTCGCGGTCTATCACGACTACATTTCGAACATCGAGGACGTCATCGAGGACGCCCGGAACGGGCGCATGTTCATCCTGATGGACGCGGACGACCGCGAGAACGAGGGCGACCTCGTCATCCCGGCCCAGATGTGCACGCCGGCCTCGGTCAATTTCATGGCCAAGTATGGCCGCGGCCTGATCTGCCTGGCGCTGACGCAGGATCGCGCCGACACGCTCCGGATCCCGATGATGACCCAGCTCAACGGGACGCCCAACCAGACCGCCTTCACGATCTCGATCGAGGCCAAGGAAGGCATCTCCACCGGCATCTCGGCGCACGACCGTGCCCACACCATCTCCGTCGCCATCGATCCGACCAAGGACGCCGGCGACATCACCTCGCCCGGCCATGTCTTCCCGCTGGTGGCGCGCCATGGCGGCACGCTGGTGCGCGCCGGCCATACCGAGGCGGCGGTGGATATCGCGCGCCTCGCCGGTCTCAACCCCGCCGGCGTGATCTGCGAGATCATGAACGACGACGGCACGATGGCGCGGCTG
>CAZMHP010000267.1:0-4199 GCA_964566095.1 uncultured Rhizobium sp. | reverse complement strand
ATTCTCGCGGATCGACAGATCCTCCCAGAAGCTGAACTTCTGGGTCATGTAGCCGACCTCGCGCTTGATCTGTTCGGACTGGGTGCGGAAGTCGTAGCCGAGGCAGGTGCCTTCGCCTTCGTCGGCATGCAAGAGCCCGCACAGCATGCGGATGGTCGTGGTCTTGCCCGAGCCGTTGGGGCCCAAGAAACCCCAGACCTCGCCGGATGGGACCTGAATGTCGGCATGGTTGACCGCGACCTTGCTGCCGAAGCGCTTGGTCAGGCCATGCACATCGATGGCGAGTTCGGCGCTCCTCATGCTTCGACAGGCTCAGCATGAGGATCTGTCATAGTGTCCTCGCCCTGAGCTTGGCGAAGGGTGAGCGGCGCAATGTCCTGAAAGCGCGCCACGATCACAGCGGCCGCACGTCGACCGGCTGGCCGGGATTGAGCTTGAGGCCGCCCGGGGCACGCGCCTCGATCTTGAACACCAGTTTCTCGCGGCTGTCGGATGAGAAGATCACCGGCGGGGTGAACTCCTCCTGTTGCGCGATGAAGGTGATCGTGGCGACGATGCCCGGCGCGCAGCCATCGCACGCGATCGCGACGCGCTGACCCAGGCGCACATGCGCGAAATCGCTCTCGGGCACGAAGAAGCGGACATAGATGTTCTGCGGCGGCAGGACCGAGACCACCGGCGTCATCGCGGGCGCGTACTCGCCGGTGCGGAAATACACGTCCTCCACCCGGCCGGCGGTGCGCGAGACGACGGCGCGCTCCGACAATTGATAGGCCGCGCCGGAGAGGCTGGCGCGCGCCTGCGCGATCTGCGCGTCGATCTGGGAGATCTGCGCCTGCGCCGTGTCGTAGGCCGCCTTGGCGACATCGTAGGCCTGCTTGGTGCCGGCGCCGACGTCCAGCAGCGCCGACTGGCGCACCAATTCCTTCTGCGTCAGATCGCGGTTGGCGACCGCGGCCACGCGCTGGCTTTGCGCCAGCGCGATCGCGGCGGTCGCCTGGTCGCGCGCCGCGGCCTGGTTGGTGTCGTCGAGCGTGAACAGAGGATCGCCGAGCTTCACCCAATCGCCACGCCGCACATCGAGGCGCGCGACCCAGCCGGCCTGCGGCGCCGCGATGAAGGCATCCTCGCCTTCGACATAGCCGAGCCAGGGCTTGCCGGCGGGATTATCGCAGCCGGCGAGAAACAGCAGGAGCGCAAGGACCGCGCGTTTCATGGGCCGGCTCCATCGGGCGCAAGGCCGCGGAAGAGAATGTCGAGATGGGTGTCGATCAAGCCCTGATAGTCGTAAGGCTCGGCATCGAATTGCGCGAAGGTCACGCGCCAGATGGCGCCGAGCAGCACCGGCGCGATGCACAGGCGCACCACATGCTCGATCGGCAGCGTGCGCAACTCGCCCTTGGCCATGCCGCGCGCGATGACGGCGGAGAAGGCGGCGAGGCCTTTCTCGATGATCTCGAAGCGGTAGAAGCGCGCGAGTTCTGGGAAATTGCCGCTCTCGGCGATGATGATCTTGGGCAGCACGACGCGGTCGCCGCTGACCAGCAGATTCGCCATGGCGCCGAGCGCGAAGCGGACCATCTCGCGCGCCGAGCCCTGATAGCCTTCGATCTGCGCCGCGACGGTGGCGATGGTGGTGCCGATCGATTCGCGCACCAGCGATTTGAACACCGCCTCCTTGTTCTCGAAGTAGAGATAGATCGTGCCCTTGGTGACGCCGGCCTGGCGGGCGATGTCGTCCATGCGCGCCGCGGTATAACCCTTGGCGGCGAACACGCTGAGCGCGGCGTCGAGAATCTCGCCGGGCCGCGCCTGTTTGCGGCGAGTCCAGCGGTGGGGGGAAAGGCCATGATCGAGCTGCATAGGCTCACATTAATAAATGACCAGTCAGTTATAAAGTGCAAAATCCGCAGCCTCGTCATGCGGGAACTTTGGGACCTAGAATTCGGTTATGGGACGGAGCAGGAGAAAAACCGATGCGTTCCAAGCACCTATTGCTGTCTCTGGCGCTGCTCGGCCTTGCCGCCTGCGCCACGCCGACAGCCTATGCCCCGGCCGCCGACGAACACGGCGCCGGCTACTCGGACCAGCGCCTGGCGACCAATCGCTACCGCGTCAGCTTCGTCGGCAACGCCGCCACAAGGCGCGACACGGTGGAAAACTTCCTGCTGTTGCGGGCCGCCGAGGTCACGCGCGACGCGGGCTATCAGTGGTTCGAATTCGACACCCGCAACACCGAATCCAAGACCACCTATCACACCGACTTCGCGGACTACCCCGGCTTCGGCCCCGGCTACGGCTGGTACTGGCATAGCTGGGCGTACGATCCCTGGGATCCCTATTGGCGCTCGGGTGCGACCACGTTCCCGACCACCAGTTACCAGGCCTATGCGGAGATCATCCTTCTGACGCCGGAGCAAGCGAAGGGCGATGCGCATGCGCTGCAGGCATCCGACGTGATCGCGCGGCTGGGACCGCAGGCGGCGCCGCCGCCCGCGCGTTAAGCGGGGCGACGCAGGGTCAATTTCGCGAGCGCGCCATCGCGTTCGAGCGCGACCACCTCATAGCCTTCCTGGCGGCACATATGCGGGATGTCGATCGCGGCGAGCGGATCGTCGGCGACGACCGTGACCTCCACCCCGGGCGCGGCGCGCGCCAGCGCCCGGCGCGCGAACAGCGCCGGCAGCGGACACTTCAAGCCACGCAGGTCAAGCGGTTCGCTCATGGTTTCCGAAACGTTAACCGTGTAGGCATACCGTCGGGAAGGAATTTCTGTCAGTCGCTGCCGGCATGGGATTGTTCAGCGCGATCGCGCGCGAAGCCACTTATATATCCGCCATCGGCCGCACGCTGCTGTCCCTGCGCGGCGTGACGCCGGACAGCCCGCACACCATCGTGGATATCGTGGAGGCGCAGGCGCGCGCCACGCCGGACAATGTCGTCTTTCACTATCTCGACCGGACGATGACGTTCGCCGCGCTGGACGCGGCCGCCAACCGCGTCGCGCGCTGGGCCAGCGCGAACGGCGTGGGGCGGGGCGACGCGGTCGCGCTGCTGATGGAGAACCGGCCCGAATATGTCGCGACCTGGCTCGGCCTTCTGAAGACGGGCGCGGTGGGCGCGCTGATCAACACCAATCTGCGCGGCCAGCCGCTGGCCCATTCGATCGCCATCGCCGGCGCCAAACACGCCATCGTCGGCTGCGAACTGGCGGCGAGTTTCGCCGAGGCGCAAAACCTGATCGTGCCCTGCCCCACGCCGTGGAGCGCGGGCGGCGCCGCGCCCGGCCTGGAGGATTTCGACGCGGCGCTCGGCGCGCAATCGGGCGAGGCGGTGGGACCGGAGCTGCGCGCGGGCGTCACGTGCAAAGACAAGGCGTTCTACATCTACACCTCGGGCACCACCGGCCTGCCCAAGGCATCGAACTACACCCATTTGCGCATGCTGTTCATGATGCACGGCTTCGCCAGCGGGCTGAACGTCAAGGCCGCCGATCGGATGTACAACGTGCTGCCGCTCTATCACACGGCGGGCGGCGTCTGCGCGGTCGGGCCGGCGCTCCTGACCGGCGGCTCGGTGATCATCAAGCGCAGATTCTCGGTGCATGAATTCTGGGACGATGTGCATCGCTATCGCGCGACGACGTTCCAGTATATCGGCGAGCTTTGCCGCTACCTGCTGAACGCGCCGGCCTCGGCGCATGAGCGCGATCACGCCATCCGCGTCATCACCGGCAACGGCCTTCGCCCGGAGATCTGGCACAATTTCCAGGAGCGCTTCGCGATCCCCCGGATCATCGAGTTCTACGGTGCGACCGAAGGCAATGTCTCGATGCTCAACTATGACGGCACGGTCGGCGCGGTGGGGCGCGTGCCGTCCTATATGCGCGCGCTCGTCACCACCCGCATCGTCAAATTCGACGTCGAGAAGGAGGAGCCGGTGCGTGGGCCGGGCGGCTTCTGCATCGAATGCGCCGACGACGAGGTCGGCGAGACGATCGGCAAGATCGCGGACGAGCCGGGCAAGACCTTCGACGGCTACACCAGGACCGAAGACACCCGCAAGAAGATCCTGCGCGACGTGTTCGAGAAGGACGATGCCTGGTTCCGCACCGGCGATCTGATGCGGCGCGACGGTCAAGGCTATTTCTATTTCGTCGACCGCATCGGCGACACCTTCCGCTGGAAGGGCGAGAACGT
>CAZMHP010000266.1:0-4215 GCA_964566095.1 uncultured Rhizobium sp. | reverse complement strand
AGGCGCCGATCGCCTCCAGCACCGCGTTCTCGCCCATCTGGAGCTTGTGCTTCATATGGACCGGGCTGGTGGAGATGAAGGTGTGGATGCGCGGGCGCTTGGCGCCTTTCAGCGCCTCGCCGGCCGCGTCGATGTCCTTGAAGCCGGCGCGCGCCAGGCCGCAGACCGATGCGTTCTTGACGATCTTGGTGACTTGCCTGACCGCCTCGAAGTCGCCTGCTGACGAAATCGGGAAGCCGGCTTCGATAACATCCACGCCCATCTCGTCGAGGAACTCGGCGATCTGGATTTTTTCTTCGAGCGTCATGGCGGCGCCCGGCGACTGCTCGCCGTCGCGCAAGGTTGTGTCGAAGATCAAGACGCGTTGGGATTGGGTACTCATGGCAATACGTTCCTTCCGTTCGCCGCATGCGCGGCTTCTGAACTCTCCTTTCGCCGTCATCCCCTAGACATGCGTCGCGCGATGACCGCGCGCCGTCAACGCCTAGGGGCAGCTAAGAAGGAGCAGAAGCGCCTGCGACGAACCGAGGGAAGGACGGGGCTCGACCCGGGTGCGCGCACGGACGCTGGCGGAGAACCCGCCCTGCGCGTCATTGTGCACCACCGCCGTCATTGCCGTTTCGCCGTTCCGCCCGCCGTGTTTAACGGTTCGATAACTGTGCCCGAGTCGTGGTTAAGCGCTGGTAAAAGCTCTACTTTCGCGGTCGGACACATTCGTTTTACGCGAAATGTTACGGCGGGCGCAAGGGTTTGCGTTTGCGCAAGAGGGGAACCGGCTTGATCGAACTAATAAGTCTTTCAAAGGCTTATGATAGCAGTCCCGCGCCGGCCGTGCGCGCCTTGAGTCTTGCCGTCGGCCGGGGCGAGTTCCTCGTCCTGATCGGCGAATCCGGCTCGGGCAAGACCACGACCCTCAATATGATCAACCGGCTGGTCGAGCCGTCGGGCGGGCGCATCCTGGTCGACGGCGAGGACATCCTGGCCGGCGACGCGGTCGGCTGGCGCCGGCGCATGGGTTACGTGTTCCAGGGCGCCGGTCTCTTCCCCCACATGACGGTGGCCGAGAACATCGGCGTGACGCCCAAGCTGCTCGGCTGGCCGAAGGGCGACATCGATGCGCGGGTCGACGAATTGCTCGGCCTGGTGCGTCTGGCGGCGCAGGATTATCGCGGCCGGCTGCCGCGCGAGCTTTCCGGCGGACAGCAGCAGCGCGTCGCGCTCGCCCGCGCGCTGGCGGCGCGGCCCAGGATCATGCTGATGGACGAGCCGTTCGGCGCGCTCGATCCCATCATCCGCGACGATCTCGCCGAGGACTACCGCCAGATCCATGCCGCGCTCGGTTTGACCACGATCTTCGTGACGCACGACATGACCGAAGCGATGCTTCTGGGCGACCGCATCGCGGTCATGCGCGACGGCGAGCTCGTGCAGATCGGCACGCCCAACGAACTGCTCGCCGCGCCGGCCGACGATTTTGTGCGTTCGCTCGTCGAGACGCCGAAGAAGCGCGCGCGGCGCCTCGCCGAAGCGCTCCGGGCGGCGCCATGAGCGAAATCGCGGAAGCCTGGTCGTATCTGCCCGGCTATCTGAGCGCCCATGTGCTGCTCAGCATGAGCGCGCTTGTGCTCGGTCTCGCCATCAGCCTGCCGCTGGCGATCCTCGCGGCGCGCTCGCGCGTGTTGGGCGGCGCGTTGCTCGCCTTCGCGGGCGTCATACAGACCATCCCGAGCCTCGCCCTGCTCGCGCTGTTCTATCCGCTGCTGCTCGCGCTGTCGCATTTCACGACCGAAACCTTCGGCTTCGGCTTCCGCGCCCTGGGCTTTCTCCCGGCCCTCCTGGCGTTGACGCTCTATTCCATGCTGCCGGTGCTCAGGAACACCGTGACCGCGCTCGCCGGCATGGACGGCGGCGTGAAGATGGCGGCGCGCGGCGTCGGCATGACGCCGTGGCAGTCGCTGATCCTGGTCGAGCTGCCGCTTGCCGCGCCGGTGATCATGGCCGGCATCCGCACCGCCGCGGTCTGGGTGATCGGCACCGCGACGCTGGCGACGCCGGTCGGGCAGACGAGCCTGGGCAACTACATCTTCACCGGCCTGCAGATCGAGAACTGGGTGTTCGTCACCTTCGGCGTGGTTGCGGCGGCGGCGCTGGCGCTGGTGGTCGACCGCCTGCTGGCGCTGGCGGAAAACGGGCTCGCGGTGCGTTCGCGCGCCCGCGTAATCGCTGCCGCCATGGGCCTCGTCCTGGTGGTCGCAGCGAGCCTCGTTCCGATGATCGGCGGCGGCGGTCACAGGATCGTCATCGGCGCCAAGAATTTCGAGGAACAGTACATCCTGGGCGCCGTCATCGCGGACCGGCTCGATAAGATCGGCATCGCCACGACCGAACGCGACGATCTGGGCTCCAACGTGGTCTTCCGCGCCCTCGCCGCCGGCGACATCGACGTCTATGTCGATTATTCCGGCACGATCTGGGCCAATGCGATGAAGCGCGCCGACATGCCCGGCCGCAAGGCGGTGCTGGGCGCCATCGAACAATGGACGGCCAAGACCCACGGCATCCGCGATCTGGGCCCGCTCGGCTTCGAGAACGCCTATGCGTTGGCGATGCGCGCCGACAAGGCCAAGGCGCTGCATATCGAAACGCTGGCGGATCTGGCGGCGCACGCGCGCGAGCTGAAGATCGGCGGCGACTTCGAGATTTTCTCGCGGCCCGAATGGCGTGCCGTCGCCGCCGCTTATGGCCTCAACTTCGCGGCGCGGCGCCAGTATCAGCCGAACCTGATGTACCGGGCGCTGATCTCCGGCGACGTCGACGTGATCACCGCCTTTTCCAGCGACGGGCGCGTCGCGCAATACGACCTGAAGGTGCTGAGCGACCCGAAGGGCGCGCTGCCGCCGTATGACGCGATCCTTCTGGTCTCGCCCGCGCATGCGCAGGACCAGGCCTTCCTCGCCGCGCTGAAGCCGCTGATCGGCGCCATCGACCTGAAGACCATGCAGCGTGCCAACCTCATGGTCGACCGCGCCGACGACAAGAAATCGCCCGCCGAGGCCGCACGCTGGCTCGAAGGGCGCATCGGCCGCTAGGGTCTGTATTCAATTGAGTTCTCCAAAAAAGGTCGTCATGGGCGGGTTTAACCCGCCCATCCATCGCGCGCGCGTCGGCGCGCCGAGAAGAGTCTCGTGCGCCCGCAGACGCGGGCGCGATGGATGGGCGCCTCAAGGGCGCCCATGACGGCATGGGATAAGCTCCAATTGCGTACGGACCCCAGCGCGTCTTGTCTTCGGCGCGGGCGATGTGCCCTACTTCCGCCCAGTCAGTTGGGATCGCGCATGACGATCGCCGCCGAGCAGGACGCAAAGACCTTCTTCGCCCAGAACGGCTACGCCGTGGTGCGGGCCTTCCTCGCACCCGCCCTCACGGATTTTTTTTGGCAATATGTGCGCATGCGGGCGGCCTTCGGCCTGCTGACCCATCGCGGCAAGCTGGTGCCGACCGCGCCCGCCGCCTATGGCGACGCGGCGTTCGAGACGCTGCTCGAAACCGCGCGCCCGACCGTCGAAGCCGTCGCCGGTTGCCGCCTGCTGCCGACCTATTCGATCGTCCGCGTCTACTCGCGCGGCGAGATGCTGCACCGCCATCGCGACCGTCCCGCCTGCGAGATCAGCGTCACCGTCAATGTCGGCCAGATTCCCGACGCGCCCTGGCCGATCCACATCGCGGGAGCGAAGGGCGACGGCACGGCGACACTTAGTCCCGGCGACGCGATGATCTATCGGGGCGTGGCGCTCAAGCATTGGCGCGAGGCCTATCCCGGCGCGCAACTCGGCCAGGTCTTCCTGCATTACGTCGACCGCGACGGCCCCTATGCCGCGCACAAATTCGACGGCCGGCCGAGCCTGATGCGGCCCAAGACCGGCGGCGGCGAAGACGACATCTAAACGTCACACGCGCCGCCGACATCGCGGCCGTCGCAGGGACCGCGACCGTCGTTTCCGTCCAGGAAGGTTGCGGAAAGTTTAGGGCCGCGTCGCGCCGACAACAAAGCGCGCCGGCCGCCGCGGTTTTGTCACTTTCCGCTTTCCCGTTGCGCTTCAAAATGGTTCTGTGCCGCCGCGCTTCGAATCCCGGAGCGTTCGCCCGCGTTCGACACTCAAACCAGCTTCGAGGCCTGCCGGATATGAAAATCCTGCCGCCCGTCTCGATCGAGGC
>CAZMHP010000265.1:0-4235 GCA_964566095.1 uncultured Rhizobium sp. | reverse complement strand
TCGAGGGGCTCAAATCGGGCGCCAACGACTACGTCACCAAGCCGTTCCGCTTCGCCGTGCTGATGGCGCGCGTGCACGCGCATTTGCGCAGCCACGGCCAGAGCGAGGAAGCGGTCTACCGCATCGGCCCCTATACTTTCCGGCCCAGCGCCAAGGTGCTGCTCGACGCCAAGGAGAAGAAGATCCGGCTGACGGAAAAGGAAACCAACATCCTCAAATTCCTCTACCGCTCGGGCGAGACGGTGCCGCGCGAGACCCTGCTGCACGAAGTGTGGGGCTACAATCCGGCGGTGACGACGCACACGCTGGAGACCCATATTTACCGACTGCGGCAGAAGATCGAGGCCAATCCCGGCCAGGCGCGCATTCTGGTGACGGAGAGCGGCGGCTATCGGCTGATGCCGTGAGATTTTGTCGTGCTGTGCCGCCAGAGGGTTAAGACTAGTTTGTTCCCTTTCCGTACGCGCATGGACGCCCCGCGATAATAGCGTTCATGCGCCACTAATGGGGACACCCTATGTGTGGCTGCGAGAGATCGACGCCCGCCCAGGAGGCGAAGCTTATGCGTAACGCGAAACATTCGATGCTGATCGGTGCGGCGGTGGCCGCGTTCCTGGTGTGGCCGGCGACCGCCGGCGACAATGGCTGGGTGGTGTGGCCGACCAAGGTGTTCGCCGCCAAGACGCTCAAGGTCGAAGACGTGGTCGGCACGGTCCGCGTCAACGTCGCCGACGGGCCGATGAAGGTCGACGTGTCCGGCTCCAGGCCGATGGTCAACGCGCTGACGGTGAAGATCGAGGACGGCACGCTTCTGATCTCCGGCAGCGAGGTGGCGAGCTTCAACGTCTGGGACTGGAAGAAGTGGTTCGATTTCTCCCATATCCATGACGAGAATGACGGCAAGCTGTTCATCAAGGTGACGGTGCCCAAGGGCACCGATGTGCGCATCGAGGACCTGGTGGGCAACGCCACGGTCGGCGACACGTTCGGTCCGCTCCGGCTCGAGACCACCGCCGGCGATTCCTCGGTCGGGCGCGTGGCGACGGCGCGCATCTCGATGGCGGGCACGGGCAAGACCGCCGTGGCCGACGTCGCGGGCGAGCTGCGCGTCGACATCGCGGGCTCGGGCCGCGTCACCGCCGGCCATGCCGGCAACGTACGCGCCGACATCGCCGGCGCGGGCGACACCCAGATCGGATCGATCAACGGCGGCGCCACGGTCGACATCGCCGGCTCGGGCGATTTCACCGCCTCCAAGGTCAACGGGCCGGTCAAGATCTCCATCGCCGGCTCGGGCAATGTGAAGATCGCCGACGGCGTCGCCGATCCGCTCAAGGTCGACATCATGGGCGCGGGCGATCTGTATTTCGGCGGACTGGCGATCGATCCCTCCATCAGCGCGATGGGGTCGGGCAATGTCCGCCTCAAGGCGTACAAGGGCAAACTGCGCAATGACGGCATGGCCGACGTGCAGGTCGGCGGCCAGGTGATGCCGGACGGCGTCGCGCCGCCGGCACCGCCCGCGCCGCCGGTGCCGGGCCGCGCCGCGAACCCGCCGGCACCGCCGCATCATGCCGGCGACGATGACGACGACGACAATTGAGGCGTCGCTTAAGCGACGCTGTTAAATACAACTGTCATGGCCGGCTTTATGCCGGCCACCCATACTCTCAACTGCATCAGAAGTGATCATGGGTGGCCGGGACAAGCCCGGCCATGACGGTGCAGGAAGTCTACTCGTGCCTAAGCGCCTCGATGGGATCGAGGCGGGCGGCTCTGCGGGCCGGGAAATAGCCGAAGGCGACGCCGACCAGCGCCGCGAAACCCACCGCGATCACCACGATGCCGGGCTGAAAGACGAAGGGCAGGTTCAGGGTCTTCGCCAGCATCGCCGCGCCGCCGAGCCCCAGCACGATGCCGACGACGCCGCCGGACGCCGACATCACCACCGCCTCGACCAGGAACTGCAGCAGCACGTCGCGCTCGCGCGCCCCGATGGCGAGGCGAATGCCGATCTCGCGCGTGCGCTCGGTCACCGAGACAAGCATGATGTTCATGATGCCGATGCCGCCGACCAGGAGGCTGACCGCCGCCACGGCGGAAAGGAAGGCGGTGAGGACACCGGTCGTCGTCGTCACCATGCTCGCGATCTCCTGCATGTCGTTGACGGAGAAATCGTCGGCGGCGCCCATCGTGATATGCCGGCGGACGCGCAGCAGCGCCGCGATCGCGGCCTTGATGCGCGGAATGTCGGCGGCATCGCTCGCCGAGAGCCAAATGATATTGACGCCGTTATTGCCGACGAAGCGGCGCTGCACCGTGTGCAGCGGCATGACCACGGTATCGTCCGGATCGCCGCCGATGCTGGACTTGCCCTTGGGCGTCAGCACGCCAACCACTTCGCAGGATACCTTGTCGACCCGCATCTTCTGGCCGATCGGATCGCTGTCGCCGAACAGATCGGCGCGCACCGTCTCGCCCAGGATGCACACCGACTTGCCGGCCCGGACCTCGGACAGCGAAAAATCGCGGCCGAGCGCCACCGACCATTCGCGCGCGACGAAGAAGGGACCGGTTGCGCCCGTGAGCGTCGTGATGCGGTTGCGGTTGCCCAAGACCGCGACGGTCGAGCGCGTCACGGACGGCGCCACCGCGGCAAGCCCGCTGACGTCACGCTGGATGGCGTCCGCGTCGGCCTCGTCGAAATTCGCCGCCGCGCTGGGCGGCCCGCGGCGCAGGCCCGGCGTCACGAACAAAAGGTTGCGGCCCATGGAGGAGATGGTCGAGGTGATGCTCTGCGTCGCGCCGTTGCCCAGCGTGACCATGGCGATCACCGCCGCGACGCCGATCACGATGCCGAGCGTGGTCAGGCCCGCGCGCAGCAGGTTGTTGCGGATCTCGCGCAGCGCCAGCATGAAGGCGTTGGCGATCATGGCGCAGCACCGGTGTCGGATTCGAGTCGCCCGTCGCGGAAGCGCACGCGCCGCTTGGCATAGGCGGCGACCTCTTCCTCATGCGTCACGAGCACGATGGTGAGGCCGCGCGTCGCGTTGAGCGCGCGCAGCAGATCCATGATCTCATGCGTCTTGACGCTGTCCAGATTTCCGGTCGGCTCGTCGGCGAACATCACGGAGGGGTTGGTGATGAGCGCGCGGGCGATGGCGACGCGCTGCTGCTGGCCGCCCGACAATTCGGCGGCGGTGTGATCGGCGCGGTCCGCGAGACCCACCTGCGCCAGCGTCGTCCGCGCGAGGCGATGCCGCTCGGCCCTGGGGACGTGGCGGTAGATCAGCGGCAGCTCCAGATTCTCCGCCGCCGTGGTGCGCTTCAGGAGATTGAAGCCCTGGAACACGAAGCCCAGATGATCGCGGCGCAGAAGCGCGCGCGCGTCCTTGGTCATCGCGCCGACATCGGCGCCGCGAAACAGATAATGCCCCGCGGTCGGCGTATCGAGGCAGCCTAGGATGTTCATGCAGGTCGACTTGCCCGAGCCCGACGGGCCCATCACGGCGACGAATTCGCCGTCGGCGATGTCGAGATCGATGCCGTTCAGCGCCACGACCGCGGCTTCGCCGTGGCCGTAGACCTTCGTCACGGACCGAAGGGAGATGAGGGCTTCTGTTGCCACGGATGACCTTGGATGTCGGTGACGGCGCCGTCGCCGGACTTGAGATCGCCTGAGAGCACGACGGTCTGCCGCCCGTCCGTGGCGCCCAGGCGAACGTCGCGCGGCACGATGGCGCCGGCTTGGCGGACCCACACCCGGCCCCAGCTCACGCCCGGCTGCGGCGGCGGCAGGGGCGGCGCGGCGGTCTTGACCGCATCGGGCGGCACGAAGCGCAGCGCCGCATTGGGCACCAGAAGGACGTCGCGGATATCCTGCGCCGCGATCTCCGCCGTCGCGGTCATGCCGGGCTTGAGCAGGCCCTCGCGGTTGTTGACCAGAAGCACGCCTTGATAGGTGACGACGCCGTTGACCGTCTTGGGCGCATTGTGGATCGAGATCAGCTTGGCGGCGAAGCGGCGCGCGGGATAGGCATCGACCGTGAAGGTGGCGGCGGCACCGGATTTGAGCAGGCCGACATCGGCCTCGTCGATGTCGACGTCGAGCTCCATCTGCGACAGATCCGAGGCCAGCGTGAACAGCACCGGCGTCGTCATCGCCGCCACCACGGTCTGGCCGGCGGAGACCTTGCGGTCGAGCACCACGCCGTCGATCGGCGAATAGATCGTGG
>CAZMHP010000264.1:0-4258 GCA_964566095.1 uncultured Rhizobium sp. | reverse complement strand
AGATGTGGCTTTCGGCCAGCACCGCGACGCCGGAGATCCCGCCGCCATCGGTGAAGGTATGCAGGTGAATATGAAGCAGGGTTGCGCCCGCTTCCTTCACCGCATCGATCAGCGCCTGCTCAATCCGGTCGCGGTCGGCAAGGCCTTCCGCTTCCCACAGGTCGATAATCAGGTGTGAACCCGCATAGGTCAGCCCATTGCGGGTGATAAAGTGATCCTTCTGCTGATCATCGTTGTCCGCGACGGGCACAACGGGCGCAACATGGGGACGAACGGTCTTCGCGGAAGTGCGGACTCGGGGAGCCCTGGCTTCTTTGGTCGCCGCAACAAGTTCGAGTCTAGCCATTTCGGGCACCTACCCAGTTAAGAGTTGACACCTGCGCCTTGGCCTTACGGACTTCCGGACGCGTCTCAAGAAGAAAGCGGCGGACGGTAACGCCGTCGCGCCGCTTTGTTCCTCACGGAACGGGGTCAATATAGGGATGACGACCCCCCATGCAACAATTTTTGTCACCCAAGTGTAAAAATTTTGCTCATGCGTGACCGAAGCGACGCGCCCGCGCCGCCCGCCAAGCGCTCTCGACTCCGTTTCCGACGCGCCTTAGAAGGCGCTCCAACTTCCTTAAACGCTGTCACAATCCGTCCGGAGCAGACCATGGCGAAGAGCATCAAGGAGCGCCTCCACAAGGGCTATGCGCAGTCGATCGAGTTGGTCGGCGAGCCGCTGGCGGACGAAAGAAGCCAGTTCCAGCGCATCAAGATCTTCGACAGCGTCGCCAATGGGCGCGTCATGACGCTCGACGACATCGTGCAGATCACCACGCGCGACGAAAGCGCCTACGCGGAAATGCTGACCCATCTGCCGATCTTCGAGCATGGACGGGTGGAGCGCGTGATGATCGTGGGCGGCGGCGACCTCTCCATCGCCGACGAGGCGCTCAAGCACAAAGGCGTCAAGGAAGTCGTTCTTGTGGATATCGACGGACGCGTGGTGGAACTCTGCGCGGAGCATTTCGCCGAGATCAACGCCAAGGCGTTCAAGGACCGGCGGCTGAAGATCGAGATCGCCGACGCCTTCGAATATCTCGGCCGGCCGCAGAGCAAGGGCCGCTTCGACCTCGTCATCGCCGACCGGCCCGATCCGGTGGGTCCCGGCAAGGCGCTGTTCGGCGAAACCTTCTACGACCGCGTCAAAGGCGCGCTGAAGCCGAACGGCTTCGCCACCTTCCAGACGGGCGTGCCGTTCTACCAGCCCTGGGAGATCACCGAGGCGCTGGAGGAACTCGCGGAATTTTTCCCGCAATCGGGTCTCTATCTGAGCGTGGTGCCGACCTATATCGGCGGCTTCATGGCGCTCTCCTGGGCATGCAAGGGCGCCAAGACGCTCGGAACGCCCGCGGGCATCCGCAAGGCGGCGGCGGCTTACAAGAGGTCACGCATCAAGACAGACTATTACAACGATGCCATCCACGGCGCGGCCTTCGCGCTGCCGCAGTGGATCAGGCGGCTGGTGCCGTAGAGGTGGCGCTGCCGTCGCCCGATGCGCGTGAGGCGGCGCTCTACGAGCGCCTGCGCGCGCTCGGCATTTCGTGGATCACCTATGAACACGCACCGGTGTTCACGGTGGAGGAGGCGGCCGCGCTCTATGACAGCCAGCCCGGCGGCCACACCAAGAACCTTTTCCTCAAGGACAAGAAGGATGGCCTCTGGCTCGTCACCCTGCGCGACGATGTCCGCGTCGACCTGAACGCGCTGGCCAAGGCGCTGGGGAGCCCGCGCTTCTCCTTCGGCTCGGCGGAGCTTCTGGTCGAGACGCTGGGGATCGAGCCCGGCTCGGTCACGCCCTTCGCGGTGATGAACGATGCCGCCGGCGCGGTGCGACTGGTGCTGGATGCCGGCATGTTGGCGATCGCGCCGCTCAACTTCCATCCCTTGCGCAACGACCGCACCACCGCGATCGCGCCGGACGACCTTATCGCCTTCGCGCGCGCCAGCGGCCATGAACCGGTCATAGCCGACATGCCGGAGCGCATTTGACCTCTCCCGCTTGCAGGAGAGGTCGATTTGGAGCGAAGCGACAAATCGGGTGAGGGGGTGTCTGCGCCAAGCTTCGCCCCCTCCTGCTCCGCGTCGATACGCTGTCGCTATCGACCCAACAAAAGCTAAGCACTTAGCTTCGCTTCGCTAAGTGCAAGCTTTTACATCCTCTCCCGCAAGCGGGAGAGGTAAGCGGCTCAGAGATTGCCGCGCAGCTCGACGCCGACCACGCGCGGGTCGCCGACGAAGCCGGTCAGGTTGTCGAAGTCGATGGCGCCCTGGAGGTTCTGCTTGTCGGTGATGTTGCGCGCATAGAGCGCGAGTTCCCAAAGCTTGCTGGGGGCGACATAGCCGATGCGCAGACCGCCTTCGTAGTTGCCGTTGGTTTTGAATTCGGCCGAGCGGTACAGGAAGATGTTCGTGTAACCCTGCAGATACCAGTCGGTATAGGCGTAGATCTGCGCCCCGCTGTCGAGCGACCAGGTGTAACGCGCCGTGAGGTTGGCGAAGAATTCCGGCGCGTTGGGGAACGGATTGCCGTTGATGCCGACCGTGCCATTGGCCGTGTTGTAAGGCGTAAGAGGCGTGCAGCTAAGGTCGCTGAGCAGCGTGCCGGGCGTGGCGCCGCACGGATTGACGGTCACCGTGCCGTCGTGGAGTTCGGTGTGGTTCCAGCTCGCGCCCGCCGTGAACTCCCAACTGTCGGTCGGATCGTATTCGGCATCCGCTTCGAGGCCGTAGGCGAGACCGCCATGGGCGTTGAGCAGCAGCGTCGAATTGCTGCCGCCGCCGATCGCGGTGAGCTGCATGTGCGAGATGTAATAGGTGAAGCCGTCGACGTTCAGACGCAGCTTATGGTCGTCCAGCAGGGTCTTGATGCCGGCCTCATAGGACGTGATCGTCTCCGACCGCGCGGTGGAGAGGTTGGGCGGCGGGAAGGCGAGGTTGCGGCCCTGGATCGACGGCGCGCGGAAGCCGGTCGCGACGCGGGCGTAGAGATTTATGTCCTCATCCACCTTGTAGGCGGCGCTGAAATCCCAGCTCACATTGTCGCCGGTGGTCTTCACCGGAACCACGATCGGCGGCGCGACGAGCGGGCCGTTCGCGTCCAGCGCCTTGACGTCGGAGGTCCAGCGCACGCCGCCGGTGAGCTTGAAACGGTCGGTCACCGCATAGCTCGCCTGGCCGAACACGGCCCAGGACACGTTCGACTGCCGCACGAAGGTGGGCGGCACGAAGAACGGATTGGTCTGGTCCTCGTACTTCGTCGAGAAATAGAACGCGCCGACCTGCCAGAACAGCGGGCTGTCGGGCGTGTTGCTGGCCAGATGCACTTCCTGGGTGAACTGGTGGAGGTAGTCCAGGCCGTCCTGAGTATCGGAATCGAACGGAATGAAGCCCGGGCCGGAGGGCGGCGGCAGCGTGAACACGCCGCCGAAGCCGCCGTCGATATCGCCGCGGCTGAAGCCGTGCGTCGATTCATAGCCGGTGATCGACGTCAGCTTCACGTTCCAGAAATCGTATTCGATCGTGGCATTGGTGCCGACGCCGTCATAAGCCTGGGGATTCTCGTTGTACGGATCGGTGAACCCGGCGTCGAAGAACACCTTGTCCTCGATGTAATTGGCGTTGAGATGATCGCTGCCCTTGGTCAGGATGTTGGCGCGGAAGACCGCGGCCGTGCCCTCCAGCGAGCGTGCATGGACGTTCAGCAGGATGCTGAAATCGTCATTCGGCTTCCACAGAAGCTGCGCCCGGCCGGCGCGCTCATTGTAGCCGCCCAGCACGTCGTTCAAGCCGAGATGGGCGTTGTCGATATAGTCATCGCGGTGCTGCAGCAGGGCGGAGACGCGGAAGGACAGCGTGTCGGTGATGCCGTCGCTGATGGCGCCCTCGGCGTTGACCGTGCCGAGCTCGCCATAGGAGATCGAGCCATAGCCGTCGAGCGTGTCGGTCGGCGCCTTGCTGGTGAACTTGACGATGCCGGCGGTGGTGTTGCGGCCGAACAGCGTGCCCTGCGGGCCGCGATCGACTTCGACCTCGCCGATGTCGAAGAGCGGGGCGCTCTTCAGCACCGCGTTCTCCATCACGACGTTGTCCTCGATGATCGAGACCGGCTGGGAGGCGGCCAGATCGAAATCGGTGTTGCCGAGGCCCCGGATATAGAAGCGCGGCGCGACGCGGCCGTTGGACGATTCGGCGTAGAGGCTGGGCACGCGCG
>CAZMHP010000263.1:0-4293 GCA_964566095.1 uncultured Rhizobium sp. | reverse complement strand
GCGCGGCCTTCACATTGTCGAAATTGTAGAGCGGCTCGCCCATGCCCATCATCACGACATTGGTGATGCGGCGGTTCTCGCCCGTGCTCGGCCAGTCGCCGAGCGCGTCGCGCGCGACCATCAACTGTCCCACGATCTCGTACGGCGTCAGGTTGCGCACCAGCTTTTGCGTCCCGGTGTGGCAGAAGCGGCAATTGAGCGTGCAGCCGACCTGCGAGGAGACGCACAGCGTGCCCCGCCCCGGTTCCGGAATGAACACCGATTCGAATTCGATGCCCGGCCCGGTGCGCAGCAGCCATTTGCGGGTGCCGTCGCTCGAGATCTGCTCGGTCACCACCTGGGGCCGCGCCAGCGTGAACTGCTCCGAGAGAATCGCGCGGACGTCCTTTGCCAAATTCGTCATCTGCGCGAAATCCTTCGCGCCATGAACATAGATCCAGTTCCACAACTGGCGCGCGCGCATCGGCACGGCTTTTTCCGGGATGCCGGCGGCCGACAGCAGCCCGGCCAGGGCGTGGCTGTCGATCCCCAGAATATTGGGCGAATTCATGGCTGTCGCGACGCTCGGAAAACCCGTGCATCTAAGGCCAAAGGGTGCAAAGCACAACCGAATTGCACGCCCTGCGAGTCCCGGATTGCGGCGCCGGGACCGGCACGGGTTGCGCGTTGCAATTCAATACTCGCGCATGCAATGTCAAGAAATGGCATCGCGAGTACATGGAAGGGGCACACGATGACGAGCATTCCCGGGCTGCTGGCGCGAATCATTCCTGTCGCATTGTTTTCGGCGGCGCTGAGTGCCTGTGCCTCGATGCAGGGCTATCCCGTCGATCCGCAGGGGCCTCAAGAACTGGCCGACCTGCAGGCCAAATATTTCGGGTCCAATTCGGAAGCGGCTTACAACGCCGCGCCGCCCGGCGGGGCGCGCCAGGCGATCCGCGACGACATCGTCTATCACCGCATGCAGATCTACAATATGGAGTTCTCGGACTTCGAACGCGCGCTCAGCCTGGACGGCAATTCGATCGCGGTCGGCACCGACCTGGCGAGCTTTGCGCTGTCCGGCCTGGCGGCGACCACCGGCAACGCGGCGACCAAGGCGGCCCTCGCCGCGGCATCGGCGGGCGTGCTCTCCGCCAACGGCGCGATCAACAAGGACCTATACTACCAGTCGACCCTTCCGGCGCTGATCGCGCAAATGAAGGCGGACCGCGCGACGGCGGAACTCAACATCCTTGCCGCCTTGAAACAGCCCGACGCGCTCTATCCGCTCGCGCGCGCCGATCTCGACCTGCAGGTGCTGAACAACGCCGGAAGCCTTCCCGCCGCGATCGCCAGCATCACGGAAAAGGCCACGACGCAGAAGAACAACGCCGAAGACAAGATGGCTGCGTTCCGGTCGGTCAACTACGTCTCGAACAGCAGTACGACAACGCTCAGTGCCTGGGTGTTTTCCAACGGAACCCTGAACAATGCGCATTTCGCGGCGATCCAGGGCTGGCTGAACAGCAACAAGGACACGACGCTCCACGATCTGCCCGTGGCCGTGTTCCTTCAGGGCGACGATCCCAATATCGAAGCGGCCCGACAACAGATCATCAAGGATCTCAGCATCCCCGCGGCCCAGTAGACACCACCAACGGAGCTCAACGATGCCTTGTGGCACTTACAAGATCGACAAGGTCCCAGCCGCCACCGTCGATCAGACCGTGCAGATGTTCCAGGCGAACGTCCCACCGCCCACCAGCGTGACCAAGACGCAGAATCCGGACGGGACCTATCTCGTCACGGCGGAGTGGCCGCCCTGCCCGCCGAACACCACGCACGACCCGGGAAGCTGAGCGCGGCGGCGTCACATGCCGCACGCCTTGTGCGCGGCATCGAGCGCTTCGGAAAGCCCGGCGAGCGAATAGGTGTCGCGCGTGAGCGTGCCGCGCTTGGACGTGCCGGTGACGATCAGTTCCTGGCCGGTGCGCATCGCCTCGACGAAGCGGACCTCGTCGGCCCGCTTGCGGATCCAGGCCGCGCCGGCGCCGCCGTCGTTCTGGGTGAAGAACTCGAACTTGTCCGACCCGATCTGGGCGGTCGCGCTGCTGCCGTCCTTGTATTGATAGCCGGGCACGGCCTCGGGCTCGCCCTTGGTCTTGCGCGACGGCCAATCGGTGATGAGGAAATAGATCGGGTCGCGCTTGCTCTTGCGCGGTTCGCTGGCGCGCGGCTTGGCCATCGCGTAGCAGATCTTGTTGGAGCCGCTGCCGCTGGCCAGCGCCGACCAATCCTTGGTCACGCCGAGCAGGGTCGCGTCATCGGCGAAAGCCGCCGTGGCGACCAGCAGCGCGGCCGTACCGGCGATGGCGCCCAACACGGTTCCGGACAGACGAATCATGGCAGCTCCCGATGCAACCCGAGCCCGCTTATGACAGGCAAATCAGGCACTTCTGTGGTGAAATTGAATGGCGCGCGCAGAATAGGCGCCACGAGGCCCGCGCGTCCACGAGAAATGTCAAAAATCGTCAGCCGGCCAGAACGTTAACCGGCGGCGACGATCGCCTCCTCCACGTCGCGGAGCCGGTCCTTGCCGAAGAAGAGTTCCGCACCGACGAAGAAGCTCGGAATGCCGAAGACGCCGCGCGCGACGGCCGCCTCGGTGTTGGCCGCGAGCTTGGCCTTGATCTCATGCGCCTGGCCGCGCTCGTACAGCGCGGGGTCGAGGCCGGACGCGGCGAGCGCGGCCTTGGCGACCTCGGGATCGTCCATCTTCTTGGGCTCGATCCACATGCCGCGGAACACAGCCTCCATGTAGCGCGGCAGGTTGCCTTCCGCCTTCGCCGCGACCGCCATGCGCATCAGACTGAGCGTGTTGACCGGAAAGAACGGATTGAAGGCGAAGGCGACGGCGTGGCGCTTGATGAAGCGCTCCATTTCCAGCCGCTCATACGCCATCTTGCTGGGTACCTCGGCGAAGGCCTGCATCGGGGGGCGGTTGCCCGTCGCCTTGAAGATGCCGCCGAGCAGGACCGGGGTGTATTCGAACCTGGCACCGGTGCGCTTTTCGATGTGCGGGATGACCTGATGCGCGAGATAGGCGTTGGGGCTGCCGAAGTCGAACAGGAATTCCACCGCTGTCATCACCAGGTCTCCTTGTACGGGCGCACGTCGAGTTCGAAGGTCCAGGCGTCGCGCGCCTGGGTATGCAGATACCAATAGGCATTCGCGATCGATTCGGGGTTCATGAGCTGATCCGGCTCGAGCCGCGCCAGCGCGTCCTCGCCGCCGCGCGCCTTGATGCGATCGCGCACGAAGGCCGTATCCACGCCCGCATCGATGATGAGATGCGCGACATGGATGTTCTGGGGGCCCAGTTCGCGCGCCATGCTCTGCGCCACGGCGCGCAGGCCGAACTTGGCGCTCGCAAAGGCCGCATAGCCCTTGCCGCCGCGCAGCGACGCGGTCGCGCCGGTGAACAGGATGGTGCCCTGCCCGCGCGCCAGCATCAGCCGCGCCGCCTCGCGCCCGGTGAGAAAGCCGGCATAGCAGGCCATCTCCCACACCTTGCGGAAAACACGCTCGGTGGTCTCCAGGATCGGGAAATTGACGTTGGCGCCGGGATTGAAGACGCAGACCTCGAGCGGCGCATGCGCGTCCGCCTCGTTCAGGAAGGCCGTCACGTCCTCTTCCTTGCGGGCGTCGAGCGCGCGGGCCTCGCAGCGTCCGCCGCCGGCTTCGATGTCGGATTTAAGCTGGGCGAGCTTGTCGGCGCTGCGCCGGCCGGCGAACACCGTGTAGCCCTCCGCCGCGAATTTCCGCGCGATGGCCGAGCCGATGTAGTCGCCGGCGCCGATGATGGCGGCGGTGGCCTTACGGGGCGTCATGGCGAGCCCTCCAGGGATTGCATGATGGATATAATATAATCAAATCAACTTGTCATGGCCCGCATTTGCGGGCCGTGACACGGTTAGTCTCTGCTACTCCCGCAGGCCCCAGCCGATTGCGAACAGCCGCCACACGATAGCGCCCAGCGCGACGGCGAGCAGGATCGTGAAGACCGCGCCGAACGTCTCGGGGCCCTCGGTGAAGCCGATCATCGCGTGGCGCAGGCCGTTGATGAAGTAGAACAGCGGATTGCCGTAGGCCAGCCAGCGCAGCCAGGGCGGCAGCATCGCCACCGTGTTGAACACCCCGCCCACCATCGACAGGGGCTGGATGAAGAACACCATGAGCATGTTGAGCTGCTCGAAGGTCTTGGCCCACAGCGCCACGATGATGCCGAGAAAGCCGAAGATCATCGAGACG
>CAZMHP010000262.1:0-4323 GCA_964566095.1 uncultured Rhizobium sp. | reverse complement strand
CGAAGGTCTCGAACAGATCGGCCGCCATGCCGGCGCAGTCGCCGACATTGTCGCCGACATTGTCGGCGATGGTGGCCGGGTTGCGCGGGTCGTCCTCGGGAATGCCCGCCTCGACCTTGCCGACCATGTCGCCGCCGACGTCGGCGCCCTTGGTGAAGATGCCGCCGCCCAGACGCGCGAAGATCGAGATCAGCGAGGCGCCGAAGGCCAGGCCGACCAGCGCGTCCTTGATGACGAGGCCTTGCGTCGCGTCGTTGGGGCTGAGGCCCAGCGCCGCGGTCAGGAAGGCGTAATAGCCGGCGACGGCCAAGAGGCCGAAGCCCACCACCAGCATGCCGGTGACGGCGCCGGAGCGGAACGCGACCGACAGCCCCTGCGCCAAACCGTGGCGCGAGGCTTCGGCGGTGCGCACATTGGCGCGCACGCTGACATACATGCCGACATAGCCGGCCGCGCCCGAGGCGACCGCGCCGATCAGAAAGCCGAGCGCCATCTGCCAGCCGAACACCAGGAAGGCGAGAATGAAGATCACCACGCCGACCATGGCGATGGTGGTGTACTGGCGATTGAGGTAGGCGCCGGCGCCTTCCTGGATCGCCAGCGCGATCTCCTGCATGCGCGCATTGCCGGCGCTCAGGGAGAGGACGGAGCGGACGGTCCAGGCGCCGTAGAGGAGCGCCAACACCCCCGCCACAAGGACGAGTGTCAGATTGATATCCATGGTAGATCCCTCGGTTTCTTGATCTTTCGGACGGCGCGTTGGAACCGCCCGTCCCCATGGCCGGCGGAAGGACCTACCGCTTCAAGGGCGGCGGACATATGCCAAAAGCCGGGCCCAGGCGCAACGGCGAGTTTGAGGGAATTTTCGCGGACGATGGCGCCGATTCGCGCACCGCGCGCCGGCGGGCGGCCTGCCGCTACGGACCTGCCGTCTTGGCCGGGGGCGGCTTTTGCTCGGGCGGCGGGGAGACGCTGTCCATCTGGTCGGCGCGCACCGGGGTCTGGGTCGGGTGCAGAGGCGCGAATTTGATGCCGGTATCCTTGTCGCCGTCGCCGAACACGATGCCCACGATCTTGGCCGCGCCGACCACTTTGCGCGCGTCGGCGACGAGGCGCGCGGCAAGCAGGCCGGTGTCGACGGCCGTGGGGTCGTCGGCCCGGGACACGGACGTCGCGTTCACGTCGCGCACGAAGACATCCTGGATGAAGGCGATCTTGTCGCGGATCTCCAGCGCCGCGCCTTGCGACGCGGCGACGAGCCTGGACGAGATGTAGGAATAGCCGAGCAGCCTGCCGTCCTTGCTCATCGGAGCGATGAGGAAGGGCATGTCCACATTGGTGCCCGGATCGCCGGCCTTCTGGGCGGCGGATGCCGGCGCGGCGGCGAGCGCGAGCGCGAGGACGGCGAGCGTGAGGCGGCGAAGCATGGCGGCAGGATCGCAAAACGCGATTAACGCGCGGTTTACGACATGGCGACCGCGCTCCTCCTCATGCTTCGACAAGCTCAGCATGAGGAGTTCGATGAAGGTCCTCATCCTGGTCGGCACGCGGTCGCTACCGACTGTCGAAGGATGAGCAGCGCCGACTCTAAAAATGCTCCCAGCCCCGCTTCTTGATCGCCATCGGCCGGCCCGCCGCGTCGAGCAGGGCCACGCCGCGGCCGTGCATGACGAAGCCGATTTCGGTGACGGGAGTCTTGGACACCGCCGCCGCCTTGAGCACCTGGGCGCGCTTGGACCGCGGCGCGGTGAAGGCGATCTCGTAGTCGTCGCCGGCGGTCGCGGCGCGCGCGACCGCAACTTCGCCGGCGCCCCAAGCCTTGCGCAGCGCGGCCGACAGCGGCACGCGCGGCGCCTGAACGGCGATGTGGACTTTCGAGACGTCGGCGATGTGGCCGAGATCGGCGAGGAGCCCGTCGGAAACGTCGAGCGCGGCGCCGGCGATGCCGCGCAGTCTGGCGCCGAGGGCAACGCGCGGCTGCGGCACGCGATAGCGCGCGATCAGAGCCGGGTTCGCTCGCTTCTTCTTCAGGGCTTCGAGGCCGCCGGCGCTGTCGCCGATCGTGCCGCTGACGAAGACCAGATCGCCCGCCTTGGCGCCGCCGCGCAGGATCGCCTTGCCGGCCGGGACATAGCCGAGCGCGGTGATCGAAACGGTCAGCGGGCCGGGCGTGCCGGAGAGATCGCCGCCGAGCAGCGTGACGCCGAATTCCTTCTGATCGGATTTGAGGCCGCGCGCGAAGGCCTTGAGCCAAGCGGTGTCGATGCGCTTGGGCAGCGCCAGCGTGAGCAGATAGCCGAAGGGCTCCGCGCCCTTGGCGGCGAGATCGGAGAGGTTCACCCGCAGCGCCTTGCGGGCGATCGAGGCGGCCGGATCGGTGCGGAAGAAATCGACGCCCTCGATCAGGGCGTCGGTCGTCAGAACGAGTTCGTGGCCGGGGCGGGGCTGGAGGAGTGCGACGTCGTCGGTTAGGCCGAGCGCGGCTTTGGTTGTCGCGAGGGGGGCGAAGAGTTTTTTGATGAGGGAGAATTCGTGGAGGAGCATTCCCTACCTTATCCTCCCCCATTGTTATGGGGGAGGTGCCGAGCGCAGCGAGGCGGAGGAGGCCAGCGCGGTAGATATCGAGCCCGGTCGCCCCCTCCGCCCGCCTACGCCAAGGCTTCGGCGGGCAAGATGTATCGCGAGGCCGCCGAAGCTTTAGCGAAGGCGGCCGCTTCGCCGTCCCCCTCCCCCGCTGCGCGGGGGAGGATCAGAACTGCAGTTCGTCATCGGGCGGCGTCTCGCCGAATTCGGGGGCGCGCTTTCGGTGCGCGAGCTTATCCAGCGCGGCGTTGACGAAATTCGGCTCGTCGCCGGAGAAAAAGGCGTGCGCGACGTCGACATATTCGTCGATCACCGCCTTGGCCGGCACGTCGCGGCGCGCGATCAACTCGAACGCGGCGGCGCGCAGGATGGCGCGCAGGATGGAATCGACGCGCTCCAGCCGCCAGTCGGCCGCGAGCACCTTGGAAATGGAGCGGTCGATCTCGACCTGGTGCTTGGGCACGCCGCGCAGGATCTCGCCGAAGAACGCCGCGTCGGCGTCGCCGCCGCTGATCTCGGGCTCGCGCCCCAGGCGATGCTCGACGAATTCGTGATTGACGGTCTCGGCGTCCTCGCCGGTCAGTTCCATCTGATAGAGCGCCTGCACCGCCGCCAGCCGCGCCGCGCGCCGCGTCTCGAATCCGTCGGTCACCGGTGCACGCCGAGGCGGTTGCGCGCGTTGACGAGGGCGAGGCAGGCCCGCGCCGCGTCGCCGCCCTTGTCGCCGTCCTCGACCGAGGCGCGTTCCAGCGCCTGATGCTCGGTCTCGACCGTCAGGATACCGTTGCCGATGCACAGGCCCTGCGTGACGGCCAGATGCATGAGGCCGCGCGCGGATTCGCTGGCGACGACCTCGAAATGATAGGTCTCGCCGCGGATGACGCAGCCGAGCGCGATGAAGCCGTCGAAGCTCTTGCCGCCATGCTCGCCGGCGCGCGCCGCGATGGCGATGGCGGGCGGGATCTCGAGCGCGCCGGGCACCGAGATGCGCTCGAAATGCGCCCCGCCCTTCTCCAGCGCCGCGGTGGCGCCGTCGAGCAGCGCGTCGGCGATATGGTTGTAGAACCGCGCCTCGACGATGAGGATGTTCGGCTTCTCGGTCATGATGGGGAGTCCTTGCCGCGGATCGGGTGCGTGCCGACGATGTTGAGGTCGTAACCCTCGAGCGCGACGATCTTCTTCTCCGGCGTGTCGGTCAGAAGGGTCATGTCGCGCACGCCGAGGTCGAGCAGGATCTGCGCGCCGACGCCGTATTCCTTGACCCGGCGGCGGTCGATGTCCTCCGCCAGCTTGCGCGTGAGGATGTCGGAAACGAAGGTCGGCCGCGTGGTGCGCAGCAGGACGACGACGCCCCTGCCCTCCTTGGCGATGATGCGCATGGATTCGCCCAGCACGTCGCGCTCATAGGACTTCCAGTCCAGCATGTCGCTGAAGATGTTGACCGCGTGCATGCGCACCAGGACCGGCTTGGGCGTGGAGATGTCGCCCTTTACCAGCGCGATGTGCTCGGCATATTCGAGCTCGTTGACGTAGACGAACATCGTCCACTGGCCGCCATTGTGGCTTTCGAACGGCGTCTCGATCTTGCGCTTGACGAAGTGATCGTATTTGCGGCGATAGGCGATGAGGTCGGCGATGGTGCCGATCTTGAGATTGTGGTGCTGGGCGAACTGCACGAGATCGGGCAGCCGCGCCATCGTGCCGTCGTCGTTCATGATCTCGCAGATCACGCCGGCGGGG
>CAZMHP010000261.1:0-4329 GCA_964566095.1 uncultured Rhizobium sp. | reverse complement strand
CCACGATGGGCTTGAGGCCGAGCTTCAGCGCCTTGGAGAGCACGAATTTGGTCTGGGGCATGACGCTCTCGGCCGCGTCCACCAGCAGCACCACGCCGTCGACCATGGAGAGGATGCGCTCCACCTCGCCGCCGAAATCGGCATGGCCGGGGGTATCGACGATGTTGATCCGGGTTCCGTGCCAGTCGACGCTGGTGCACTTGGCCAGGATGGTGATGCCGCGCTCGCGCTCCAGATCGTTGGAGTCCATGGCGCGCTCGTCCATGTGCTGGTTCTCGCGCACCGAACCGGACTGCTTGAGGAGCTGATCGACGAGCGTGGTCTTGCCGTGGTCGACATGGGCGATGATGGCGATGTTGCGAATGTCCATGGGGCGCGGCGCTCAACTCGGGAAGGCGGGCTTATAGAGGGGGGGCCGTCCGGGGGCAACCGATGGCCGATTGGCCACGATTCTCAAGGCAAATTGATGCCGAGGGCGGCGAAAACGACGATTCCGTGACGGTTTTCGGAGCCGATTGTGCAGCGCGACAGTTTAAGACATTGCCGGTCTGGAAATCGCGGCGCGCCGTGCTAGGACAGGCGCGGGAGCGGGTCCGGCAACCTGAATTGGGCCGGGGGATAGTCCTTTGGCCGAGGACCATGCCAAAAATCCAGGCCGACGGACCGACGCATGAACATCCGCATTCCCAGTTCCTTCGAAGCGATGCCCGACGCCGTGACCGAATTTCCCGACCGTGTTCGCCGCGGCTATGGCCGCATATCGGTCCGCACCAAGCTGATCCTGGGGATCGTCGGCGCCCTGCTGATTGCCCTGATCCTCTATTCCATCTTCGGCGGCTCCGCGCCCAAGCCGCCGCCGCCCGCGCCGGTCGTGGTGCAGCGGGCGACGCGGGCAACCCTGTCGGTGGTCGAGCACACGATCGGCACGGTGGTGTCCAACGCGACCGTCCAGGTGACGGCGCGCGTCCAGGGCGAGCTCATGAAGGCCTATTTCACCGAGGGCCAGACGGTCCATAAGGGCGATCCTCTGTTCCAGATCGACCCGCGCCCCTATCAGGCGGCCTTGAACAACGCCACCGCATCGCTGGCGACCGCGAAGGTCAAGGCGCAGCGTTACGCCGCGCTGCTGGCGCAGAAGGCCGTCGCGCCGCAGGACGCCGACGACGCGAAGGCCGCCTATCTGGAAGCGCAGGCCAATGTCGACGCGGCGCGGCTGAATCTGGACTACACCCAGATCCGTTCGCCGATCGACGGCAAGACCGGGCCGATCCTGATCCAGCCGGGCAACCAGATCACCGCCAGCGGCAGCGTCGGCGCCGGCGTTTCGACGACCGGCACGACGACCAACAACGCGCTCGTCACCATCACGCAGATGACGCCCATCAAGATCTCCTTCGCGCTGCCCCAGGCCGATCTGCCGCGCATCCAGAAGCGCATGGCGACGCAGGGCATGGCCGTGTCGCTGATGCAGCAGGGCGCGACGGACAACAAGCCGCTCACCGCGACGGTCGATTTCGTCGGCAACCAGGTGAACGACGCGACGGGGACGATCGAATTGCGCGCCACCTTCGCCAATCAGCAGAGCACGCTGGTGCCGGGGCAACTGGTCGATGTCAGCGTGGTGCTCGACGCCGTCAAGGACGCCACCGTGGTGCCGCACGACGCGATCAACCTCGGCCCCACTACGAATTTCGTCTATCTGGTGAAGCAGGGCAAAGCCCAGATGGTCCCGGTGACCGTCACCCAGGACGATGGCACCACCGCCGCGATCCAAGGCAAGGTGCGGCCCGGCGACATCGTCATCGTCGACGGCCAGCTGAAGGTCGCACCCGGCAAGCCGGTGCGGATCGCCGGCCAGCCGCACGCGAAGAAATAGCCGCCTCATGAACATATCGGCGCAGTTCATCGACAAGCCGGTGATGACGACGCTGCTGATGGCGGCGCTGGTGATCTTCGGTCTGTTCGGCTATTCGACGCTGCCGGTCAGCGAACTGCCCAACGTCGACTTCCCCACCATCACCGTGTCGGCGAGCCTGCCCGGCGCCGATCCCGACACGATGGCGAGCGCGGTGGCGACGCCGCTGGAGAACCAGTTCTCCACGATCGCCGGCATCAGCTCGATGACCTCGTCGAGCGCGGCGGGATCGACCACCATCACGCTGCAATTCGACCTCGACCGCAGCATCGACGCGGCGGCACAGGACGTTCAGTCGGCGATCTCCGCGGCAAGCCGCCAGCTTCCCACCAACATGCCGACGCCGCCGACGCTGAAGAAGGTCAACCCGTCGGACCAGCCGGTGATCTTCATCGCGCTGCATTCGCCGGCGCTGTCGATGTCGGAGGTCGACAAATACGCCGAGACACTCTTGGCGCGGCAGATCTCCACGCTGAACGGCGTGGCGCAGGTCAACGTCTACGGCTCGCAGAAATACGCCGTGCGCGTGCAGCTCGATCCGGCGCAGCTCGCCGCCCGCGGCATCGGCATCGACACGGTGGCGGCCTCGCTCGCCAGCGCCAACGTCAACCAGGCGACCGGCCAGCTCAACGGGCCGACCCAGGCGACGCTGATCCACGCCAACGGCCAGCTGACGACCGGGGCCGCGTTCAACAACCAGGTGATCGCCTATCAGAACGGCGCGCCGGTCAGGGTGAAGGACGTCGGGCGCGCCATCGACAGCGTCCAGAACAACCTCGCCTATAGCTGGTTCAACGGCCAGCCCGCCATCGTGCTGGCGGTGCAGCGCCAGCCGGGATCCAACACGATCCAGGTGGTCAACGAGATCAAGGCCATCCTGCCGGCGTTCTCCAAACAGCTTCCGGCGTCGCTGGCGCTGGACATCATCTTCGACCGCAGCCAGCTGATCCGCGCCTCGGTCAGCGACGTGCAGACCACGCTCCTGATCGCCGCGGTGCTGGTGGTGCTCGTGATCTTCGTCTTCCTGCGCAACCTCTCGGCGACGGTGATCCCCTCGCTCGCGCTGCCCATCGCGGTGATCGGCACCTTCGCCGGCATGTCGCTGTTCGGCTACAACCTCGACAATCTGTCGCTGATGGCGCTGACGCTGTCGGTCGGCTTCGTGGTCGACGACGCCATCGTGATGCTCGAGAACATCGTGCGCCACATCGAGGAGGGCGAGCAGCCGCACGAGGCGGCGCTGAGGGGTTCGGCGGAAATCGCCTTCACCATCCTGTCGATGACGGTGTCGCTGGCGGCGGTGTTCATTCCGCTGGTATTCATGGGCGGCATCGTCGGCCGGCTGCTGCACGAATTCGCGGTGACCATCGTGCTGGCCATCGTGGTGTCGGGCGTGGTCTCGGTGACGTTGACGCCGATGCTGGCCAGCCGCTTCCTCAAGCCGGCGACGGCGCACAAGCCCGGCGGCTTCTATGAGCGCAGCGAGGCGATCTTCGACCGCGTCCAGGCCGGCTACGAAAGCTCGCTCGGCTGGTCCATGGAGCACCGCGGTTTCATCCTGGCGATCTTCTTCGCGAGCCTGGCGGCGACGATCGGGCTGTTCTACGTCGTGCCGGAAGATTTCATCCCGACCGAGGATCAGGGGATCATCCGGGCGCAGACCGAAGGCTCGGACCGCACCTCGTTCCTCGCCATGGAGGCGCACCAGCAGCGCGCCGCCGCGATTGCCGCGACCAACCCCGCGGTGAAGAGCGTGATGTCCTTTGTCGGCGGCGGCGGCTCGCGCAGCGGCACCAACACCGGCACGCTTCTGCTGACGCTGAAGGATTCCGGCAGCCGCGACTCGGCGGACGAGGTCATCCGTCAATTGCGGCCCAAATTCGCCGCCCTGCCCGGCATCAACGTCTATATGCAGAATCCGCCGGCCATTCAGATCGGCGGGCGTCAATCGAAGTCGCTTTATCAATACACGCTCCAGGGCCTGGACCAGGACCTGCTGCAGACCTCCTCGCTGCGGCTGATGAATGCGCTGGCCGCGACGCCGGGCTTCCAGGACGTGACGACCGATCTGGACCTGTCGGCGCCAACGGTGAACGTGGCGATCAACCGCGACAAGGCAGCGTCGCTGGGTATCACGCCGGCCAAGATCGAGGCGGCGCTCGGCGCCGCGTTCGGCACCGAGCAGGTCTCCACGATCTACGGCTCCGCCGACCAGTACTACGTGATCATGGAACTTCTGCCGCGCTACCAATACACGCTTTCGGATCTGGCGCGGCTCTATCTGACGGCGGCGGACGGCGTGACCCTGGTGCCGCTGACCTCGGTCGTGAAGCTCACGCCGGGCACGATGCCGCTCACGGTGAACCACCAGGGCCAGCTTCCGGCGGTGACGATCTCCTTCAATCTGGACAAGG
>CAZMHP010000260.1:0-4336 GCA_964566095.1 uncultured Rhizobium sp. | reverse complement strand
TCGCCGACAGCGACCGCGTCCAGGTCGGCGATCTGGTGCTCGCCATCGGCGATCCGTTCGGCGTCGGCCAGACGGTGACGATGGGGATCGTCTCGGCGCTCGCGCGCACCCAGGTCTCGGCCTCCGACTACCAGTTTTTTATCCAAACGGACGCCGCGATCAATCCGGGAAATTCCGGCGGCGCGCTGGTGACCACGGACGGCAAGCTTGCCGGCATCAACACCTCGATCCTGTCGCGCACCGGCGAATCCATTGGCATCGGTTTTGCGATCCCGGCCAACCTCGCGCGCCGCGTGCTGGAGGGCGCGCTGGGCGGCGGCATCAAGCTCGCCTGGGTCGGCGCCGACGGCCAGCCCGTCACGGCCGACATTGCCGCCAGCCTTGGCATCGCGGTACCGAATGGCGTGCTCTTGAAAAGCGTCTATCCCGGCGGTCCCGCGGCCAATGCCGGCCTGCACACCGGCGACGTGATCTTCTCCGTCGACGGTCAGCCGGTGAACGACATGCAGTCGCTCAACTACCGCATCGCCACCAAGAAGGCGGGCGACGTGGTCAAGCTGCATGTCCATCTCGGCCGCAACGCCGCCGATATCGCGGTGACGCTGGCGCTGCCGCCGGAAAGCCCGGCGCGCGATCTGCAGACCATCGGCGGGCGAAACCCGCTCACCGGCGCGAAGGTGGAGAACCTCTCGCCGGCCGTGGCCATCGATCTGCAACTGCCGCTGATGTCGAAGGGCGTGGTGATCGTGTCCGTCGCGCCTGCAACGCCCTCGGGCGGTTACGGCTTCCAGCCCGGCGATATCGTGCGCGGGGTCAATGGTGCGGACATCGCAAGCGTCGCGCAGCTCGTGCGCGCGTTATCGGGCGCCAACGCCTGGTCCCTGGTCGTCGATCGCGGCGGTCAGCGCCTGACGCTCAACGTGCAGGGCTAGAGCAATTCCAGGAAAAGTGCGAAGCGTTGGTACGCTGTCGCTTCCAGCTCCGTCCGGAATTGCGATCAAACAATAACTTAGAGCGGTTCACCTATTCCATGAAGCGGTGAACCGCTCCAGGCGGCGCTCAGCACAGCTTCTCGCCGAAGCCGCGAATCTGCTCCAGCCAGCGCGTGCGCTGGCAGGGCGAAATCGTTTCGATGCTGCCGATGAAGGTTGGCGCTCCGGCGACGCCTTCCAGCCGGCCGGCGGCCTCGTTCTTGCCGCGATAGAGGAAGGCGGGCAGGGCGGTGGTGACCACGATGCGCGCGTCCTTGGCCTTGGAGGACGTTTGAGGCGCCAGATGCGCCTGCACCTTGGACACGATGTCGAATAGCTGTCGTAGGTCGCTGGGCGGGCCATCGGCCCAGAGCGGGTAGACGATGGCGAGGCGGTCCGCGGCGCGCATCAGGCGGAACGCTTGCTCGATGGCTTGCCAGGTGCCTTGCCGTGGCTCCTCGGCGTCGCCCAACGTCGAAAGCTGCAGCGCGCCGACATCCAGGCGGCGGGTGGCGCAGCCGCGCGTCCGGGCGCCCGCCTCATAGGCGTCGCACAGCGCGGTGCAGAAGCGCTCCGGGCGCGGATCGGGATGTCCGTTGACGACGAGAACGTTGCGGCTCATGGCGGGACGGGCTCTTGCCGGAATTCCAACCGGAGTGTGCACGGCCCGCCGGCGCTGGGCTTTGCGGTTTGTCAGCGGGAAGACACGTAAGTGCCCTGAGGCCCTTGTCAGGGCCGGCTCCGGGCCCGCGCGTATACTTGGGCGTAACGATTCATGGATTATTCATCGTCGTATGAAAGCGACGTCGGCCATTCCCCGCAGCATTTCGGCGCGTGCCGTTGTCGGCGCACAGGTCGCCGCGCTGCCCTATCGCGTGATGGGATCCGGCGTCGAGATCCTCCTCGTCACGACGCGCCGCAGGCGGCGCTGGATCGTGCCGAAGGGCTGGCCGATGAAGGGATCGAGCCCGTGCGCGGACGCGGCGCGCGAGGCGTTCGAGGAGGCCGGCGTCAGCGGCGAGATCGCCGAGCTGCCGCTGGGCGTCTTTCACTACATCAAGGAAATGAAGCATGGCGTCGGCGTGCCCTGCCGCGTCAGCCTCTTTCCATTGAAGGTGACGCGCCAGCACAGGAGTTGGGCGGAGAAGGCCTTGCGCGATACGAAATGGCATCCGATCGGCGAAGCCGTCACGCTCGTCGGCGAGCCCGAACTCAAGCGTCTGATCATGAAATTCGGCGCGCAACTATCGGCGCCGCGCAACTAGGACAGCACGTCCTGCGCGTCCTTGTGCCGGCGGAACCACGCGAAGGCATAAGAGCAGGTCGGCGTGATCCTGAAACCCTCGGCGCGCGCCCGTTCGACCACGCCGTCCATCAATCGCGAAGCCGCGCCGGTGCCGCGCAGAGCCGGCGGTGCCTCGACATGCGGAATGATCACATGCAGGCCGCTGCGGCGGTAATTGGCGAAGGCGGTCTCGCCATTTTCCAAAAGTTCGAAGCGCTGAAGATCGCGATTATCGGTCACGGTCATGGCGTGGAAACGGTTCGGCCCGTGGCGGGTTGCATCGCTTTGGCGGCTCGCATGCGATCGGCCACGAAGAACGGCACGTAGTATACCACGGTCGAAGCCAGGCCCATCACGATCAGCACGCCGATATACCACGGCCAGGGCGGCATGACGTCGAGGATCGTGGGATAGGGCGGTTTGGCGCGCAGCATGCCGTAATTCGCCCCGCTCAACCAATCGAACAGCCCCGCCGTGCCCGCATAGACGAATGTCCAGCCGATCACGCGCGGCAGCGATCGCGGATAGGGCCGCATTTTCAAGCCCAGTGTCAGATACAACACGCTGGCGATGATGCCGCCGTGGAAGATGAAGAACAGCACGAACTGAATGTCGGGAAAGTCGAACGGCACGTCCGGCGTCAGCATGCCTTGCAGGGTGCCTGCCAGCGCCCAGAAATAAGCAAGCTCATAGGTCCGCTGATTCGGCCAGAACAGCGTGACGACGGTGGCGACCGTCGCCCAGTCGCAGAGGTTCAAGGGAAATTCATTATCGACGCCGAGCCAGCCCTTGCCGTGCAGCAGCAACATCCAGGCGAACCAATTGACGGTCATCGCCGCGCCGAGCGCCCATCGGAAGATCTGATCGGCACGCGGCCGGGCGAGGGGCCGGATCGCGGCCGACGCCAGGACCGGCAGGGCCGCGGACAAGCCCAGGGCCATCAGGTGCGACGCCCCGAACAATGCAAAAGGTGCGGTCACGCGAGCGATTCCCCAGTCGATGGGCGAAGGGTCCGCGAAAATCATGGCTGGCCTGTGGCGTCCGCCAGGCAAATACATGCCGCGGCCGTCGTCTTTCCCGCTGCCGCTAGGGAACGGTTGCGTTGCGGGCCGCGCCGCGATTTGCTGCCGCCGGACGTGAGGAGAATCCGATGTCGGCCGCTGCGGTGAAGCCGGCGCCCACCACGAAGGGCGCCGTGACGTTTCTGAAGATTCCCAAAGATGGGGACCCCTATCTCGCCGGCTCGAAATGCGCCAAATGCGGCGAGGTCGCCGTGGGCGAGCGGCAGACCTGCGGCAAGTGCGGCGCGCGCACCGGCATGGCGCATATCAAGCTCGGCACGACCGGAAAGCTCTACAACTTCACCGTGGTGCACCGGAACTTCCCCGGCGTACCCGTGCCGTTCGTTTCGGCGATCGTCGATGTCGATGGCGGCGGCACGCTGAAGGGCAATCTGCTCGGCGTCGATCCCGACCCGGCGAAAATCAAGTTCGACCTGGCCGTGAACATCGTGATCCGTCCGGTGCCGCAGAAGGACAAGGACGGCAATTCCTATCTCGCTTATTTCTTCGAACCGCGCGCCTGAGGAGATCGCCATGAGCAACGACGTCTATGTCGTCGGAACGGACATGATCAAGTTCGGGCGCTTTCCGGAGCGCTCCGTGCCGGAGCTCGGCGCGCAGGCGGCGCTGATGGCGCTCGACGATTGCGGCCTCACCATTCAGGACATGCAGGCGCTGTACAGCGGCAATCTGTTCGAGGCGTCCGCGGGTGTCGGCCAGCGCATCCTGCGCGAGATCGGCCAGACCGGTATTCCCGTCGTCAACACCGCCAACGCCTGCGCCACCGGCGCCACGGCCTTCCGCGAAGGCTGGATGGCGATCAAGGCCGGCATCTACGACATCGTGCTGTGCGTCGGCTGCGAGCAGATGGGCTCTGGCCTGCTTGGCGGCGCCGGCGGCTCCAAGGGGATTGCGACGGAAGGATTGCTCGGGTCCGCCACCATGCCGTCGGTCTTCGCCCATGTCGGGCTCGAGCACACGCGCAAATACGGCACGACCTTCGAGCAATTCGCGAAGGT
>CAZMHP010000259.1:0-4362 GCA_964566095.1 uncultured Rhizobium sp. | reverse complement strand
CGGATGTCGAGATGCACGTCGCCGAACTGGCCGTGGCCGCCGCTCTGCCGCTTGTGCCGACCGTGCTGCACGGCGCTCTTGCGGATGGTTTCCTTGTACGGCACCCGCGGGCGATGGACCGTGAGCCTGAGCCCGTATTTGCTCTGCAGCTTTTCCACCGCGACCTTTAGATGAATCTCGCCCTGCCCGACCAGCGCCATTTCCTGCAGCTCGGCGTTCTGGTCGAAGATCAGCGACGGGTCTTCCTCGCGCAGCTTTGCGATCGCCGAGGTGAGCTTCACCTCGTCCTTGCGGTCGGTCGCCTCGATGGCGAGGCGATAGACCGGCGTGAGGTGTTCGATCGCCGCCCTGGGCAGCCTGGCCTTGCCGGTGCCGAGCGCCTCGCCGGTCGCGACGCCTTCCAACCGTCCCAGCGCAACCGTATCGCCGGCCGCCGCTTCGGAAAGCTTGGCCTGCGCCTCGCCCTTGAGGGCGAAGATGCCGCCGACACGCGCCTCACCGCCATCGGCACGGCGCAGCAGCGCGCCGTCTTTCAGCGTACCGGCCAGCACACGCACCAGGCTGAGCTTGCCGCCATGTCCGGAATGATAGGTCTTGAGCACTTGAACGGTCGCATCGCCGTTCGCTTCGATGCCGAGTCGCGCGGCGGCAGCCGAGACCGGCGGCACCTCGTGGCGCAGCGCCTTCAAGAGACGGCGGATGCCGTTGTCGCCTTCGGCCGAGCCGAGCAGCACGGGCACGACGAGGCCCTGCGCCAATTCCTTGGCGAGATCGCCGAACACCTCCTCGCGCGGCGGCTCGACATCGCAGAGCAACTCCTCCATCAGATGCTCGTCATAGTCGGCGAGCTTCTCCAGCATCGCGAACCGCGCCTGTTTCTCGGCATCCTTGTCGGCGATGTCGGTCAGCTCGCTTGCGGCGTGCGGGCGGTAGACATAGGCGCGCTCGAGCGCCAGATCGACGAAGCCGGTGACGGCATCGTTCTCCACGATCGGAATCTGGCGCAGCAACAGGGGCGTCTCGCTCGCATCCTGCAGCATCGCGAGCAGATCGCGCAGCGAACCGCGCGCCTTGTCGATCTTGTTGACGAAAAGGAAGTGGGGAATCTTGAGGTCCGCGAGACGCTTCAGATAGGGCTGAAGCATCTGGAGCTTGGCGGCTTCGGGTTCGCACACCACGATGGCGGCATCGACGCCGGGCAGCGCATGGAGCGTCTCGGCGAGGAATTCGATCGAGCCGGGACAATCGAGGAAGGTGAAGGTCTGGTCGAGATAGCGCGTCGTCGCGCAATTGACCTCCACGCTCATCTGGCGCGCGCGCGCCTCCGGCGAACAATCCCCGACGGTGTTCTTCTGAGCGACGTGCCCTTTTCTCTGCACCGCGCCCGTGATGGAAAGGATGCTCTCCAGCAGCGTGGTCTTGCCGCTGCCATAAGGTCCCACCACGGCCACGGCGCGTGGTTCTCTGCCGGCGTTGTTGTTTCCTGACATTTGTGCGCCTCCTGCGGGCCCTCATACGAGGGTCCTCACTTCGGTCGCGCAACTGACGTTGCGCGACCTTTCTTCGGTCGCGCAACTGACGTTGCGCTCCAGGGCGCGGCGGGCGTGCATCCCGGTTCATCGGGTCGCGTCACGCGCCCCACTTCGATAGAGCGATGCTCGCGCCGCGGGCAAGCGAAGGCAAGGTGTCGAGCGTCACAAAAGCCGTTATTATGAATCACTCGCGCGCGGAATATTGCGCGTGCGAAGTTGCTCATTTTGACGACACAACTGGAGAATCCCCATGAAGATTTCGACCTTCGCGGCCCTGGCGTTCGCCGGCGCGGTTTCACTTCTCGCCTTCGCCTCGCCCGCCGAGGCGCGCTGGCGGCCAAGCGGCTCCTATGAGGACACGTGCCGCAATATCGACTTCGACGGCGACATGCTGACCGCCTCCTGCCGCCGCCGCGACGGCGGATGGCGCAATACCTGGCTGAACAACGCCGACGATTGCGACGGCCGGGTCGTCAACGACAACGGCCAGCTCGAATGCGGCTGGCGCGACGGGGGCTGGCGCGACCGCGGCCGCGCGCGCGACGATGGGCCGATGGGTTCCTACCGCCGCACCTGCCAGCATATCCGCATGGACGGCTACACCTTGCGCGCGACCTGTCAGCGGCGCGACGGCTCCTGGCGCTGGACCTATCTCGACGGCGCCTATGACTGCGACGGGCGCATCGCCAATTTCGACGGACGGCTCATCTGCACGCGGGGACGTTTCTAAGTCGGAGGCTCAAGGGACATCGGCTCAAACCGATGTCCCTTCGCCGCCTCGAGCGCGCCGGCCAGCGCGTCGCCGAGGCGCGCCGGCACAACGCCCGCCAGCGCGTCGTTCAGGAACACGCGCGCCGGGTAATGGCCGCGCGGTCCGGGCACGGCGAGAAAGGCCGGCGTGCGACTCGCCAGCAGCACCGTCAGGAAGGCCAGGAACGCCGGGCGGCGGATCGAAGCCTCGCCTCCCAGGGCGAGAAATTCGATTGCTTCGCGCGCGGCATGACCTTGCGGGATGCCGTCGCGGCGCGGCGAGATCAGGATGCCGCTGCGGTCCGGCCGCCAGCTTTCGTCCAGTTCGGGGAGGCCGAACCAGCCGCAATAATAGCTGCGGCAGATCGGAAACCGGGTCTGGTAGATGCCGCACCCCTTGGCCGTGGCATGCGCGCAGGTGACGCCCGGCGCCTTGCGCAGTTCGGGCGTCTCGATCGCCAGCGCCGTGCAGCACACGGTGCAGGCGCCGCAGTCGCGCACAGCGCTCTCATTCTGGTCCATGCCTGAAGCTAGCATGGCGCGCCGCGCCCCGGCTAAGCTGCGGACCGTTCCTTGCGCCGATCCGGAGTGCGACCATGTCCAGCAGCGAACCGCGCCCACCTGCGCGAACCGGCGCGTCGCGCCTCGCGGTGCGAGGTGACGAGCTCGCCGTGTGGGATCGGCCGGGCGACGGTTTGCCCGTCGTGTTCCTGCACGGCAATGGCTGCTCGACGGAGGCGTTCCGCGGCTTGTTCGAGTCGGGCGTGCTGGCGCGGCATCGCCTGGTCGCGTTCGATCTGCCCGGTTGCGGCCGGTCGCGCGATGCGCGCACGGCGGCGACGACCTATGGCCTCGCCGGCCTGGCCGATGTGGCGATAGACACGATCGCCGCGCTCGGCGTCACGCGCTACGTGCTGGTCGGCTGGTCGCTCGGCGGCCATGTCGCGATCGAGATGCTGCTGCATGGCGCCAAGCCGCAAGGCCTCGTCCTGACCGGCACGCCGCCCTGCGGACCCGATCCGGCGGAGATCGCCGCGACGTTTCTTCCCGCGCCCGGCGCCGAGTTCATGTCGACCGAGCATCCGAGCGCCGAGCTCTGCGCCGCGTTCGTGAAGACCGTCTATGCGCCGGCAACGCCGAGCGAAGCGCTGTCGCGGGACGCCGCACGGGCCGACGGCCGGTTGCGAAAGTATTTCTTCGAATATGTCTTCGCCAATCCGCACCTGGAACCGCAGCGCGTGACGGTGGCCAATTGGCCGGGGCCGATCGCGCTGGTGCAGGGCACGCGCGAGTGCCTGTTCGATCCCAAGGCGCTCGATGCGCTCTCGTGGGGCAATCTGTGGCGCGGCGGCACGCAGTGGATCGCGGGCGCGGGGCACGCGCCGCACGTCAGCCATCCGGAGGAGTATGCACGGGTGCTGAAGGCCTTTGCGGATGATTTGGCGGCCGCAGGGCGGTAGACGCACCGAAACCGGTGCAAATCGCGACCCTCATCCTTCGACAAGCTCAGGATGAGGACCTTTCTTAAAATCCTCATGCTGAGCTTGTCGAAGCATGACGAAGACGAGGTCGCGCCCTACCGCAAATTTCCGCAGAAGCGTTGGATGCGGCGGCAGGCTTCTTCCAGCGCCTTGTTCGACGTCGCGTAGGAAATGCGGAAGAACGGCGACAGGCCGAACGCCGCGCCGTGGACGACCGCGACGCCTTCGCTCTCCAGCAGCGCATCGGCGAAATCGCCGTCGGTCGCGATGATCTTGCCCTCGGGCGTCTTCTTGCCGAGCAGCTTGCGCACGGACGGATAGACGTAGAACGCCCCTTCCGGCTTGGGACATTCGATGCCGCTGCACTGGTTCAGCATCGAGACGACGAGATCGCGCCGCTCCTCGAAGATCTTCTGGAACTTCGGGATGAAGTCCTGCGTCCCGTTCAGCGCCTCGACGCTCGCCCATTGCGAAATCGAGGCCGCATTCGACGCCGATTGCGATTGCAGCTTGGCCATCGCCTTGATCAGCGGCTCTGGCCCGGCGCAATAGCCGATGCGCCAGCCGGTCATCGAATAGGCCTTGGAGACGCCGTTCAT
>CAZMHP010000258.1:0-4365 GCA_964566095.1 uncultured Rhizobium sp. | reverse complement strand
GCGATGGCGAGCGCCTTGCCGCAATTGTTGCGCTTCATCAGCGAGATCGCCGGCGCCGCCGCGTCGCCGCTGTCGATCATCCGGCCGAGCCGCAGCGCGCCGTGGAGACCCAGCGTGATTTCCGTCTGCATGTCGGCGAGTTTCTTCTGGACGAGCTGGGTTGCCGCGAGGGGCCGGCCGAACTGCTTGCGGTCCAGCGTGTATTGCCGCGCCGCATGCCAGCAGGCTTCGGCGGCGCCCATCGCGCCCCAGGCGATGCCGTAGCGGGCGCGGTTGAGACAGCCGAACGGTCCGCCCAAGCCCTTCGCATTCGGCAAAAGGTTCGCCTCGGGCACCAGGACGTCTTCCAGCACGATCTCGCCGGTGACGGAGGCGCGCAACGAGAACTTGCCTTCGATCTTCGGCGTCGAGAATCCCTTCATGCCACGCTCGACCACGAAGCCGCGGATGACGTCGTCGAGCTTGGCCCACACCACCGCGACATCGGCGATCGGCGAGTTGGTGATCCACATCTTGGCGCCGTTCAGGCGGTAGCCGTTCGCTTCCTTCACCGCGCGGGTCGTCATGCCGCCGGGATCGGAGCCGTGATCGGGTTCGGTCAGGCCGAAGCAGCCGACGAATTCGCCGCTCGCGAGCTTGGGCAGGTATTTGCGCCGCGTCTCCTCCGAGCCATAGGCGTAGATCGGATGCATGACGAGCGAGGACTGCACGCTCATCGCCGAGCGGTAGCCGCTGTCGACGCGCTCCACCTCGCGCGCGACCAGGCCGTAGCAGACATAATTCAGGCCGGCGCAGCCATAGTCCTCGGGCAGCGTGGAGCCGAGCAGGCCGAGGGCGCCCATCTCCGTCATGATGGCGCGGTCGAAGGTCTCGTTGCGGAAGGCGAGCTTGACGCGGCCGGCGAGCCTGTCCTGGCAGTAGTCGCGCGCGCTGTCGCGCACCATGCGCTCTTCGGACGAGAGTTCCTGCTCGAGCAGCAGCGGATCGGCCCAGTCGAACGCGTTGCGATCGAGCTTGGCGGAGGGCTTCTGGGAGTGGTCGTCTTTCGCGTGGCTCATATCTTCATCCCTGAACTGACCTGTCATCCCCGGCCGAGCATCGCGCTAGCGATGCGAGGGGAAGGGGACCCAGGCCGGAAGCACTGCGACGGTGGCTGGCACCTGGGTCCCCTTCCCTCGCATGGCGCGCTCGCGCGCGCGATGCTCGCCGGGGATGACAGTGGTGTGGGCGTTACGACCCCAAAAATTCCAAGACCGCGTCCTTGTATATCCTGTCGCCCACCGCCGTCATGTGGTCGCGCTTGGGAACCGTGACGGCGCGGCCGTTCGGAAAGGCGCTCGCGAGGCCATCCGGCGCGCCGGTCAGCTCGTCCTTTTCGCCGCAGACGACGAGCACCGGACGTTGCGCCTTGGCCAGCGCCTCGCGCGGCAGGACGCTCGACGGCGCCTGCATGCAGGCGGCGAGCGCGAGCCGGTCCTTGCCCGGCTGGTCGACGAAGGCGCGAAAGCCACGCCCGGTCGGATCGGCGATCTTGGCCGGATCCGGCGCCAGCAACGCGTCCGCGATCATCGAGCGGCGCACCACATCCGCGTCGCGGCCGCGCTTCACATAGCTCTCGCCGACGCCGCCGATGACGAGCGATGCGACGCGCTCGGGATGGTTCAGCAGGACATGGATCGCGATCATCCCGCCCATCGAATAGCCCATGACATGCGCGACACCGATATCGGCGTCGTCCATCACCGCCAGGACGTCGCCGGCGAGATCGCGATAGGCCGCTGGATCGTGGGGCTTGTCGCTCTCGCCATGGCCGCGCACGTCCATCGCGGTCACCGCGAAGCCGGCGCCGGTCAGCGTGTCGTACCAGCCGGTGTCGCGCCAATTCTGCGCCCGCGACGAGGCGAAGCCGTGGATGAGGACGATGTCCTTGGGACCGTCGCCGACGATGTCATAGGCGAGGCGGATACCGTCCGCCGCGGTTGCGAAGTTTGTCATGGCGGCGACCTTCGCAAAGGCCGCGAGGACTGTCTATGATAGGGTTGACGATCGGAAAGACCTCTCTATGTCATTGGAACAATTGAAGAAAGACGTGTGCTCGGCGGTCGAGGACATGCGCGCCGAGCTGCTGGCGCTGAGCCATGCGATTCACGACGAGCCGGAGCTGGCGCTGGAGGAATTCAAGGCCGCCAAGCGCCTGGCCGACGGCATCGAACGCCATGGCGTGACCGCGACGCGCGGCGCCTTCGGACTCGACACCGCCTTCGCCGCCGAGTTCGGCCGTTCGAGTGGGCCGAACATTTCGATCCTCTCCGAATACGACGCGCTGCCGGGCATCGGTCATGCCTGCGGCCACAACATCATCGCCACCGCCGGCTTCGGCGCCGCGATGGCGCTCTCCAAGCTGAACGGCAGGCTGCCGGGCCGCGTGCGCTATCTGGGCACGCCGGCGGAGGAACGCTTCGGCGGCAAGGAGATCATGGCGCGCCATGGCGCGTTCGACGGCGTCGACGCCTCGATGATGATCCATCCGTCGAACGAGAACCTCGTCACCATGCCGTGCATCGCCATTTCGGAAGTGGAGGCGATCTATCACGGCCTTTCGGCGCACGCCTCGGCGATGCCCTATCGCGGCCTGAACGCGCTGGACGCCGTGGTCACGGCCTATCAATCGATCGCGCAACTGCGCCAGCACATCCGCAACACCGACCGCATCCACGGCATCATCACCGAGGGCGGGCTGGCGCCCAACATCGTGCCGGAGCGCGCCGCCTGCCGCTTCTATGTCCGCGCCGTCGATGCGCATGAGCTGGCGCCGCTGAAGGCGCGGGTGCAGAAATGCTTCGAGGCGGGCGCGCTCGCCACCGGCTGCCGGCTGGAAGTGCATTGGGGCGATACCGACTATCTCGACCTCAAGACCAACTGGCCGATGGCGGAAGCCTATGAGGCGAACGCGATCGCGCTGGGCCGCGAGTTCTTTCCCGTCGACCAGCTGCCGCCCGGCTATTCCGGATCGACCGACATGGGCAATGTCAGCCATCTGGTGCCCTCCATCCATCCGATGCTGGGCATCGCGCCGGCCGGCGTGGTGATCCACAATCCGGAGTTCACGCGTTACGCGGCGTCCGACAAGGGCGACGCGGCGGTGATCGACGGCGCCAAATCGATGGCGATGACGGTGCTCGATCTGATGGCCGAGCGGGGGCGCATGGACGCGGCCCGCGCCGATTTCGCCGCGACCGTCGAGCTGTCGCGCGCCGCCATCGCCAAGTCGCGCGAGCCCTTGGCACATAGCCATCACGGCGGCTGCGGCTGCGCATGAACGGCTGGCTGCTGATCGCGGCGGTCAATGGCGGTCTTGCCGTCGTGTGCGGCGCCTTCGCGGCGCATGGGCTGCAGGGCCGGATTGACGCGGAGGCGCTGGGCGTGTTCGAGACCGGCGCGCGCTATCACATGTACCACGCACTCGCCATCGGCTTGGCGGCGTTCGCCATGCGTGACGCAGCGGCAGGCGCGGCGGCAACAGCGGCGGCATTTTTCCTGGGCGGCATATTGCTCTTTTCCGGTTCGCTCTATCTTCTCGCTTTGACCGGCGTGCGCGGCTTCGGCATCGTCACGCCGTTCGGCGGCGTTTGTTTTCTGATCGGCTGGGGCGCGCTGGCGCTGGCGGCGGTGCGATTGCCAAGGTGACCGAAGGGCTGTGATGCGGAGCGACGAACATATTGTGGTGGCCGGCAGCGGCATTGCGGGTCTTGGCGCCGCGCTCGCCTTCGGCGGCGGCACGCGCCGCATCACGCTGCTCGACCGCGATCCGCCGCCGCCCTCCGTCTCGGCGGACGCGGCGTTCTACGAATGGGAGCGGCGCGGCGCCACGCAGCTGCGCCACAGCCACGCCTTCCTGGGCCGGCTCACCTCGCTCATCCGCGACCGCTATCCCGACCTGATGGCGGAGCTGCTGGCCGAGGGCACGCGGCTGTTCGGCTTTCAGGACGGGTTGCCACCGACGCTGAACGGCGACTACGTGCCGGCGAAGGGCGACGAGGATCTGAAGCTGCTGTTCAGCCGGCGCACGACGCTGGAGCTGATCCTGCGCCGCTACGCGGCCAAGCTGCCGGGCGTGACGTTCGTCTCCGATGTCGGCGTGCGCGGGCTGCTCCTGCGACGTGACCAAGGCCGCCTGGTAGCCGAGGGATTGAAGGTCGAGCGCGGCGGCGCGCTCGAGGACATGAAGGCCGACATCGTGGTCGACGCGACGGGACGCAACACGAGCTTTCCCGAATGGCTGCGCGCGCAAGGCGCGACGGTGCGCGAGGAATCGAGCCCCTGCGGCATCCTCTACTACACGCGGCACTACAAGCTGCGCGACGG
>CAZMHP010000257.1:0-4374 GCA_964566095.1 uncultured Rhizobium sp. | reverse complement strand
CGCCGCCCGGTGAGGATCTTGTGCGGATAGGCCTGGTGGCCGACGTCCCAGATGACGCGGTCGGCGGGCGTGTCGAAGACGTAGTGCAGCGCGACGGTCAGCTCGACCACGCCGAGACCGGCGCCGAAATGACCGCCGGACACCGAGACGGCATCGATCAGCTCATGGCGCAGCTCGTCGGCGAACTGGCGCAGCTGCGCCTTGTCCAGCCGGCGCAGATCGGCGGGATAAACAACGGTATCGAGAAGCGGAGTCCGCGATTGGTCCGACATCAGGACTCTCGGTCCAGGAGAAAGAGGGGAAGATCGACGAGTTCGGGCGCGGCGTTGCCGTAAGGCGCAAGCGTGGCGGCGGCGCGGCGGGCGAGCCGTTCGGCTTCGGCGCGGGCGCCATCGACGCCCATGATGGAGACGAGTGTGGCCTTGCCCTGATCCTTGTCCTTGCCGACCGCCTTGCCCGTCTTCTCCGCCGTCGAGGTGACGTCGAGCAGATCGTCGGTGATCTGGAACACGAGCCCCATGTCGCGGGCGAAAGCGCGCAGCCGGTCGCGATGCTCGTCGGACGCCTTGCCCAGGATCGGTCCGGCCTCGCAGGAGAATTCGAAGAGCTGGCCGGTCTTCAGCCGCTGGAGCAGAATCACCTCATCGGCGCCGAAGGCGCTTTGCGCCGCCTGCATGTCGATCATCTGGCCGCCGATCATGCCGTCGGCGCCGGATGCCTCGGCCAGACGCAGCACCAGCGCGGCACGGACGTCGCCGGACGCATGCGTGTCGGGATGGGCGAGAATTTCGAAGGCGAGTGTCAAAAGCGCATCACCCGCGAGCACCGCCGTCATTTCGTCATAGGCGATGTGCGTGGTGGGGCGGCCGCGGCGCAGCTCGTCGTCGTCCATGCAGGGCAGATCGTCATGCACCAGCGAATAGGTATGCAGGACCTCGATCGCCGCGCCGACGCGCGCCGCGCGGGCGGGATCGACGCCGAACAGTTTGGCGGCGTTGAGGACCAGGAACGGCCGCAGGCGCTTGCCCCCGGCGAAGGTGGCATAGCGCATCGCTTCATGGACGCGCGCGTGCAGGCCATGCGGCTTGGGCAGGACGCGCTCCAGCGCCTCGTCCACCGCGCTGGCGGCCGCGGCCAAGGCCTGCGGCAAGGCTGCACTCATGGGGCGGGCCGGCGCTCGCGGCACCCCGTGTGACGTACTCACCATGAACACCCCGTATGGCTGCCGGCTCTTATTTCCCCAAAACCGGCAGGGACATAGCGATCAAGCCTAGCACACTTATTCGACCTGAACGGCAGACCTATATGCTGGGGATGGTAAATGCCAGCGGTCTTTGCGCGTGTGTGGTTGCACCGCATCATGAGGGTGGCTATAGCCACGAAATCGGGCATGATTGCCCGTGAGGACAGGAGTGCCGATGCGGGTCATTCTCGCCCAGCCCAGAGGGTTTTGCGCCGGCGTCGTGCGCGCGATCGACATCGTCGAACGGGCGCTCGAGAAGTACGGCGAGCCCGTCTATGTCCGCCACGAGATCGTGCATAACAAGCATGTCGTCGATACGCTGAAGAACAAGGGCGCGGTGTTCGTGGAGGAACTTCACGAAGTTCCGGACAACGCCGTCACCGTGTTCAGCGCCCATGGCGTGCCGCGCAGCGTAGTCGAGACCGCGCAGGCGCGTCAGCTTCCCGTGCTCGATGCCACCTGCCCGCTGGTGTCCAAGGTTCACAATCAGGGCAAGCGCTATGTCGCCCATGGTCGGCAATTGATCCTGATCGGCCATGCCGGCCATCCCGAAGTCGAAGGCACGATGGGCCAGGTCGGCGCGCCGGTGACGCTGGTGCAGTCCGAGGCCGAGGTCGCGACGATGACGATACCGATCGATACGCCGGTCGCCTATATCACCCAGACGACGCTTTCGATCGACGATACCAAGGGCATCATCCTGGCGCTAAAGAAGCGCTTCAGGGACATCGTCGGGCCGGAGACCACCGATATCTGCTATGCGACGCAGAACCGCCAGACGGCGGTGCGCCAGCTCGCCGAAGTGGCCGACGTGATCCTGGTGGTGGGTGCGAAGAATTCGTCCAACTCCAACCGGCTGGTCGAGATCGGCCGCGAAGTGGGCGTGCCGAGCTATCTGCTGGCGGATGGCAGCGAACTCAGACCCGAATGGGTCCAGGGCAAGACGCGGGTCGGCCTGACGGCCGGCGCGTCGGCGCCCGAACGGCTTGTGGAGGACGTCATCGCCGCGCTGGGGCGCATCGCGCCCGTGTCGGTCGAGACGATGGACGGCAAGAAAGAGCACATCGAGTTCCGCCTGCCGGCGGAGCTTCGCAACGATCGCGCACCGGCAGCTTGAGTTCGCAGGAGATCTGACAGTGGGCATTCCGGTTCAGCAGGCGGCGCGCATCGGCGCCTATGTGATGAAGCAGCATCTGACGGGCCGCAAACGCTATCCGCTCGTGCTGATGCTCGAGCCGTTGTTCCGCTGCAACCTCGCCTGCGCCGGCTGCGGCAAGATCGATTATCCGGACGACATCCTGAACCAGCGCCTCTCCTATCAGGAGTGCATGGAGGCGATCGACGAGTGCGGCGCGCCCGCCGTCTCGATCGCGGGCGGCGAGCCTCTTTTGCATCGCGAAATGCCGCAGATCGTGCAAGGCTTTTTGGACCGCAACAAGTTCGTGATCCTGTGCACCAACGCGATCCTGCTTTCCAAGAAGATCGACCAGTACAAGCCGCATCCCAACTTCACCTGGTCGATCCATCTGGACGGCGACAAGGCGATGCACGACCACTCGGTGTGCCTGGACGGCGTCTACGACAAGGCGATCGACGCCATCAAGCTGGCGAAGTCCAAGGGCTTCCGCACCCAGATCAATTGCACGCTGTTCTCCAACGCCATTCCGGAGCGCGTCGCGAAGTTCTTCGACACGATGATGGAGATGGGCCTGGACGGCATCACCATCTCGCCGGGCTATGCCTATGAGCGCGCGCCGGACCAGGACAGCTTCCTGAACCGCGACCGCACCAAGAAGCTGTTCCGCGACATCCTGAGCCGGGGCAATGGCGGCAAGAATTGGGAATTCACGCAGTCGAGCCTGTTCCTCGACTTCCTGGCCGGCAACCAGACCTATGAATGCACGCCGTGGTCGATGCCGCTGCGCTGCGTGTTCGGCTGGCAGAAGCCCTGCTATCTGCTCGGCGAAGGCTATGTGAAGACCTTCAAGGAGCTGATCGACGGCACCGACTGGGACAAATACGGCGTCGGCAAATACGAGAAGTGCCAGGACTGCATGGTCCATTGCGGCTTCGAGGGCACGGCGGTGATCGACTCGATCAAGCATCCGCACAAGCTCATCCCGCTCGCGGTACGCGGCGTGAAGACGAGCGGGCCGTTCAAGCCGGATATCGACACGACGAACCAGCGGCCGGCGGAGTTCGTGTTCTCGCAGCATGTCGAGCAGAAGTTGGCCGAAGTTCAAGCGCAGAAGAAGAAAAAGCCGGCAGCGGCCGAAGCGGCGGAGTAGCCTTCACCTCCCCATAGAAGGGGAGGTGATTCATGCCCCTTCCGGAAATCCCAGCAGCGGCCCCGCGGCGTCGCGGGCGCGGCGCAGCGCCGTGAAGGCGCGGCCGGCATCGCGGCCGGTCTGAATCAGATCCGGGATCTGCGAAGGCTCGCCCGCCACGCTCGCCAGCACGCGGCGAAGGCTGGGTTTGCCGTTGTCCTTGAGCGGCTCCAGCGCGGCGGGCGGCAGGCCCTTGAGCGACGAATCGGAAATCGTACGCAAAGCGACGAACGGAACGCCGCCGCGTGCCGCCAACCGCGCCGCGATGTGGCTTTCCATATCGACCGCATGCGCGCCCGTCAGCGCGAAGAGGCGCCGCTTGCCGTCGATATGGCTGACCGCCTGCCCGTGGCCCGCCAGCACCACGGAATGCGCTGCGGCCAAGCGCTCGCGCAGGATGCCGCTCCACCCCGGATCGGTCGCGTAGTGCTCGTCGCCATGGACGATATGGGTCGCGATCACGACGTCGCCCACCTTCAGGAGCGGCGCCAGCGCGCCGGCGATGCCGAAGCTGACGATGCCTTTGGGCCGGTGCTTGGCGATGGCGGCGGCGAGGCGCTGCTCCAGCAGAGCGCCGCTCGTGGCGCCGATCACCGGCGTGAGGCCGGCGCGGCGCGCGATGCGTGCCTCGCGCGCGAGGCCGACCACGGCGAGGACGGTGGTCACCACTTTCCTCCCCCGCTGTTGCGGGGGAGGGGGACCGCGAAGCGGTGGAGGGGGAGCAGTCCCGCACTGCAATCGCGGCGCTGGCCCCCTCCGCCTCGCTGCGCTCGGCACCTCCCCCGCAACAGCGGGGGAGGAAAG
>CAZMHP010000256.1:0-4407 GCA_964566095.1 uncultured Rhizobium sp. | reverse complement strand
TTCCGTCCGCCAGATTTGGTGTCGCGAGGAGCGACAGGCCCCAAGTATGGGCACCGTTCGAAAACGCTCGCAAGCGAAAAGTAGTAAACGAAATCTTACCCACCATATGTGGTGGGTATGTGAAGGTGCGTTTTTGTTGGGGAAAAGGCCCTGTCAAGCGGTTAACCGGAATCGCGCAGAAAATTTTTTCGCGATTATGACAGTCGGAACTCGACGGACCTTTTTGGATCGATTGTGGATAGTCATCCCACGACGAAACCTGCAGGCGGGCAAAGCAGGGTTGGCGTGGCGGCTGCTTTGCCCGCCTGCCTCAAAAGGTCACCGTGTCGCCCATGTCTCAATGGCATCATGCCGCGTCGCCACCTATATTCGCGGCCGTCGATTCCAGGGGGTCTGCCCGGTCTATGTCCTTCATCCGCATGCTCTACGCCTGGTGGCACGGCGCCACGCTCGGGACGCTGACGACGACCTGGTTCTCGGGCGCGCTCGTCGGTACCGACAAATACGGCAATCGCTACTATCAGTCGAAAAAGGGCAGTCGCCGGTGGGTGATCTACAACGGCTTGGTCGAAGCCAGTCGCGTGCCGCCCGATTGGCATGGCTGGTTGCATCATACCTTTGCCGATCCGCCGACCACCGCACCCTTCAAGACCAAGTCCTGGGAGAAGGAGCACCGGCCCAATCTGACGGGCACGGCGGAGGCCTATCGTCCGGACGGCAGCCTGCTGGCGGGCGGCGTGCGCCCGCACGCGACGGGCGATTATCAGGCGTGGAAGCCGGAGTAGAACATGGGCAACAACACGGTCGAGACGATCATCGGGGCGATCGTCGTGGCGATCGCCGCGGCGTTTCTCTGGTACACCTACACCACGACGAATTCCGGCGGCCTGACGGGCTACGAGATCACCGCGCGCATGCCGCGCGTCGACGGCATCGCCACCGGCACCGATGTGCGCCTGTCGGGAATCAAGATCGGCGCGGTCGACGGGCTGACGCTCGATCCCAAGACCTATCTGGTCACCCTTCATCTGAGCATCCACAAGGACATTCCGATCCCCGACGATTCGTCGTTGATGGTGACGTCCTCGGGCCTGCTCGGTGGCTCCTATCTGTCGATCTCGCCGGGCGGCAGCGACACGATGCTGAAGCCGGGTGGGCAGATCACCAACGTCCAAGGCGCGGTCGATCTGATGGGCCTGGTCGGCCGCTTCATCGGCGGCGGCAACAACAACCAGCAGAAGCCCGCGCCGCAACCAGCTCCGAGCACTCCCAGTGCGCACCCGTAACGTTCTGCTGCTCGGCGCAGCCGCGCTCGCGATAGGATCGGTCGCCGTGCAGGCCGCACCGGCGGCGAAGCCGGCCGCCAAGCCCGCTGCCCACGCGGCCGCCGCCGCGCCGCCGGCACCGATCGAGCCGCCCAAGCCGAAGGGCCCGCTGACCCTCGTCATGCGCGGGTTGGACAAGATCACCGGGCGCGCCACCACTCTGCTGATCCCCATCGGCAAGTCGGTGCAGTTCGCCACCCTGACCATCACCGCGCGCTTCTGCTATTCGACGCCACCCTCCGAGACGCCGGAAACCGCCGCTTTCGTGCAGATCGACGATCACCGCCCCGACCAGCCGGCGCGGCGGATATTCTCGGGCTGGATGTATGCGTCGAGCCCCGGCCTCAACGGCGTGGAGCATCCGCTCTACGACGCCTGGGTGATGACCTGCAGGGCCGTGGCGCCCGGCGAGACCGTCGTCATCGGGCCGACCAAGCCGGTCAAGCCGGTATCGCCCGACGCGCCCGATACCGAAAAATCGATCGCGCTGCCGGAAGACGCCAGCCAATAGCCTTCGCCGGCGGATGCCGGCCAGACGGCATGCCGGTTGAGCGCGTCTTCGAGGCGCAGCAGATAGGCCTCGCGCGGAATCTCGCATGCGCCGAACTGCGCCAGATGGCTGGTCAGGAACTGCGTGTCGAGCAGCGTGAAGCCGCCGCGCTTCAATTGCGCCACCAGATGGACCAGCGCCACCTTGCTGGCGTCGCGCGCGGTCGAGAACATGCTCTCCCCGAAGAACGCGGCGCCCAGGCGCACGCCATAGAGCCCGCCGACCAGCTTGCCCTCCCGCCAGCATTCCACCGAATGCGCATAGCCGCTGGCATGTAGTGCGGTGTACAGCCGCAGGATTTCCGCGTTGATCCAGGTCTCGCCGCGCGTGTCGGCGCAGGCCCGCATCACGTCCGCGAAGGCGCGATCGAAACTCACCGCGTAGTGGTCGCGTCTGACGGTGCGCGCCAGGCGCTTGGGGATGTGAAAGCCGTCCAGCGGAATGAGGCCGCGCCGGTCCGGCGACACCCAGAACAGGCCCGTGTCGTCGCGCCGCTCGGCCATTGGGAAGAGCCCCTGCGCATAGGCGCTGAGCAGCAGATCCGGCGTCAGGGGCGGGGTGCCGTGCATGGCGCCGATGCTAGCGCATCCCGACGTACGAGGCGTTCAAATCAAATCGACCGCGATTGGCTCAATGCCCAGGGGCCCGGGCCTGCGGCCGCGATGAACAGAAAGGCGAAGCAGAACAGGATCGCGGCGTCGCCGCCGTTGATGGCGGGAAAGAAGGAGTGGCTGCGCGCGACATGACCGAGCCAATAGGCGAATGCCATCTCGCCCGAGCCGATGAAGGCGGCGACCCGCGTGAACAGCCCGATCGTGATCAGTGCGCCGGCGATAAGCTCGATGATGCCGGCGACCGTGATGATGAGGGCCACGTTCGGCGGGATCGCGGCCATCATGGCGGCGGGCATCGGCGGGAAATGCAGGATCTTCTGCATACCGTGCTCCAAGAACAGCAGGCCCGCCACGATGCGCAGGACGCTGAGCAATTGCGGTTGATATTTCGCGAGCCACGCCATCTGATTCCCCCAAACTTGCGTCAAGCAATTCTATCAGCCGGCGGAACCTTCGCCAGTCAATCGCTCCGGCGCGTCTTCCTTCAAGCTGACACCGGTCACTCCGATTCGCAGCGCCTGCCGTGCCAGCCAGGCCAGCCGGTGCGCCGCCTCGTCGAGGGGCAATCCCCCGGGCCGCACGTTGGAGATGCAATTGCGCTCGGCGTCCTTCGTGAAGCGGGGGCGCGGCTTGTAGGTCAGATAGACGCCCACCGAGTCGGCCGCCGAAAGTCCCGGCCGCTCGCCGATCAGGACCACCGCCAGCGCGGCTCCGAGCGCGAGCGCGATCTCGTCGCCGATGGCGACCCGTCCGTTCGTGACGATCGTCACGGGCGCCCATTTGAACTCCGCCAGATGCGCACGGATCAGCCTCGCCAGCGCGGTCCCATGCGCCTGGATCGCGATCGCCGACAAGCCGTCGGCGACGACAAGGGCCGCGTCATAGGCGCCGCGCGTCAGCTTTGCGTGCGAAGCATCGCTCAAGCTGCGCCCGAGGTCGGGATCGGCAAGGTAGGCGGTGCGGTCGGCCGCGCGGGTCTCCAGGGGGATCGCGCCCAGTTCCTTCGCCAACGTCGTGGCGTTGAACGGGGCGTTCACCGCATCGCGGGCGCGCGCATGCGCCAGCTGGAATTCCAGCACGCGCTTCGTCGGCAATGCGCTGCCCGCGCGTCCGAGCGCCACGCGCGCCGGCGTGAATGCCGCCAGCGCATGCCATTCGTCCGCGTCGGTCATGGAATGAACGCCAGCCGCCGCGCCGCTGCGCTCCCGGCGAGTCTGGGCGTCACGCGCCCGCCTGCATCGACGATCCCCATCCGCAGCAGCCACGACTCGAACTCCGGTGCCGGTTTCAAGTTCAGGACCTCGCGCACGTAAAGCGCGTCGTGGAATGACGTGCTCTGATAGGACAGCATCACGTCGTCGGCGCCCGGCACGCCCATCACATAGGTACAGCCCGCGACAGCCAGGAGCGTCAGCAGATTGTCCATGTCGTCCTGATCGGCGTCGGCATGGTTGGTGTAGCAGACGTCCACGCCCATCGGCAGGCCGAGCAGCTTGCCGCAGAAATGATCCTCGAGGCCCGCGCGCGTGATCTCTTTTCCGTCGAACAGATATTCCGGCCCGATGAAGCCGACCACGCTGTTCACGAGCAACGGTTTGAAATGCCGCGCCACCGCATAGGCGCGCGTCTCCATCGTCTGCTGATCGACGCCGTGATGCCCACCCGCCGACAGCGCCGCGCCCTGTCCGGTCTCGAAATACATCACGTTGTCGCCGAGCGCTCCGCGCTTCAGCGCCAGCGCGGCCTCGCGTGCTTCTTTGAGGAGCGCAAGGTTGACCCCGAAGCTTTTGTTCGCCGCCTCGCTGCCGGCGATGGATTGGAACACCAGATCGACCGGTGCGCCTTGCGCCATCGCCTTCAGCGTCGTCGTGACATGCGCCAGCACGCAGGATTGCGTCGGGATGTCCCAGCGCCGCCG
>CAZMHP010000255.1:0-4427 GCA_964566095.1 uncultured Rhizobium sp. | reverse complement strand
CCTCGCTCGAACAGGCCGACAAGCGCGTCGAAAAGCTCAAGCAGGAGCGCGAGCAATTGGGCGGCGTAAACCTGCGCGCCGAGGAAGAAGCCGCCGAGCACGAGACGCGGCTGCAGACCCTCATCGCCGACCGCGACGATCTCGTCGGCGCCATCGAGCGGCTGCGCCGCGGCATCACCAGCCTCAACAAGGAAGGCCGCGAGCGCCTGCTCGCCTCCTTCGAGAAGGTGAACGCCAACTTCCAGACGCTGTTCTCCAAGCTGTTCGAAGGCGGCGAAGCCAAACTCTCCCTCACCGAATCCGAGGATCCGCTCGAAGCCGGCCTGGAGATCTTCGCGCGCCCGCCGGGCAAGCGGCTGCAATCGCTCGCCCTGCTCTCGGGCGGCGAGCAGGCGCTGACCGCGATGGCGCTGATCTTCGCGGTGTTCCTGGTGAACCCGGCGCCGGTCTGCGTGCTGGACGAAGTGGACGCGCCGCTCGACGACGCCAATGTCGAGCGCTTCTGCAACCTGCTCGACGAGATGACGCGCATGACCGACACGCGCTTCCTGGTCATCACCCACCACGCGCTGACCATGAGCCGCATGCACCGCCTCTTCGGCGTGACGATGGCCGAGCGCGGCGTGAGCCAACTCGTGTCCGTTACGCTCGCCGAGGCGGAGAAGGTGGCTGCGGAGTAGTGGTTAGGAAGTTTTAAATGCGCTATCGTCACCGCATGGCTGAGAACCTTCTCTCCCGCATTACGATCCGGCCCGAGCAGTGTCATGGTCACCCGTGCATCCGGGGCATGCGCATCCGTGTCGTCGATATCTTGGAAATGCTGGCAGAAGGCGCCTCGGAAGAGGAGATTTTGAACGACTTTCCGGACCTCGAGCAGGATGATATCCGCGCGTCCCTGGCCTATGCGGTGGCCGCTTTGGGCCATCCGGTTGTGATCGCGGCGCAGTAGCCCCGTGAAATTCGTTGTCGACGCGCAACTGCCACCTGCTTTGGCGGCTTGGCTGCGCAACAAGGGTCACGAAGCTGTAGCTGTTCGTGAAATCGGACTTCGTGAAGCCGACGACCGCGTAATCTGGGCACTGGCGGATCAATCCGAAATGATTGTCGTAACCAAAGACTTGGATTTCGTGCGCATGGCGGCGGCCGGTGAAGGACCGCGCGTGCTCTGGGTTCGCACAGGCAATCTTGTCAATCGTGTCCTGCTTGGAAGATTCGATTCGGCTTGGTTGCGCCTTTGCGAACATCTTGCCAGTGAGATTCGCGTGATCGAGCTTTGGTAACCGAGGCAGCGCGCATTTCGCCGCGCCTCGAATTCCGTCCATGAATTCAACCGCTTAATCCCATTCTTGCGTTATTGACACCTCTCGGACCCAACCCTATGGTCCGCGCGCCTTCGAGGGAGCCGCGAAGGCCGGATTTGCGCGGATTTTCGGCACGAAAGAGACGGTCAGGCATGCCCGACCCTCGCAATCTGCGCGACCTCGGCCAGCGGCTGGACGAAGCCCAGCGAAAGCGGCAGCAGCGCACGTCGCGCCCGCCGCCGAGCCAGATGGGTATCGCCGGCCGCTTCGCGACGGAGCTCGTGGCGGCGCTGCTCGTGGGCGGCGCCCTGGGATGGGGACTGGACTGGCTCGCCGGACATTTCGGCGTTCACACCAAGCCGGTGCTGCTCATCCTGTTCGTCGTGCTGGGCGCCGCGGCGGGGATCCGGGGCGTGATGCGCGCGGCGGGTGAAATCAACGCCGACATCGCGGCCAAAGGGCCCGCGCCGTCGGTCAAGGACGATGAGGAGAACTAGCCCCGTGGCCATGCAACCCATGGAGCAATTTACGGTCAAGCCGATCTTCACGGAGCACCCGCTCCTGACGATCGCCGGCCATCCCATCTATTTCACAAACCAGTCGCTGTTGATGGTCGTGGTCGTGCTCGCGGCCTCGCTGTTTCTCACGCTTGCCATGTCGCGCCGCCTCCTGGTGCCCTCGCGCGCCCAGTCGATGGCGGAGATGTCCTACGAGTTCGTCTCCAACATGATCCATTCGGCGACGGGCGACGACGGGCTGCGCTTCTTCCCCTTCGTGTTCTCGCTCTTCTTCTTCGTGCTGTTCTGCAACTTCTTCGGCATGATCCCCGGATCGTTCACGGTGACGAGCCAGATCGCGGTGACCTTCTCGCTCGCCATGCTGGTGATCGCGACGGTCATCGTCACCGGCTTCGCCAAGCACGGCCTCGGCTTCTTCCGGCTCTTCGTGCCCGACGCGCCGATCTATCTTCTGATCCTGCTGGTCCCGATCGAGATCATCTCGTTCCTGACGCGCCCCATCAGCCTCTCGGTGCGTCTCTTCGCCAACATGCTGGCCGGCCACACCATGCTCGCCGTGTTCGGCGGCTTCGTGGTGCTGCTCGGCGGCGCCGGCGGCATCCTCTCGGTCCTCTCGATCGCGCCGATGGCGCTGATCGTGGCCATCATGCTGCTCGAGCTCTTGGTCGCGTTTCTCCAGGCCTATGTCTTCGCGATCCTGACCTGCATCTATCTCAACGAAGCGCTTCACCTCCACGACCATCACTGACTGAAAAGGAAATAGAACAATGGACGTCGCAGCAGCGAAAATGATCGGCGCGGGCCTTGCCTGTATCGCCCTCGTCGGCGCCGGCATCGGCATCGGCAACGTGTTCGGCAGCTATCTGTCGGGCGCGCTGCGCAATCCGGGCGCCGCCGCCACCCAGACCACGAACCTGCTGCTCGGCTTCGCGCTCTGCGAAGCGACCGGCCTGTTCGGCCTGGTGATCGCGCTCATCATCCTCTTCACGTAAGACTAGCGATGGCCGACGGCACGACAGCCACGACGGAAGTCCCCGCCAAAAAGGAAGGCGCGGGCTTTCCGCCGTTCAAGACGGAGACGTTCCCGAGCCAGATCTTCTGGCTCGCGATCACCTTCGCCTTCCTGTTCGTCGTGCTGTGGCGCCTGGCCGGCCCGCGCATCTCCGGCACCATCGCGGCCCGGCGCGGCCGGATCGATGGCGACCTAGCCGAGGCGCAAAAGCACAAAAGCGACGCCGAAGCGGCCCAGGCCGCCTATCAGACCGCGCTCGCCGGTGCCCGCGCCCGCGCCCAGTCGCTGGCCGACGCCAATCGCAAATCGATCCACGACGAGATCGAGCGCGAAAAGGCTGCTGCCGATGCGAGGGCGCAGGACGACGTCGCCAAGGCCGAGAGCCGCATCGCCGCCACGCGCGGCGAGGCGCGCGGCCATGTCGTCGCCGCGGCGCGCGACGCGGCGGTGCAGATCGTGGCGCATCTGACCGGCGAGACGGTCTCGCCCGACGAAGCCGCGGCGGCCGTTCGCGCCGCGACGGGAGCGTGACGATGCAATTGCTGCAAGATCCCGAAACCTGGGTCGCGCTTGGCTTCGTCATCGTCGTCGCCATCCTGCTCTATGTCGGCGTGCCCAAGATGGTCGGCACCATGCTCGACGCGCGCGCCGCCGCCATCAAGGGCGAGCTCGACGAGGCGCGCCGCCTGCGCGAGGAAGCCCAGGCCACGCTGCTCAGCTTCCAGGCGAAGGCCGCCGGCGCCGAACGCGAAGCCCAGGCCATCGTCGACGAGGCCAAGGCGGAAGCCGCACGCTTCGCCGCCGACGCGCGCGCCGCGCTGACCCAGCAGATCGAGCGCCGCGCCAAGCAGGCACAGGACAAGATCGCCCAGGCCGAAGCCGCCGCGATGGCCGAGATCCGCCAGCTCGCCGCCGATGCGGCAACTGCAGCAGCCGAAAAGCTGATCGCCGCCCGCATGACCGACGCAAAGGCTGCCGCGCTGATCGAGGACGGCATCAAGAGCCTGGGCACGAAGCTGAATTGAGCCACAACTGTCATCCCCTTCCCTCGCGGTGCTCCGCACCGCTCGCCGGGGATGACAAGGGCGTTTGCCCCCTACTCCGGCTGCACCACGCGGATGTGCAGCTCGCGCAGCTGCTTGGGCAGGACTTCGGTCGGCGCGTTCATCAAGAGGTCCTGGCCCTGCTGGTTCATCGGGAACATCGTGACCTCGCGGATGTTCTCCTCGCCGGCCAGCAGCATCACGACGCGCTCCAGCCCCACCGCGCAGCCGCCATGCGGCGGCGCGCCGTGGCGGAACGCGTTCAGCATGCCGCCGAACTTGGCTTCCGTGAAATCGCGGCGGCTGCCGGCGATCTCGAACGCCTTCAGCATCACTTCCGGATCGCGATTGCGCACCGCGCCCGACAGCATCTCGTAACCGTTGCAGACGATGTCGTACTGGAAGACCTTGATGCCGAGGATCTTCTCGCGATCCTTCTGCGCATCGAGCGTCATGAACTGCGCCGTGTCGAACTGCGGCAGCGAGAACGGGTTGTGGCCGAAATCGATGCGCTTCTCGTCCTCGTTCCACTCGTACATCGGCATGTCGACGA
>CAZMHP010000254.1:0-4432 GCA_964566095.1 uncultured Rhizobium sp. | reverse complement strand
TGCGCCGAGCCGGTCACGGGATCCTCCGGCACGCCTTTGTCGGGCGCGAAGAAGCGCGAGACCACGTCATAGCCTTCATCGCCCGGCGCGGTGGCGACAAAGCCCCAGATGTCGTACGCCCGCGCGACGCGCCCGATGTCGCCGGGACCGGCGAGTCCGCGCACCGCATGCGCGTCGTCCCACACGCCGACGAGGTATCTCGATTTGAGGATTTCCGTGGGCGGCGGCGCGCCCAGGGCATCGGCGATCTTCTGCGCCAGACCCGGCGTGTCGAACGGCTCCGACGGCGTCGACGGCATCGACATGACGTGGCGGCCGTCCTCGCCGCGCGCGACGGAGAGGATGCCGGAGCGCGTTTCGAAATCGACCGAGGCCAGTTCGGGCGCGAGGCGGTCGAAGATCAGCCAGGCGCTCGCCAGCGTGGCGTGGCCGCAGAGTTCGACCTCCGACTGCGGCGTGAACCAGCGCAGATGATATGTGCCGCGGCCGGTCGGCACGAAGAACGCCGTCTCAGCGAGATTGTTTTCGTTCGCGATACGCTGCATCAGCGCGTCGTCGATCCAACGCTCAAGCGGCACGATCGCCGCCGGATTGCCGCCGAACGGCTTCGCCGCGAACGCATCCACCTGCCACATCTTGAAAGTCATGAGCGCCTCCTGCCGCAATAGGTGGGAGCAAGTCAGGCGGTTTGGGAATGCACTGATGCGCATGCGGGGCATGCGGTGCGCGACAACCTCTCCCGCGAAGCGGGAGAGGTCGATTTGGAGCGAAGCGACAAATCGGGTGAGGGGGAGTCTGCCGGGCGCTTAGTCCTGCGGTGGACGTCCCCTCACCCGCGCGTCGCCTGAACGGCGCCGCGCTGTCCTCTCCCGCAAGCGGGCGAGGACGCTACGGCGAGGTCTCGACCACCACCGGTCGGCGGTCGTTGAGCGAACTCTTCATCTGCTTCTGGAGCTTCTCGAAGGCGCGCACTTCAATCTGGCGCACGCGCTCGCGGGAGATGCCGTATTTCTGCGACAGCTCTTCCAGCGTGGCCGGTTCGTCCTGCAGCCGGCGCGCCTGGATGATGTCGCGCTCGCGCTCGGTCAGATCGCCCATCGCGTTGGTGAGCAGCGAATGCCGCTCGCCCAGCTCCTCGCGGTCCGCCAGGCGGGTTTCCTGGTCCAGCGTTTCGTCCGCCAGCCAGTCCTGCCATTCGCTTTCGGAATCCGAGCGCAGCGGCGCATTGAGCGAGGAGTCGGGCCCCGACAGGCGCCGGTTCATCTCGGTCACTTCCTGCGCCGACACGCCGAGCTGATCGGACAGCGTCGCCACGTGCTCGCTGGTCAGATCGCCTTCCTCGATGGCGCCGATCTTGTTCTTGGCCTTGCGCAGGTTGAAGAAGAGCTTCTTCTGGTTCGCCGTGGTGCCCAGCTTCACCAGGCTCCACGAGCGCAGGATGTATTCCTGGATCGCGGCGCGGATCCACCACATCGCATATGTGGCGAGGCGAAAGCCCTTGTCGGGCTCAAAGCGCTTGACCGCCTGCATCAGGCCGACATTGCCTTCGGCGACGATTTCCGACACGGGCAGGCCATAGCCGCGATAGCCCATCGCGATCTTGGCGACCAGGCGCAGATGGCTGGTGATGAGCTTGCGGGCGGCGCCCGGGTCCTCATGCTCCTTCCAGCGCTTGGCGAGCATGTATTCCTCTTCCGGTTCCAGAAGCGGGAACTTCCGGATGTCGGAGAGATAGCGGGACAGTCCGCCTTCGCCCATCAGGGCCGGCACGCCACGACTGCTCATGAAGGACCCCTTTCCACCGCTTTGCCGACGCCCAAGCGCATCGGTTCGGCGGCTGCGTCGCTCCACTCTACAACGCCCGAGCGCGCAGTTGGATGACGGCCCCTATGAAAGCGCCGCAACCCTTTGCGATAAATGGTGACAGGCAGACCAAATTCAAGATGGGTCCGCGCTACCCGGCGGCGGGCAAATCTCGAAGCTTTGCAACCAGTTGCGCCTGGGATTCTGCACCGGTTTTTCGGTAAATGCCCTTCAGCAGGAAGCGAACGGCGTTCATGCTGACATTGCGCCGCGCGGCGTAGTCGTCCGGCGCCATCCCCGACGAGAGCGATGCCGCCAAGCGCGCTTCGGCAGGCGTCAGGCCGAACCAGGCCGCCAGGCGGTCGATCTCGATCAGCGGCGCCCGTCCTCCGATACCGATGGTAAGGATAATTCCCGCACCCTCCATGCGCCCTTCAAGGGTATTCGCCGTATGCGTTGCCAGGCGCGCGCCCAGCACGGCGAGGTCGGTGCCGTCGGGGCCGGTCGCGCGAAAGGCCGAACTGGCGGGCGCTGCTGCGGCGGCGAGCTCGACGAGCTGTTGCTGCGCCTTGCGGTCGGTAAAGGCGAAACCGCCATCGACGATTTTCGCCCAGCCCGTGTCGACGAGCTCGAGCAGTTTTGGGTTGGCGCTCATCATCTTCAATGACGGGGTCAGGCTGGCAACGGCGTTGGGTACGACGTCCATCGCGCTTTGGGCCGCAGCGGCACGCAGATTGGATTCGCCCAGCGCGCGGCTGATGCGTATCGCCCGTTGCATGTGCGGCGCCAGCAGGCGAAGTCCGCGCTTCAGACCGTCGAGCGGCTGCCCCGGGGGGCCGGGCATGATCAATCCCAGCTTGTCGGGCCCGTCGCGATCGAGCACGACGCCCACGGCAAGCTGCAAATTCCAGGTCTTGAGGAACTTCTGGTAGAAGTCGCTTTCCAGAATTTCCGAGCGCGGCATGATTTCGTCGGTATCGACGACGCGGCCGGCCGGAAGCGCCCAGATCCGGCGTGACCAGGGCGAGCGCCCCGCGAACATCGTGCGATAGACTTCGCGCGCCATCGGGATGAGGTTGGTCGCCCCGACATAGCGGCAGCCCGGCGGGCTCAGTCTCTCCCACACGAGCATGATGACGTCCCACTCGGGAGGGCTGAGGAGCGCCGCCGCTTCGGCCAGCGTGTCGTCCCATTGCGTCGGGTCGATCGCGCACTCATAGATGCGTCCGATCAGGCCGCTGACCGCCGACCACTCGCGCTCGTTCGCCGCGAGCAGCGTCGCGCTGAGCCGTGTCGGCGGCATGGGCGGCATGGCGGGTCCCGGATCCCCTCTGGAATCCAAGAATCGCCGGTCCCGCCGGCCGACGCAAGCCGATCCCTATAGGCCGGCGAGAAGCTTTCTTGCGTCGCCGCGAAGTTTGGCGACATCCGCAGGCGAAAATCCTGCGCGCCGACGCACTTCGATGATCGCCCATTTGCCGGATTTGGACGCGTTGATCGTGAGTTGGGGCAGCATGCCGCCGCCGCCGCCATCCAGGATCGAATAGGCGCCGTCGCCGAGTGCCGGTTCGTCGACCCAGTGCGTACGCAGCAGGCCGCGCATTCTTTTGAGCGTGGCGGCGTCGCCGGTGTTGATCGAGACGTCGATGCCGATCGACATATCGGCGAAGCTGCCGACCGAAACCATGCAGGTGCGCGCGCCGACCGGCATCGTCTTGACGGAACCCGCCAGCACGTCGGCGAAGCTCGTCGCCACGAGATTGCATAAGGCACTGGGCGGCGCGGCTGCGGCGGGGAGGGCGCCCGCGCCAAAAAGAAAGATCGCCGTCAGCAGTTTTATTCCCGAACGCATGCGCCGTTCATCTCCAAGACGTGGCGTTCAGTTTGGCGCAACGACTGTGCGCCGTCCCTACCCGTTCGGGTAGCGCGCGCGGCGGGCGTCGGCGGCAATCTCGCGCCGTTTCATGGGAGGACCACACATGAATCCGAAGCGACTCCTTATGGCGACTTGCATGGCTGCGCTTATGACGGCTGGCGCAGACGCCAGCCCAAATCTCATCGTCAATCCGGACTTCAGCCAGCCGTCTTCGGCCGGAAACACGGTGGTGGTGACGGCGACCAGTCCGGATCCGCTGGGCGGCCCGGCGGCTGCCTACCATTGGTCGGTGTGGACCGGGCAACGCGGTGGACGGGTGATCACGTCGCGAACGCCGACCGGGGACGCATCCGGCGGCTATATGCTGGACGTCCTCGTCCAATCAGGTGGGGACGGATTGGTACAGGCATTCCTGCAGCCGGATACGGGCCCTTCACGCGTATATGCGTGCGTCTCGGTCCGGTTGATCAGAGGAAGCGTCGGCATCGGAGTCGGCAATGGCGGCAACACCGGAAACACGACCGTTCTCGATCAACCTGGCGCGTGGCAGCAGCTCGGCACTTGGAACGGCGTTTCGCCAGCCAACGAGTTGATTGTTTACCGCGCCAGCGATTCCGACGCCGAATTCCAAGTTCGCTCCGCCTATGTCGGTGTCGATCCGGTCCCCTGCGGTGGAAATAGCAAGTTCGTCAGGCCGGAGACGCTCTACAAGCCTCCGACGCCGCCCTGGCAGATGCATCCGGCGGAGCGCGG
>CAZMHP010000253.1:0-4509 GCA_964566095.1 uncultured Rhizobium sp. | reverse complement strand
CCGAACTGGTGCTGACGCCCGAGCTGCGCAAGGGCGCGATCTGGGACCGCTCCTATGCCAAGCCGCTGGGCTATCCGGGCGACTTCGAGATCATGAACCAGGTCTATGACTGGGAACGGCTCGGCGCTGATGCCTATGAGATGCTGATGCATCGCATCGGCCTGGAAGTCGCGGAGTGCATTCGCACGCGCATGGAAGTGGTGCGCATCCACATCGCCGACGTCGTGCGCCTGCGCGGTCACGACCGGCCGGCGCGGATCACGAGCCTCGGCAGCGGGCCGGCGCGGGAAGTGGAAGGTTATCTCTCAAGTCATGCGGCCGGCGGACACCGCGCCGAGTTCTCGCTGATCGACCAGGAAGAAGCCGCCCTCGCCTATGCGAACGAGTCGACCTACCCCTTCGTGCTCAACTCCGAGGGGCGCATCGCGGTCCACGGGCTGAACCTGTCCTTCACCGATATCCTGCGCGGCACCGAGGGCCTTGCCGGCCTGCCGCCGCAGGATCTGGTCTATTCGGTCGGCCTGCTGGACTATCTGACCGACCATCGCGCCAAGGCGCTGGTCAAGCGGCTGTACGACCTGCTGATGCCGGGCGGCCTGCTGATCATCGGCAATATGAACGAGTGCCCGCTGTCGAACTATTGGCCGATGGAGTTCATTGCCGACTGGACGCTGCAATACCGCGACGACGCCTGCATGATGAAGTGGGCCGAGGGACTGCCGGCGGCGAAGGCCTGGACCGAGACCGAGCGGACCGGCCGCGTGCGGATGCTGTTCGTGCGCAAGGGCTGAGCGGCGCCCTCAGGCCGTCCTGAGCATCCGTTCGGTCGGCGCCTGGCGCAGCCTTTCGGGCGGAAACCGGACGGTCACGGTGGTGCCCTGCGCCACCTGGCTCTCGATCGTCAGCCGCCCGCCATGCAGCTCGACCAGCTTGGCGGTCAGCGGCAGGCCGAGGCCCGTGCCGCCATGGCTGCGCGACAGCACGTTCTCCACCTGCTCGAAGGGACGGATGACGCGCGCGATGTCGCCGGGGGCGATGCCGATGCCGGTATCGGCGACACGCAAGACGATGCCGTCCTGCGCACTCGCCGCGAGCGACAGCGTCACGTGCCCGCCCGGATGGGTGAACTTGATCGCATTGGTGAGCAGGTTGAGCGCGATCTGGCGGACGATGCGCTCGTCGACGCAGGCATGAACGGGCTCGCCGGGATCGGCGAAGATGAGATCGATGCCGCCGGCGGCGGCGCGGCCGCGGCACATCCGGACGGCGTCGTCGAGGCAACGCGCCAGATCGATATCGTCTTCCTGCAGCGTGAGCTTGCCCGCTTCCGCCTTGGCGAGATCGAGAATGTCGTTGATGATCGCCAGAAGGTGGTTGCCGCTGTCGTTGATGTCGCCGACATATTCGACATAGCGCGGATTGCCGATCTCGCCGAAAAGCTGCTTCTTCAGGATGTCGGAAAAGCCGATGATCGCGTTCAGGGGCGTGCGCAACTCATGGCTCATATTCGCCAGGAACTCGCTCTTGGCGCGATTGGCCTTGTCGGCCTCGAGCAGCAGAATCTGCGCCGCGGCGTTCTTGGCCTCGATCACCTTCTGCGCGCGATAGCTGCGCCGGATATACATTTCCTGGATATAGCCCGAGAACAAGCCGACCGCCGTGGCCATCACCAGGAAGAAGTCGTTGTTGACGACGGCCTTGAAGGGGATCGGATTGACGACCGCCGCGACCAATTGGTACAGCGCGACAAGGGACAGCGAGATGATCACCGAGTTGATGAATCGCAGGCGCACCAGCGAGCTGCCGTAGATCACCACCATGATGAGCCCGGCATAGTAGAGGCTGTTGAACGGTGGCGGCATGATCGCCGTCATCGCCACCACGCCGATCCCCGGCGCCGCGGTCGCGATCGAGATCGCCGTCTGGGAGAACTTCTCGAAGGACGGAACGTAGGTCAGCATCGCCGACGTCATGAGGATCGGACAGACGATGGCATAGCGGATGAACCACAACGTTCCGACCACCGCACCGCCGACCTGGGCGTCGAGCAGGCCGAAGCTCAGATAGAGGATGGCGGCGGCGACGAGATAGGTGCGAATGATCGAGCGCGATTCATTGAGGCTCTCGCTGCGATAGCGCGTCTCGACCCCCGGGTCGCAAAAGCGCAGGCGCAGTGGATCGAGATCGTAACCGCTCTCGCTCGACGGCGACGTGTCGGGGCTCGGCGCCTGCATTCGGATAACCGGCGGACCTGAAACTGATTTCAGCCGCATCATCCGGGTGCCGAGTAAAGATTTGCATAGCGGTGAGTGTTAACGGAATTTTTCGACGTTCATTCAATAGCAAGGGACCGCCGGACCCGAACGCGCCTTTTGTTGCCTGCGGTAATCCGATGGTGCCGGATACAACTGGCGGTCGGCCATCGGGCTGATTAGTGTGCCGGAATGACACTGCCCGACCGCCTCCAACTGCCCGTCGCATTCGATCCCGGCCCATTGCGACGCGATCTTGAAGGGCTCGCCTCGGAACCCTGGATCGAACACTTCGTGCGCCAGAACTACGACGGCGACTGGAGCGTGTTGCCGCTGCGCGCAACCGCCGGGGCCAACCACCCGGTGATGCAGATCTATTCCGATCCGACCGCCACGGCGTTCGAGGACACCGTCCTGCTCGATCGCTGCCCCCATGCGCGCCGCGTGCTGGCGTGGTTCCAGTGCCCGCTGAGGGCCGTGCGTCTGATGCGGCTGACGCCCGGTTCGGTCATCAAGGAGCACCGCGATCACGACCTCGACGCGGAACTGGGCACAGTGCGCATCCATGTTCCGATCACGACGAATCCCGGCGTCGTCTTCGAACTCAACCGCCGTGCGGTCGAGATGGCGCCGGGCACGGTCTGGTATCTGCGGCTGAGCGATCCGCATCGCGTCGTCAATCGCGGTGACAGCGACCGCGTCCATCTTGTGATCGACGCGGAGGTCAACGCTTGGATGGACGCTATGCTGCGCCGCGTGGCGCAGGCCCCGGATCGCTGAGATCGCCAAAGAACTGCAGAAACAGACGCTCCACGCGATCGTAGGCCTTCGCGGCTTCCGCGAGCGTGTCGTGGTGGGTCAGCGCGACGTCCGAAATGCCCGCCGCCAAATTCGTGACCACCGACAGCGCGCACACTTTCATGCCGCAATGAACGGCCGCGATGCATTCCGGCACGGTGGACATGCCGACCGCGTCGGCGCCCAACGCGGCGAACATGCGGATTTCCGCCGGCGTCTCGAAGCTGGGCCCGAGCACATAGACATAGACGCCCTTTTTGACCGCGACGCCGGCGCGCGCCGCCGCCGCTTCGAGCTGCGCGCGCAGATCGGGATCGTAGGCATGCGACATGTCGGGGAAGCGCGGACCGATGCTTTCGTCGTTCGGCCCGATCAGGGGATTGCGGCCTGAAAAATTGATGTGGTCTTCCACGATCATCAACGTGCCTGCCGGCAGATCGCGCCGAAGGCCGCCCGACGCATTGGTGAGCACGAGACGCTCCACGCCGAGCCGCCGCAGGATGCGGATGGGAACGGCGATGGCTTGGGCGGGATGGCCTTCATAGGCGTGCAGCCGACCCTGCATGCAGGCGATCCGATGACCGGCGAGCGTGCCGATGCGCAGGCGCCCCTCGTGCCCGGCGACCGTCGGCACGGGAAAGCCGGGGATGCGGCCATAGGCGATATCGACCGGCTGCTCGATCTTCTGCGCGAGCGGGCCCAGGCCGCTGCCCAGAATAAACGCCGTCTTCGGGAACACGCCCGACGTCGCGCCGGCGATCGCGGCAGCGCCCTGCGCGACCAGTGCGTCAAAGCTCTCGCTCATGGCGTGTCCCTCGGCCGTTCCCAAAGGCGTCAGTATATATTTCCGTCACGCGGGACAATCTGTAGGCTGGGCAGGCATTTCACGGACCGCTTCGTTTGCGCGCCATCATCGGTGTCCTGGATTCCTTCGGCCTGGGTTCGGCGCCCGACGCAGCGCGCTTCGGCGACGCCGGCGCCAACACGTTCGGGCATATCGCGCGCGCCTGCACCGAAGGGCTGCGCCGCCCCTCGGGCAAGACCGGTCCGCTCTACATTCCGAACCTGCTTGCGCTGGGCCTGGGCAAGGCCGCGGCGGCAGCGGATCCGGCGGTCACCATCGCCACGCCCGGCCGCATCGAGGGGCGCTACGGCTTTGCGGTCGAACAGGGTCGCAACAAGGACACGCCGGGCGGTCACTGGGAGATGATGGGCCTTCCCGTCGACTACGATTGGGGCTTCTTCCCCAAAACGGTGCCGACCTTCCCCGCCGCGCTGACCAAAGCCTTCATCGAGCGGACCGGCGTGCCGGGCATTTTGGGCGACTGCCATGCCTCGGGCACCGAGATCATCGAGCGGCTCGGCGAGGAGCATATCCGCACCGGCAAGCCGATCGTCTATACGAGCGCGGATTCGGTCTATCAGATCGCGGCGCACGAAACGCATTTCGGCCTGGAGC
>CAZMHP010000252.1:0-4538 GCA_964566095.1 uncultured Rhizobium sp. | reverse complement strand
CGTCGCCGCAATACTGGCACTCGAAGCGGTCGCGCAGGAACAGGTTGAACCGCGTGAAGGCGGGATTGCGCGCCGGCTTGATGTAGGTCTTGAGCGAGACGACAGAGGGAATCCGCATCTCGAAGTTCGGCGAGCGCACGACGCGGTCGTATTCCTCCAGGATGTTCACGCGCTCCAGGAAGACGGCCTTGATGGCGTCCTGCCAGGACCACAGCGACAGAGGAAAATAGCTGAGCGGCCGAAAATCGGCGTTCAGCACCAAAGCCGGACAATTGTCGGGCATGCGCGCGGCTAACACAGCGAGGTCCCTTTGGCCGTCACTCCTCTCAAGGCGGCGAACCTTAAGGGCAAAGTGCGCACGCTGCCAAGTTCGCCGGGCCCAGACTATGCGATTCGCCGTGACAGAAAGGTAACGGCGGGCGGGAAATCAGCGCAGATGCGCGGCGGAAAGCTCGGCCGCAGCCGCGTCGAATTCCGCGCGAAAGGCCGGGGTCTGCAACAGTTTGAGGCCGAGCGCGGTACCGAACGCCTGGCCGGCCTCGATGTCGCTGCGGAAATGCACCGAGCAGACCAGCCGGCTCTCCGCATAGCTTTGCGAACGGGCAAGGATGGCCTGCGCCTTGGCCGGCATCAGGGCGGCGAGCACGACGCCCATGGCGTAGCCGACGGTGGCGTGGCCCGAGGGATAAGAGGTCGGCGCCGGGCCCGGCTTTTCCGGCGTGCAGGTCTTGAGGTCGGGCGCCGCGATCCAGGGGCGGTCGCGGTGGAAGAAGGTCTTCGCGTCCTTGGTCACCGCCTCTTCGCTGTCATGCACATCCGACAGCAGCCGCGCCGTGGCGGGCAGTTTCGCGAAATCGAAGCCGGGGCCGATGGCGCCCGCGAAGAAAGCGCCGGTCTCGTCATGGGCGTCGCGCGCCGCGGCATCGAAATCGGCCGGCGTGCGGCGCGCCGCGATGTCTTTGAGTTCGGCAATTTCCGCCAGAGCGCGCGGCGAACCAGGTGCCGGCGGCGGCGGCAACAGGCTATCGGCGCGCAGATCGGCTGCCGTCACAAACGGATCGGCCCAAGACGCGCCGGGCGCCGCCGCGACCAGAACGGCCGCGACGGTGATGACGATCCGCTTCGTTCCAGGTCCCATCGGGCTTAGAACTTCGCCTTGATGGTGAACTGGAAGCTGCGCTCGGGCATGTAGAAGTACTGGTCCAGGCTGGTGCCGCGATTGGCGATGTCCTGCACATTGGCGCCGGACAGGGTCTTGTCGTTGATCGTGACGCCGACCAGGCTGCGGTCGTTGAGCAGATTGTAGACGCCGCCGCCGATCTCGACGTCGGCGCCGGTGCCGAAATCGCCCAGATCGTAATAGCCGGTGAAGTCCATCTTGTTGTAGGCGCCGATGCGATAGAACGACGAGCCGCCGAGGACGTCGCCGGCGCGCTTGGCCGCCGTGTCGGCATATTGCTGGCCGGTCAGCTTGTCGATCAGGCTGAGCTTCCAGGATCCGTGCTTGTAGATAAGACCCGTGGCGGCGGTCCAGAACGGTGCCGCATTGGCCTGCACGTTCGCCGAGTGCGGATCGAGCGCATTGGTGTGCGCCTTGGCCGAGTTGATCGAACCGTTGCCGAAGATCGACAGGCCGGCAAGCGCGCCGTCCCACTGCTCCTCGTCGAACGCATAGGTGCCTTCGCCCTCGACGCCCTTGTATGTCACCGTGCCCTCGTTGACGTTGCAGGTATCGCCGGGCGGGCACGTCCCGCCGGTGATCTGCTGGATCGTGTTGTCGCTGTCGATGTAGTAGACGTCGGCGTCGATCGAGAAATTGTCGCCGTAATAGACAGTGCCGAACTGATAGTTCGTCGTGGTCTGCGGCTTGGGGAAGCTTCCGATCGGCCCGTTGAGTTCGAACGACGTGATGTCCGGCACGTAGATGCCGTTGGCGTATTGGGCGTAGACGCTCCAGTTCTGCTGCAGCTTGTAGTTGACCGTCGCGAAGGGAAGCGTTCTGGTCGTGGTGAAGCTCGTTGGGTTGACTTGCGGTCCGGCAACACCGGGCAGCAGGCCCGTGCCATAGATCGACGGCCCTGGCGGTGTGCTCGTGGTCTTGCCCTTGATCAACGAGCCGGGGTCGATCGTGTGGTCCCACCACACGTATTTCACGCCGGGCGTGATGGTGAGGTTTTCGATCGGCTTGATGTCGACTTCGATGAACGGCTGGTATTGCGACCAGCCGGTGTGTTCGAAATAGCCGACGCCGGCGACACCGCCGAAGGTTGTGCCGCTGGTCGTCTTCTGGTCGGCGAAGGTGCCGGCATGTTCGACCTGGAAGCCTGGGCACATGCCGTTATTGGCGGCGGCGCATTTGGTGATGTCGAGATAGTAGCGCTGGCGCTCGGTCGCCGACCATTCCGACCACACGCCGAGGCGCACCGCGCCGGTCACTTGGCCGAAATCATAATCCCAAGTCAGGCGCGCGATATTGCCGAAGACGCGATAGGCGTTGAGCTTGGTGTAGCCCTGAATGTCGTTGGCGAAGGACACGCCGCCGACCTTGGTGCCGATATTCTCGCCTTTGTTCGCAGCGATGTCGGCGGCGGTCTGCTCGGCGCTGGTGGCCGTCACCGTCTTGTTGACATAGGCGTAGGTGTAGGCCTGGTCGTCGAAGTGCAGGCTGTCCGTCACGTCTCCGCGCAGGCGCAGATATTCCATGTCGGTGTCTTTGTGTTCCGGATTGTAGGCCCAATAGGTGGGCAGCGCCGGATTGGTGTTTTGGAGCGCGAAATTCTTGCCGAAGGTCGTGATCTGGGCCGGCGAGGCGCCGTTGGAGTCGTTGACGATCTGCGACAAGCCGTTGCGGCTGCCGAAGACGGTCAGCGTCCAGTTGGCGCCGAGATCGTAGTCGGCCTTGAGCAGCTCGTTCTCGCGATGCGTGCTCTGGAACGTCAGATAGCCGCCCGAGCCGCTAACCTGATAGTTGACCAGCACACGGGCGTCATGGCCCATGACGTCGACCGCGCCGCTCTGGAAATTGGCGTTCATGTTGAACGTCGCCCAGCTTGCGCCGGTGGCCGATCCTTTGAAACCCATATCGTCGGACAGCGGCTCGGAATAGAGCTTGATCGTGCCGCCATAGGTCGAGGCGCCGATCGTTCCGGCATTGCCTGGACCGCGATCGACGTCGGCCGAGCCGATGGTCGAGCTGGGGAAATAGGATTCGGAATGATGGGTGGGGCCGTTGGTGTCGCCGAACGGAATGCCGTCATAGGACAGGCCGAAATTGCCGTCCGGCAGGCCGCGCAGCGTGGTCTTGACGTTGCCGTCCGAGAGGCCCGGGCCATTGATGCTAAGACCGGTGAGCGAGGGCACGATGGCGAGCATCGTGACGTAGTCGGAGGTCGGCGCGATCGAGTCCTCGATATAGGATTTCTGGATGATGGTCTGCGGCTGGGTGGTGTCGAGCGACGCCTTGGCGGGCGCGGCGTCGGCATTGAAGCGCGAGCCGGTCACCACGACGGTTTCCACCGTGTAGGCATCGGAATTTCCGGCGGCGTGCGCGGCGCCGAACAGGGCGGTCGAACTCAGAAGACCGGCCAAGATACAGGTCGTCTTGCGGGTTTTGTCGGATTTGAAAAACATCGGCGTCGTACCCCTCAGAAAAATCCACGAGGGGCGAAGACGCGCGCGCAAAGCTTCGCAGTCCGCGATTTTCACCGCGGAAACAAAATCTGCGACACGCTTCAACGATTGAGCTGCCACCCCACTTGAGCGACAGCTACCGATACACCGTGACGCTGATTTACAAAAATCTTGGAACTTTTTTGACAGAGCGTTTCGTTTTTTTCACGAGACATCGTCACGTTGCGAATCGTTTTCGCGTTTTCAACGATCGGCTGTGCGGTGAACCCTCAGCGCGAAATTTCCGTCAACGGGCAGCGAATGTCCGGCGCTTTTCGCAGCAACGCGCCGCGAAATGCAGCAGCAATAAACGCACCGGCCATCTCAAGTCCGATGGGATCGATGCCATGGCCGATACCGGGCGCGATGTGCCATTGCACCGCGGCACCGGCCGCGCCGAGCGTCATCGCGGATGCCAGCATCGCTTCCGCCGGGATCATCGGATCGGCATCGCCATGCGCGAGAAAAATCGGCGGCGCGTCGGCGCCGAGCGGCTCCAGCGGCGTGGCCTGGGCCAGCAATCCCGAAAAGCCGACGATGGCAGCGGGCTTCGCGGCGCGGCCAAGGCCGACCGCCAGCGACATCATCGTGCCCTGGCTGAAGCCGACGAGCGCAAGACGATCGGGAGCGAGCGACAACCGCGCGAGCTCCGCGTCCAGAAATTCGTTCAGCCGCCCGGACGCGGATTCGACGCCCCGCTGCATCTCGGCCGGATCGAGCCGCGCGATGGGAAACCATTGATAGCCGGACGGCGCGCCGGCGCAGGGCTGCGGCGCATTGGGCGCGACGAAGGCCACCGTCGGCAGCGCGCGCTGCCAATGCGGCGCCAGGCCGATGAGATCGTTGCCGTCGGCGCCATAGCCGTGACA
>CAZMHP010000251.1:0-4556 GCA_964566095.1 uncultured Rhizobium sp. | reverse complement strand
CAAGAAGAACCCGAACGGCGGCATGCATCACGTCTGCTACGAGGTCGAGGACATCCACGCCGCCGTGGCCAAGATGAAGGCCGAAGGCGCGACGATCACGGGAACCGGAGAACCCCGCATCGGCGCGCATGGCAAGCCGGTTGTCTTCCTGCACCCCAAGGATTTCGTCGGCACCTTGGTCGAGCTCGAGCAGGCGTGAGCATCGTCAGCTTCATTCACGGCGTGGTCCTGTTCGCGACCTACGCGATCCTCTGGTTCCTGTCGCTGCTCTGCTTGCTGCCGGTGGGCCTCGGCGCCGAGACCGATCCTGAGTCCGGCGCGCCGCTGACCCCCATGCTCGGCCGCAAGGCGCTGTTCGCGACCGTCATCGCCGCGGTGCTGTGGGTGACGTTCTATGCACTGATCGTATTCAAGGTGCTCGACCTTTAACGGTCACGCCGCCGCGATCTCGGCGGCGACGGCGGCATCAATCTCCGGATTCGGTTCGCCGTCGGCCGTGGCGATCAGGGCCTTGGGGATCGTCCAGATGACCGGCAGGATCAACGCATAGACGATGGTCGTCGCGATCACGCAGTAGAAAAAGCCGTTGTCCGGATCGGCCGAATAGATTTTCGACCCCAGCACATCGCTGCCCCTCTGGGCGAAGATGACGACGCCGTCCACCATCATCATTAACGTGCCTTGCAGGCCCGGCGGGCAGGCGCGCATCGCCAAATCGTAATACGCACCCGTCGCAATGCCGCCCATCAGCCCGATCGGCAACGCCAGCCACAGCGCGGCGTTGGCCGAATGGATCAGCGCCAGCGGGATCATCTGCGGCACGGTGATGATCGTGCCCCACCATAGCAGCTTGTTGAGCGGCACCTTGTTGCACAGCCAGCCATACAGAAAGAACATCGGCACGAACGCCACGACGAAGATCGCGTAATAGTCGCCATAGACCGTGTCGGGGGCGTGCAGCTTGTTGCTCAGGTAGAATTGCAACGGCGTGTTGGCGCCGGGCGAGAACGAGAACAGGAAGTTGATCAGCACCGCGGGATAGATCGCGCGGTGGCCGATCAGGCGCTTGATGTCGCCCCAGAGTGTCGAACTCTTGGCAAGCGGCGCATCATAGGTCTGCGCGAACACCGCGCGCGGCCGCCAATAGGCGAACAACAGCATCGCCAGGCTCAAGCCCGCGGCGAGCAGGAAGGTCTTCTCGGGCGTCAGATTCTCCGCCACCCAGCCGGACGCGGCGGCACCCAGGATATAGGGGAGGGCGCTGATGATCTGCCACAACGCCGCCAGCCGGCCGGACATCAGCTTCTCCTGTCCGATCAGCGCCAGCAGGCCCTGATAGGCGGCCGACACGAAACGGTAGGAGACCATCGCCAGGAACATCCCCGCGAGCAATCCGACATACGAAATCTGCGTGAATGCCATCCAGAGGAAGATGGCTGCGGTGAGCGGCGCGAACAGCAGAAAATAGCCGCGGTCGCGCATCCCGAACGGGTTCCATACATCGCGCACGAAACCGAAGAGGAAGGACAGATAGATCGGAATGCCGGTCACCAGCCGGAAGGCCGCGACCTCGCCGGCGCTGGCATGCAGCCGGTCCTTCAGCATGTAGGAGGTGGCGATGTCGAGCAGATAGCCGTGCGGCAGGGCGAGATAGAGAAACAACGTGAGCGGCGCGAAATAGAGAAAGACCTGGTTGGTGGCGGGTGTCTCCCCGCCGCTCGGTGACGCGGTGCTCATACGGCTAGGCTAAACCGTAATCGCGGGTGGCCGCGAGGGGAACAAAGCGGTACTCAACCCAGCACGATCTTCACGGCGAACGCCAGCGCGATGACCGCGACCGCGGCATTCACCTCGCGCCAGCGTCCGGACACCAGTTTGATCGCGGCATGGGCGATGAAGCCGATCCCGATCCCGCCGGCGATGGAATAGGTGAACGGTATGGCGAGCGCGGTGAGAAGCGCCGGTGCCGCCTCGGTCGCATCGTCCCAGGCGATGTCCTTCAGGCCCTTGGCCATCAGTGCGGCGACGAACACCAGCGCCGGCGCCGTCGCATAGGCAGGCACCGCGCTTGCCAGGGGCGCGAAGAACAGGCTGAGCAGGAACAACAGCGCCACCACCGCCGCGGTCAGGCCTGTGCGTCCGCCCGCCTGCACGCCGGCCGCGCTTTCGATATAGGCCGTCACCGGCGAGGTGCCGAGCGCCGCGCCGATCATCGTTCCCACCGCGTCCGTCGTCAGCGCGCGCCGCGCGTTCTTCAGCCGCCCGTCCGGTTCGATCAGGCCGGCCTGCTGCGCCACTGCCGACAGCGTGCCGGACGTGTCCAGCATATCGACCAGAAGAAAGGCGAACACCGCGATCGCGATGGTCGCGCCGGCGGCGCCGCTGAAATGCATCTGCAGGAAGCTCGGCGCCAACGATGGGGGCAGGGCGGCCACGCCTGGCGCGGGCTCCAGGCCCAGCCACACCGCCGCCAGCGTCGCCGCGACGATCGCGATCAGCACGGCGCCCACCACCCGGCGCGCCGCCAGCGCGAACATCAGCACGAAGGCGCCCGCCGCGATCAGGACCTTGGGGTCGCTCAGCACACCCAGTTCGACCAGCGTCGCCGGGCTCGCGACCACGATGCCGGCATTCTCGAAGCCGATGAGCGCGAGGAAGAATCCGATGCCCGCCGCGATGGCGAGTTTCAGGCTCCTCGGGATCGCATTGATCAGCCACTCGCGGGCCGGCGTCGCCGAGATCGCCACGAACAGGATTCCCGACAGGAAAACGCAGCCCAGCGCCAGCCGCCAGTCGCCGCCCAGCGCCGGAACGACGGTGAAGGCGAAATAGGCGTTGAGACCCATGCCCGGCGCCAGCGCGACGGGAAGATTGGCGTACAACCCCATCAGCAGGGTCGTGGCGGCGGAGGCGAGACAGGTCGCCACGAACACCGCGCCCTGATCCAACCCGGCTTTGGCCAGGATCTCCGGGTTGACGAACATGATGTAGGCCATGGTGAGGAAGGTCGTGGCGCCGGCCACGATCTCGCGCCGCGCCGTCGTGCCGTTGGCCTCAAGCCGGAAGATGCGTTCGAACATGCGCGATAGCCCCTCGCGACGAGTCGCCCGCCATGATCTCTATTGTGCCGGAAATGCGAAAGGCCGGCTGGTGCCGGCCTTTCCATCCGCTGCGCGGATCGTCTCTCCCCGAACTTGGCAGCTCTGAAGGCCTGCGCCGTTCTGTTTGTGGGGCAGGTAGATAATCTAATTCCCTCAAACTGTCACGAAATATCTCGCCAGACGTCATGGCAAATACGCAACAAAATGTCAGTGTAGCGTCCAAGTCGCACTATCCGCGAACTTTACCCCGATTCCGGCGTTGCCTTGACTTGCCGTGCCGCTGCCCGGAGCGTTGGCATAGCGTGGGGCGAGGGTTTATGCGCGCGATTCTGCTCGCGGTGATTGTATTTTGCTTTGGCGCCGGCCAAGCCGAGGCGGCCGGGGCATGGCGAATCGTCAAGGATCATTGGACGGAGGCCGACGAAGACGGCTTCGGCCGCTTCGTCGCCGCCATCGGCGCCAGCAATTGCAGCTCGTCGGAAAGCTGCCTGCGCGACGAGGCCAATCCCTACCGCAAGACCGACCAGCGCTTCATCGATATCGACGTCGACTGCGCCAAGCTCCCCTATCTGCTGCGCGGCTACTACGCCTGGAAGAACGGTTTGCCCTTCGGCTATGTCGACGCCGTGAGCGGGCAGGGCGGCGATCTGCGCTACACCAAGGCCGCCAACCGCGCCGTGTCGCGCCACGACCTCGTCGACCGCGGCGCCGGGATCGACGGCCCGGCCGCGCTGCGCGCCATGATGGACACGGTGTTTTCGGGCACCTACCGCACCGATGCGTCCGAAAAGCGCGGCGTGCTGTCGGACTTCTATTCGCCGGCCCTGCAGCCCGGCACGATTCACCCGGGCAGCGTGGTCTACGACGTCAACGGCCATGTCGGCATCGTCTGGAAGGTCGATGAGGACGGGCGCATCTACTACATGGACGCCCATCCCGATTTCACCATCACCCGCAGCGTCTACGGCGCGCAGTTCGGCCAGAGCCCGCTGCGCCTGGGCGGCGGTCTCAAGAACTGGCGGCCGTTCAAGCTGGTGGGCGCCCATCGCGACGCGGAAGGCCATCTCGTTGGTGGTCATCTCGCCTATGCCCAGAACGACCAGATCGCCGATTTCTCGCTCGTCCAGTACACCGGTACCGAACCCAATCCGAAGAACGACGTGACGAAGGCGCGCTTCGTCTACAACGGCGCCGAACTCGGCTTCTACGAATATGTCCGCGTCGCGGTCTCGGGCGGGCGGATGGATTTCAATCCGGTCTATGAAATGAAGACGACGATGCGCACGCTGTGCAACGATCTGGGCGATCGGGCGCAATATGTCGATCTCGACATCAAGGACGGCATCGCCGTCAAGCCGCATCCCGATCGCCTCCCCGACAACATCTACGGCTCGGAAAATCTGGAATGGGAGACCTATTCCACGCCGTCGCGCGATGCGCGCATCAAGGCGGCCT
>CAZMHP010000250.1:0-4567 GCA_964566095.1 uncultured Rhizobium sp. | reverse complement strand
TCAAGGTCACCGACAGCTTCTTCATCGAGCGCTACAGCCATGTGATGCATCTGGTGTCCAATGTCGAAGGCGAGATCCGGGCCGGGCTCGACGCGATCGACGCGCTGGCGGCCGGGCTTCCCGCCGGCACGCTGACCGGCGCGCCGAAAATCCGCGCGATGGAGATCATCGACGAGTTCGAGCGCGAGAAGCGCGGCGCGGTCTATGCGGGCGCGGTCGGCTATTTCGCGGCCGACGGCTCGATGGACACCTGCATCGTGCTGCGCACCGCGGTGGTGAAGGACGGCATGATGTACGTCCAGGCCGGCGGCGGCGTCGTCGCCGACAGCGAGCCGGAAGCCGAATACCAGGAGACGGTCAACAAGGCCGCCGCCCTGATGCGCGCGGCCGAGGAAGCGGTGCGCTTCGCCAATTCGGGAAATCGCGGGCCTTAGCGGACGCAAGGCGGGCGCGAACGGTGTCATGGGTTCGGTCCGCGCCGCTCACCCTTCGACAGGCTCAGGATGAGGAGTTTGATTCAGCATCCTCATGCTGAGCCTGTCGAAGCATGAGAGCGGGCGCCCTCTTCTTCGCGACGCATCTCAGACTGCGAAATTTTCATCGCCACAGCCTGCTCGCAATTGTCGGGATATGGGTGATTTGGTGCCTGGACCGACTCGGTTCAAGAGGGCGGTGAAAATAATCTTCATACGGAGTTATCGACGCGGGCGACGGCGAGGCGCCGCGCGAAGCGCCGGGATTTTCGCGTCGGCGTGTCGATAAGTGCGTTCGCTGCATCGCGGCGAAAACATCTTTGTTGCGCCCAATTTTATTTTGTCATGGCCCGCCGGCGTGCGGGCCACCCAGTTGGGCCTGGAGCGCAACGTTCGAAAGCGCGTTCGCCGTCACCTGGGTGGCCCGCATTCGCGGGCCATGACAAGTGAGGTCGGCGCGGCGAGGCCGACTACCTCTCCGCCAACGCCCGCCTTGCGTCGCGTTCGGTCTTGAGGCGGATGGCCTCGGAGAGCGGCACGAGGACGAAGCCGCGCGCGCCGGCGCTTGCCGTCCATTGGGCGAGCGCCGCCAGCGTCACGTCGTGCGGATGGCCGATGGCGATGGCGATGCCTTGAGCGCGGGCGCGCGCTTCGAGTTCGGCGAGTTCGGTGGCGACGGCGCCGGCGCTCTGCTCGTCGTCGAGGAAGACGTCGCGACCGGCGCTCGCCACGCCGAAGGCGCGCGCGACGGAGACGACCTGGGTCGTCGCGGTGGTGCGCGAATCGAAGAACAGCAGATGGCGCGACGCCAGTTCCTCGGCGACCGGGATCAGCGCGTCGCGGTCTTCCGTGAAGCGGCTACCCATGTGGTTGTTGATGCCGATGGCGCCGGGCACCCGCGCCAGCGCGGCGGCGACGCGGCGGCGGATCTCGCCCGCCGGCAGGCCGAGGGTGAGCGCCTGCGGCCCCGGATCGTGCGCGCTCTCCGCCTGCATCGGCATGTGGAGCAGGACTTCGTGGCCCTCGCGTGCCGCTTCGGCCGACAGCCAGGGCGTCGCGTCGGCGTAAGGCAGGAAGGAGAGCGCCACCGCCTTGGGCAGGCGGATGGCGCGGTCGGTACGCGCGAGATCGGCGCCGAGATCGTCGATCACGACGGCGATGCGCGGCGGGCCGGCGGGGCGCTCGGCCGGCGGCGATTCGACTCGGGCGATGAGCCAGTCGGGCAAGGGCTGCGCCGTCACGGGATAGAGGATCTGCGGCGCGAAGGCGCTGGGCGTCAGCGTGCCGTCGAGCGCCAGGCGCGCGAAGGGCGTGGGCGGCGCGTCGCTGGCCTGGGCGGTGGCGACGCCGGTGGGAACGATGAGAGCGAGCAGCGCGGGCGCGCCGGCCAGCGCCTGTTCGCCGCCCAGCGCGACGGCGAGCGTCGCCAGCACATAGAATGCGGCCTGCGCCGCGGCGACGAGCGCGGCCGGCGGCCTCTGCCGCCTGGCGCGGCGAATCGGTTTGAGCCGATACATGGCCCTGTGTAGGACGGGGACGCAGGGTGTCAACGCGCTTGGATCCTCCCCCGCGCAGCGGGGGAGGTGGCATGGCGCGAAGCGCCATGACGGAGGGGGCCGCCTCCGGCGTCCGCCCCCTCCCCCCGCCTACGCCAAGGCTTCGGCGGGCAAGATGTATCGCGAGGCTGCCGAAGCTTTAGCGAAGGCGGCCGCTTCGCGGTCCCCCTCCACCGCTTCGCGGTCCCCCTCCCCCGCTGCGCGGGGGAGGATCGCTTACCGCGCCAGCGCCACCGTCACGTCCGCCGAGAGGCCCGGGCGGAGGCGGGCGAGGTCGGGCTGGCCGGGGTCGAAGTGAATGCGCACCGGCACGCGCTGCACGATACGCGTGAAATTGCCGGTCGCCGGCTCGAAGGGCAGCAGCGAGAACTCCGAGCCCGAGCCCGGCGCGAAGCTGTCGACCGTGCCGGTCAGCGTCTCGCCGCCGAGCGCATCGATCTCGATGCGCGCGTGCTGGCCCGCCAGCATGCGGGTGGTCTGCGTCTCCTTGAAGTTCGCCACGACATAGAGCGTGTTCATCGGCACCAGGGTGAGAAGCTGCGTGCCGGGCTGGACGTATTCGCCGATCTGCACCTGGCGGTCGCCGATCACGCCGTCGACGGGAGCGCGGACGATCGTGTGGGCCAGATTCTGCCGCGCCAGCGTGAGCGCGGCATTGGCGCGGGCGAGCGCGGCGAGAAGCTGGCCGCGCGTCTGATCGACGACGGCGAGCTGCGCCTGCGCCGCCGAGAGCCCGGCCCGGCTCTTGTCCGCGTCGGCGGCGGCGCTCAAGGCGGTGGCGCGCGCCTGCTCGGCCTGCTGATGCGAGATGTCGCCCTCCGCGACGAGGGTTTCGAAGCGCTTGCGGTCGGCGGCGGCGCGAACGTTCTCCGCTTCGGCGGCGCGGATCGAGGCCTCGGCGGACGCGGCATTGGCGGCCGCGAGATTGCGCTGGGCGCCGAACTGGTCGAGCGCGGCCTGCGCGGTCTGCACGTCCGCCTGCGCGGCATCGAGCGCCTGGCGGTAGTCGTCGTCGTCGAGACGCACCAAAGGCTGGCCGGCCTTCACCGCCTGATTGTCGTGCACCAGCACCGCGGCGACGAGGCCGTGCACCTTCGGCGCCACGACGGTCGAATCCGCTTTCAGATAAGCATCGTCGGTCGAGACGCTGGAGGCCGGCAGCGCGATCCACACCGCGCCGGCGATCGCCAGCAGGGCGGCGAGGGCGGCGACGATCAGCGGGCGGCGCGGCATCGCGCTCAGGCGGGATAGGCGCGACGGCGCGACGGCGGGCGGTTCGAGCGTGGCGGTGGTCATCTGTCGAATACCAGGCAGGTGGTTGTGGCGGTGGCGCAGAGCCGCCCGTCCTTGTCGTGCAGGCGGCCTTCGGCGAAGGCGGCGCGGCGGCCGAACGAGATCACCTTGCCCTCGGCGTGCACGGGGCCGGACGCGTCGGTCAGCGCGCGGTGATAGGCGACCTTGAGCTCGAGCGTCGTATAGCCCTGGCCCTTCTTGAGGCGGGTATGGACGGCGCAGCCCATCGCGGAATCGAGCAGCGTGGCGGCGTAGCCCCCGTGCACCGTGCCGATGGGATTGTAGACGTCCTTGGAGGGATGGCCCTCGAACACGACATGGCCTTCGTCCACCCGGATGGGCTTGAACTGCAGCAGATGCGCGATGCCGCGATAATCCGAGGTGCCGTTCATCACCGCGCGCATCTGGATCAGACCTTCGGGCTCTTCGGCGAGGATGGCGTTCATGGGACGGGCTCTTCGGCGAGGGCGGTTTCGGTGAGGCCCAGCCGCGCCTTGATCCCGGCGCGGGTGGAGGCCAGCAATTCGTCGGACAGCGTGGCGTCGGAAATCGTGCGGGCGAGCGCGACGGCGCCCGCCATCGCGGCGAGGATCGACGGCGCCAGCTTGTCGGCATGGGCGATGCCCGCCTCGGCCATCAGCTTCGCCAGATGCGCGGAGAGCGACGTCACGCCGGTTTCGAAGGTGGCGCGGAATTTTTTCGACTGGCGCGGCATGTCGGAACTGAGCGCGGTGATCGGACAGCCATGCGCCGGGTCGTCGCGGTGGCGCGGCGCGACGTAGAAATCGATATAGGTGGCGAGCGCGTGCTTGGGCGGCAGGCCTTCGAGCATGCGCATCATGCGGCGCTTGGACGCGCCGAAGATCGCGACCAGCGCCTCGGCCAGCAGCGAATCCTTCGACTTGAAATGGGCGTAGAAGCCGCCATGGGTGAGCCCGGCCGACTTCATCACCGCGGCGACGGCGACGCGATCGGGGCCGAGCGCGCGCAACTGCCGGCCGGCGGCGATCAGCAGCGCCTTGCGGGTCTCGTCCTTATGCGTGGCGGCGTAACGCATCTTGCTTCTCCCTCGTCACGGTTTATATGATATCCATAATATCATCCGTCAAGGCCCCATGAGCGCTGCCGCCCTGCCCGTTCCCCATCTGACCGACAGCTACAGCCATCGGCGCAAGCTCATGATCTTCGGCATCATGGCGTTCGGCCAGTTCATGGCGCTGCTCGACATCCAGATCGTGGCGGCGT
>CAZMHP010000249.1:0-4614 GCA_964566095.1 uncultured Rhizobium sp. | reverse complement strand
ACCGCTACGAGCTCGGCTCGGTGTTCAAGGTCCTCTCCTTCGCGCTCGCCATGGAGGACCACACCACGACGCCCGACGAGGTCTTCTCCATCGGCAATGGCTACAGGATTGGCAAGTTCACCATCCACGAAGCCGAGCACATGCCCGCGACCTACACCGCGCGCGAGATTCTGGCGCATTCCTCGAACATCGGCACGGCACAGATCGCGCTGCGTTCGGGCGGCGTGCGCCAGCGCGCGTTCCTGGACAGTTTGGGCCTGCTGCGGATTCTTCACACCGAATTGTCGGAATACGCCCGGCCGCTGTTTCCGGCAGCGGCGCATTGGGGAACCATCGAGACCGCCACCATCGGCTTCGGGCACGGCATCTCCGTCGCGCCCTTGTCGTACATCGCCGCCGCCGCGACCGTGGTGAATGGCGGCCGCAAGGTCGTGCCGACCTTCCTCAAGCGCGACGCCGACGGCCGCGGCGAACAGATCCTCAAGCCGCAAACCAGCCTCGCGATGCGCGAATTGCTGCGCTATGTCGTCACCAACGGAACCGGCCGCAAGGCGGACATCCCCGGCTACGATGTCGGCGGCAAGACCGGGTCGGCCGAAAAGCCGATCCCGAACGGTCATGGTTACCAGCCGCATGTCCTGGTCACCTCCTTTTTCGCGGCTTTCCCCATAGAAGCGCCGCGCTATGTGGTTTTCGTGCTCCTGGACACGCCGCACGGAACCAAGGAAACCGGCGGAATCGCGCTGGCCGGCTCGACCGCCGCGCCGCTCGCCGGCCGCGTGATTTCGCGCATTGCGCCGATCCTGGGCGTCCCGCAGAAGCCTGTCGCGCCCGCGCATGAGTCCACATAATGGCACCATATTCGGGAGCTAGGATCACGTCGGGTAGAGTGGGCCAGAACGCCATGCAGGCGCCCCCAGATTCAAACACTGCGGAATTCACCGGACTTGCGAGCGACAGCCGCGAGGTGAAGCCCGGTTATCTGTTCGCCGCGCTTCCTGGAACGAAGGCCGACGGCGCGCACTTCGTGCAGGATGCGGTGGCGCGCGGCGCCGTCGCCGTGCTTGGCCGGCCTGAGATTGCGCCGGCCGCCTCGGCACTGGGCGTGCGCTTCATCGCCGACGACAATCCGCGCCTGCGCCTCGCCAAGACCGCGGCGCGGTTCTTTGGGCAGCAGCCCAAAACGGTCGCCGCCGTCACCGGCACCAAGGGAAAATCCTCGGTCGTGGCCTTCGTGCGCGAGATCTGGACCGCGCTCGGGATTCCCGCCGCCAGCCTCGGCACGGTCGGCGTCGTCGCGCCCTGGGGCGAATTTGCGTTGAAGCACACGACGCCTGATCCGATCGAAATCCATCGCCGGCTCGCCGAATTGAAGAGCCGGGGCGTGGATCATCTCGCGCTCGAGGCTTCCAGTCACGGCCTCGATCAGTTCCGTCTCGATGGCGTGGACATCGCCGCCGTCGCCTTCACCAATCTCAGCCGCGATCATTTCGACTATCACCCGACGGTCGATCATTATCTTCAGGCCAAGCTGCGCCTGTTCGCACAGCTCGCGTGCGACGGCGCCGTCGCGGTCGTCAATGCCGATTCCGAAAACGCCGGCGCGTTCATCGACGCGGCCAAGATGCGCGGTCTGAAGCTGATAACGGTGGGCGAGACGGGCGAGACGATCCGGCTCGTTTCGCGCGAAGGCCGCATCGACGGCCAGACGCTCACGCTGCGCCACGCGGACCGCGAATATAAAGTGTCGCTGCCGCTGGCCGGCGACTTCCAGGCTTCGAATGCGCTCGTCGCCGCCGCGCTGGTGATCGGCCTGGGCGAGAACGCCGCGAAGGTGTTCGCCGCGCTGGCGCATCTCAAAGGCGCGCCCGGCCGGCTCGAAAAGGTCGCCGTCGCCGCGAGCGGCGCGCCGATCTATGTCGACTATGCCCACACCGATGCATCGCTCGCGCAGGTCTTGAAGGCCGTGCGCCCGCATGTCGGCGGCAAGCTGCACGTGATCTTCGGCTGCGGCGGCGACCGCGACAAGGGCAAGCGCCCGCTGATGGGCAAGGCGGCGATGGAGAACGCCGATATCGTCATCGTCACCGACGACAATCCGCGTACCGAGGACGCCGCGACCATCCGAAGGCAAGCGCTCGCCGGCGCGCCGGGCGCGCGCGAGATCGGCGACCGCGCGCAAGCGATCCACGCCGGCATCGCCGCGCTCCAACCCGGCGATCTGCTGGTCATCGCCGGCAAGGGCCACGAGGCAGGCCAAATCGTCGGCACCGAAGTGCGCCCGTTCTCGGATCGCGAGGAAGCGATCAAGGCGGCGGTCTCGCTGGGGGGGTGCGCGGCATGACGCCCTTGTGGACATCGGAAGAGGCGCAGGGCGCCACGCTCGCCATCCCGGGCCGGCCGTTCGAGGTGAACGGGCTCTCCATCGACACCCGAACCCTGCAAAAGGGCGATCTCTTCGTCGCGCTCAAGGGCGACAACCGCGACGGCCATGACTTCGTGAAAGCGGCGTTCGAAGCCGGCGCCGGCGCCGCGCTCGTCAGCCGCGAGCCGCCGGGCCTTGCGCCGGGCTCGGCGCTTTTGACCGTCGCCCACACGCAGCGCGGCCTGGAAGATCTCGCGCGCGCCGCGCGCGCCCGCGCGTCCGCCAGGATCGTCGGCGTCACCGGCAGCGCCGGCAAGACGACGACGAAGGAGCTTCTGCGTCTGGCGCTCGGCGCGCTGGGCGCCACGCATTGTTCGGCGGCGTCCTACAACAACCATTGGGGCGTGCCCTTGAGCCTCGCCGCGCTGCCGCGCGATGCGCGCTACGGCGTCTTCGAGATCGGGATGAATCATTTCGGCGAAATCCGCAATCTCGTCAGCTTCGTTCAGCCCCATGTCGCGCTCGTCACCACCATCGCGCCGGCGCATCTGGAATTCTTCGGCAGCTGCGAGGCGATCGCCGACGCCAAGTCCGAGATCTTCGAAGGCCTCGCCCCCGGCGGCGTCGCCTTGCTGCCGGCCGACAGTCCCTATCGCGACCGGCTTGCCGCCCGCGCCCGCCAGGCGCATGTCTCGCGCATCCTGCGCTTCGGCGAGACGGGCGATGCGCGCCTGCTGTCCTATGACGAAAGCGCGGAGAGCTGTCATGTCAAGGCCGACGTCCTGGGCACGCCGGTCGAATTCCGCGTCGGCGCGCCGGGCCGCCATATCGCGGGCAACGCGCTGGCCGCGCTGCTCGCCGTCGCGGTGCTGGACGGCGACGTGTTGAACGCCGCCGCGGCGCTGAAAACGTTCTCGGCGCTCAAGGGACGGGGCGCGCGTTTCGCCGCGGCTGGCGTCGACGTCATCGACGAAAGCTACAACGCCAACAGCGCCTCGATGGCCGCCGCGCTGGCCTTGCTGACGAGCGCCAAGGGCCGCCGCGTCGCCGTGCTCGGCGACATGCTGGAAATGGGGCCGGAGGGCGCGGCGCACCATGCCGGTCTCGCCGCGCCGATCGACGCGGCGAAGGCCGATCTCGTCTTTCTGTGCGGCGAGCAGATGCGTGCGCTGTGGGATGCGCTGCCGCCGTCGCGCCGCGGCGCCTGGGCGCGGACCTCGGCCGAGTTGCTGCCGCGCCTTGCCGACGCGATCCACGCCGGCGATACGGTGCTGGTCAAGGGATCGAACGGCAGCAAGATGTCCGTGATCGTCGATGCGTTGAAAGCGAGGGCCGCGTAGCCATGCTCTATTATCTCTCGCTGCTCACCCATACCGACCAGTTCGCGATCTTCCGGCTGTTCAAATATCTGACCTTCCGCTCGGGCGGCGCGGTGATCACCGCGCTGATCTTCGCCTTCATCGTGAACGGCTCGCTGATCCAGTGGCTCAAGGTCAAGCAGGGCAAGGGCCAGCCGATCCGCAGCGACGGTCCCCAGCGCCACATCATCGAAAAGGCCGGAACGCCGACCATGGGCGGCGTGCTCATCCTGCTGCCCTGGGTGGTGTCGACGCTGCTCTGGGCCAATCTCACCAATGTCTATGTCTGGATCGTGCTGTTCGTCACCGTCGCCTATGGCGCGCTCGGCTTCGCCGACGACTATCTGAAGGTGACCAAGCGCTCCTCCGACGGGGTCAGCGGCTATCTCCGCCTGGCGGTGGAGTTCGGCGTCGCCTTCGTCGCGACCTACGCGCTGATGCAGCTTGAGGACACCGCGCTGCAGGGAACGCTCGCGATGCCCTTCCTGAAGAATTTCGTGATCCCGTTCGGGCTCGCCTTCATCCTCGTCGGCGGCACCGTCATCGCGGGCGCCGCGAACGCGGTGAACTTCACCGACGGCCTGGACGGTCTCGCCATCGTGCCGGTGATGATCGCGGCGGGCACCTTCGTCCTGATCGCCTATCTCGTCGGCAATGTGAACTTCTCCAAATATCTGGAGCTGATCTATGTCGCCGGCACCGGCGAGCTCGCCGTGTTCCTCGCCGCGCTGATCGGCGCCGGCCTCGGCTTTCTCTGGTACAACGCGCCGCCCGCCATGGTGTTCATGGGCGATACCGGCTCGCTGCCGCTGGGCGGCGCGCTCGGCGCCGTCGCCGTCGCGGTCAAGCACGAGATCGTGCTCGCCATCGTCGGCGGCCTCTTCGTGTTCG
>CAZMHP010000248.1:0-4644 GCA_964566095.1 uncultured Rhizobium sp. | reverse complement strand
GAAATTCTCCGGCGTGGTGTCGACGTAGCGGCCCTTGAGCTGGTCCTTGTCGGAAAACGCGATGGCGTGGACGACGAAATCGATGCTGTCCCACGTCCTGGCGAGTTCGGCGAAGGCGCCGTCGATGGAACCCTGGTTGGAGACGTCGCAGTCGATCAGCGCCGCGGGCTTCAAGGGCTCGACAAGCGGCACCACGCGCTTGCGGAACAGATCGCCTTGGTAGGAGAAGGCGAGTTCGGCGCCCGCATCGTGCAGCGCCTGCGCAATGCCCCAGGCGATGGAATGGCTGTTCGCCACGCCCATGACGAGGCCGCGCTTGCCTTTCATGAGTCCGTCGAATGCCATGTGCTGTCCGCTCCTGGGGTGGGACCGCCTCTGTGACGGCAAACGCCAAGGATTTCAAGGTCGGCGGCAGGCCGGCCCGGGGGCCGGGGAGCATGCCCAGAAGACAGTGCGGCAAAAGACCGATATTCTGCGCGTGACGGCGCCGACGTCCGGCCGGGGGGCCGGCAGGTTCCGTCATGATATCGGCACAGGCGTCCGTTTCGCTGGCGGGTGCGATGGCGGGGGGGATCGGCGATGCGGCGTCTGGGCGGCCTGCTGCTTTCTGTGGTTCTGAGCCTGGGCCTGGGAACGCTCGCGGCCGGCGATACGTCCGCGCCGCCCGACAAGAGCTCTTTGCCCATCAGAATCCACGCGATCACGCGAGACATCACGGTCGCGCCGGATGGTTCCTCCGTCACGATCATGCATTCCGAGGTTCAGATCCTCACCGACGCCATGATCCCGCAACTGGCGCAGGAGCCCGTGGGCTATGACGGCTCGCTGCAGGACCTCGATGTGGTGGAGGCCTATACGCTCAAGACCGACGGCCGCAAGATTCCCGTGACGCCGGAAGCCATCATCACGCGCCAGGGCACCACCCAGAACTCGATGTCGCTGCTGTTCGACGACACGCGGCAGAAGGTGATCATCTTCCCCAATGTCGAAGTCGGCGACACGCTGGTGTTCACGACCAGATTGCGCTCGCGCCCGATCATCCCGGGGCAGTTCGCCTATGACATCGAGATTCCGTCGACGCTGGTGTTCGATCTGACCAGCGTGTCCGTCACCGCGCAGGCGCCATTGGATCTGAACGTCGACGCGAAGGGCCTGAAGGTCGAGCACCGCAACGGCGTCTACAGCGTCAGGTTCTCGAATACGACTCCGGTGTCGGACAGCGACCAGCCCGTCTCGCGCTTCGATCGGGGGCCGCGCTTTTCGGTTTCGACGTTCAAGGATTACGACGCGCTGGCCCGGGCCGACGATGTCCTTGTGCGTCCCACGCTGACCGTCACGCCGCAAATCCAGGCCAAGGCGGACGAGATCACGGCCGGCGTCGGCGACCGGCGCGAGCAGGCGCGGCGCATCTATGACTGGGTGTCGCGGCACGTTCGCTATGTCGCGATCGAATTCGGCGCGGGAGGCATCGTTCCGCACGCGCCGGACAGCGTGCTGACGAACGCCTATGGCGACTGCAAGGATCACGCGGCGCTGTTTCTCGCGCTGCTGAAGGCCAAGGGCATCGACGGCAACGCGGTCCTGATCAACGGCCGCGACAGCTACACCGTCGCCGCCGTGCCGACGTTCGGCGCGTTCAACCACATGATCGCGTGGCTGCCGGAATTCGCCCTCTATGCCGACACCACGTCGGGTCAGGCCGCGTTCGGCACGCTGCCCAACGCCGAATACGGCAAGCCCGTCGTCGTCCTGGGGGTGGAGCGCGACGCGCTGCGGCACATTGCGCCGCGCGGCTCGAACGATGCCGGCCTGCGGGTCGAAACCAAGGCGACGATCGGCGACGACTCGCGTCTCAGCCTCGACACCACGACGACCGGCACGGGCACGTTCGCGACCATGCTGCGCGGCCTGTCACAAGGACTCGGCGCCTCCGGCTGGACGAGGCTGGCGGGTGAAATCCTGAAGACCCGCCATATGGACAAGGCGACGGGCGATTTTCAGGCCGTATCGACGAACGATTTGTCCGATAGCTTCGATCTCAAGGGCAAGATCGCCACGCTCGACCGGCCGCATCTGCTGTCCGGCGAGGACTTCGAGGTGCCGGCGGATTTCTCGCCGCTGGTCCCGAACGGCACGCTGTTTTTCGGTCCCGTCGCCGACGGGCGGGCGAAGGACGACAACGGCGTGCCGTGTTACGGCGGCAAGCGCGTCGACGACTACGCGCTGTCTTTCCCCGCCACCAAGAAGCTGCAAAGGGTGCCGGACGACGTCTCGGTGCACACCTCCTATTTCACCTTCACCTCGCACTGGACGGTGAGCGGAAACACCTTGAACGTTCATCGCGAGCTTGCGGCGGATTTCGGCAGGCCGGTCTGCACCGCGTCGATGCACCGCGATGTGTTGGATGCGCTGAGGCGCGTGCAAGAGGATTTCCATGCCCGCATCGCGCTGGTTTCCGCCTCCTGACCGACGGGTGACAGGCTCGCGCATTCCTGCGACCATCGGCGGATGCGTATCGTCCTGCGGCTGCTGACCGGATTGCTGCTCGTCGTCGCGGTCCTTGCCGCCGCGGCGTTCGGCTACCGCGCCTGGCGCCAGCATGAGACCGCGCAGGACCTCGCCATCGTCGGACCCAACGGCATCGACGAAGCCTCCTACATCGCCATCGGCCATATCCAGCAATGGATCACGATCCGCGGCGAAGATCGCGCCAACCCCGTCATCCTCATCCTGCACGGCGGCCCCGGCAGCGCCCTCAGCCAGCTCGCGCCGCTGTTCCGCGGCTGGGAGAAGGATTTCACCGTGGTGCAATGGGACCAGCGCGGCGCCGGCCGCACCTTCGGCCGCAACGGCGCGTACGAACAGCCGATGACCGTCGATCGGCTGACGCGTGACGGCATCGAGGTCGCGCAATACCTCCTCGTCCATCTGCACAAGAAGAAGATCATCCTGCTGGGCCATTCCTGGGGCACGGAATTGGGGCTCGCCATGGTCACGCGCGAGCCCGGTCTGTTTTACGCCTATGTCGGAACGGGGCAGGTGGTCGCCAAGGAAGAGAAGGAGGAATACCTCTACGCCCATCTGATGCGGAGGCTGCGCGATGCGCATGACGCCGAAGGCATCGCGCGGTTGGAGGCCCTGGGGCCGCCGCCCTACAAATCGGAAGCCGAACAGGATATCGAGCGGGAGGTCGCGCGGCGCTTCGATCCGCCCGCGGAGCGCGATCTCCTGCTGAATCTTGCGCCGCTCGTGCTGGCCGAGCCCGGCTACGGGTTCCGCGACATCCGCGACTATTTCGAGGGTCGGAGATTCGCCGGCGAGGCGCTCTACCGCGAGGTCTTGTCGTTCGACGCGCGCCGCCTTGCGCCGTCCGTCGACGTGCCGATTTTCATCTTCAACGGCGAGCTGGATTCGGTGACGCCCACCGTGCTGGCGCGGCGCTATTTCGATTTCGTGGCGGCACCGCAAAAGACATTTGTCACGCTGAAGGCAGGAGGGCATTCTGCGCTTCTCACAATGCCCGATGTTTTCCTAACGGAACTCAAGCGCCGCGTGCGGCCGCTGGCGGTCCAGACCTGAACGGAGCCTATGCCATGGACAGAAACGCAACCGACCCCAAGGGCTTCTCGGCCGAGGGACTCGCCAAGATCGCGCCGACGCTTCAGCCGATCGCCGAGGCCGGCGATCTCTCCGGCTTCGTGACCTTGCTGTGGCGCCACGGCGAGATCGCGCAGCTGGGCACCATCGGCTGGCGCGACATCGAAGCGAAGAAGCCGATGACGCGCGACACGCTGTTCCGCATCGCCTCGATGACCAAGCCGGTCGTGTCGCTGGCGGCGCTGATCCTGATGGAGGAGGGCAAGTTCAAACTGTCCGATCCGATCACAAAGTTCGCGCCGGAGTTCAAGGCCATGCGCGTGCTGAAGGACGCGCAAGGCGCGCTCGATCAGACCGTGCCGGCGGCGCGCGAGATCACCTTCGACGATCTCTTCACCCATCGCTCGGGTCTTGCCTACGCGTTCTCGTCGCTGGGTCCGATCGCCCACGAATACGACCGCGTGCTGGGCGACGTGCTCAACCACAAGGGGGCGTCCGACGTCTGGATGGCGAAGCTCGCCTCGCTGCCGCTGCTCTACCAGCCCGGCGAACGCTTCCACTACAGCCATGCGACGGACGTGCTGGGCTTCATCCTCGGGCGCATCGAGGGCACGTCGCTGCGGGACGTCCTGATCGCGCGCATCTTCAAGCCGCTCGGCATGCACGACACCGATTTCTACGTGCCGCCGGCCAAGCGCGACCGCGCCGCCGTGGTCTACCGCATGAACAACGAGAAGAACGCGCTCGAGCCTCTGCCCTTCGCGCAGTTCGACTCGCCGCCGGAATTCTGCGGCGGGGGCGGCGGATTGATCTCGACCGCCGACGACTATCTGAAATACGCCCGGATGATGCTGAACAAGGGCGAGCTGAACGGCGTGCGGCTGGTCTCGCCCGCCACGATCGAGCTGATGTGCACCAACCGATTGACCCCGGCGCAGCGCGCCATTCCGTTCCTCGGCGTCCTTCCGATGTGGGACGGCATGGGCTTCGGCCTCGGCGTCAGCGTGATCGACGCGCCGGAGAAGCTCGGCTTCCTCGGCATGGGCG
>CAZMHP010000247.1:0-4686 GCA_964566095.1 uncultured Rhizobium sp. | reverse complement strand
TCGTCTGCGCGCTGCTCTTCGCCGCGATCGCGCTCAGCTATATCGACCGCCAGGTGCTCAGCGTGCTCAAGCCGACGCTGCAGCGCGAATACTCCTGGAGCGAGACCGGCTATGGCGACGTCGTGTTCTATTTTCAGTTCGCCTATGGCCTCGGTTACATCGCCTTCGGCCGCATCGTCGACCGCATCGGCGCCCGCTTCGGCTATGCGCTGGCGGTGACGCTGTGGACCATCGGCCATATGGCGCATGCACTGGTGACCTCGACGCGCGGCTTCGCGCTGGTGCGCATCCCGCTGGCACTGGGCGAATCCGGCGCCTTTCCCGCCTCGCTCGCCGCCATCGCCGAGTGGTTCCCGACCAAGGAGCGCACGCTCGCGATCGGGTTGTTCAACGCGGGCACCAATATCGGCGCGATCCTGGCGCCGCTGATCGTGCCCTACGTCACGCTCGCCTTCGGCTGGCGCATGGCCTTCATCGTCACCGGATTGTTCACGGTGGTGTGGCTGATCGTTTGGCTGTGGTTCTACCGCTCGCCGCGCCAGCACAAAGGCGTATCGGCCAAGGAGCTCGCCTATATCGAATCCGATCCGCAGGAGCCGCAGCGATCCTATTCCTGGCTGTTGCTCCTGGCGCGCCGGGAGACCTGGGCCTATATCGCCGGCCGCTTCCTGATCGACCCGATCTGGTGGACGTTTCTGTTCTGGCTGCCGGACTTCTTCGGCAAGCAATACGGCCTCGACCTCAAGAGTTACGGGCCGCCGCTGGTCGCGATCTACGTCCTGGCCGATTTGGGGTCGGTCGCCGGCGGCTGGGGCTCGTCGAGCCTTCTGAACCTGGGCGCCTCGCTGAACGTGGCGCGCAAGACCGCGATGCTGGCCTGCGCCCTGGTGGTCGTGCCCGTCGTCTTTGCCGTGTTCGCGCACAATTTGTGGCTCGCCGTGGCGCTGATCGGCTTGGCCTGTGCCGGCCATCAAGGCTTCTCCGCCAATCTCTACGCGCTGCCGTCCGATCTCTTCCCGCGCTGGATGGCCGGCTCGGTCGTGGGGCTCGGCGGCGCGTCCGGCGCGCTCGGCGGCATGCTGATGGCGAAATATGCCGGTTGGGTGCTTCAAACCGTCGGCAGCTACAAGCCGATCTTCGTCGTGGCGGCTTGCGCCTATCTCGTTGCGCTGCTGGTCGTGCACCTTCTGGTGCCGCGCTATGCGCCTGCGATCGTCGATGCCGAATCGGCGTAATTGCGTACGCGAATCTCCCTAACCGCGCGACGCGCAAGTCCTCGTCCCATTTTGACAATCGGCAATGCGATGCGAGTCTGAAGGCGCTTTCATGCGATTCGCGAAGCTGCAGAAGCGGCTTCGTCAATCGCGAAGGACCCGCAGAATGCGCGCACTCGGCACAGAAGGATCGGCCGCCCCACGCAGCTTGCGTGCCGGCTTGTCGCCGCGGCTCCGCATAGCAGGTGACGGACAGCCGCGCGGTGGTCTTTATCGCCGGCGCCGCGGCAGTCTGACGGCGCCTCCCGCCACATGGCGGCGCTGCGAGATGGGAACCAACCATATCGCCTGTTTCGGCATCTGGCGGCGCGGCACGCGCCGGCAGGCCGAGCGCCGCAACCGGGCCGGCCTGACGCGATGGCACATGCCTCATCGAGGCGCCACCCAGATCGTCCTGCCGGGAGCCACCCGTGAAGCCGTCAACGAGGATTGAGCTGATCGACCGCCAGGCCGTGGTCTCCGTGCCGCTGCGGCTGCCGGCGATCTACGTGCCGCATGCCGTCCTGATCGCAGCCATCGCGTTCGCCTGGGCCGCCGACGGCGTCTACCAACTGGTGTCCTGGATCGTCGCCTGACGCGCGGTCGCTGAGGCGCTATAATGCGCCATGAGCGATTTGTTCGAAGCCGGCGGACTGGACGCGGACGCGCCGCGCCCGCTGGCGGACCGGCTGCGGCCCCAGACGTTGGCCGAGGTGGTCGGCCAGGACCATATCATCGGATCCGAAGGACCCATCGGCCGCATGATCGCGGCGGGGCGGCCGCACTCCATCATCCTGTGGGGCCCGCCTGGCACCGGCAAGACGACGATCGCGCGGCTGCTGTCGACCGCGTTCAAGCTCCACTTTGAGCAACTCTCGGCCGTATTCTCCGGCGTCGCCGACCTGAAGAAGGCGTTCGACGCGGCGCGTCAGCGGCGCAAGATCGGGCAGGGCACGCTGCTTTTCGTGGACGAGATCCATCGCTTCAATCGCAGCCAGCAGGATTCCTTTTTGCCCGTGGTGGAGGACGGAACCGTCGTCCTGGTCGGCGCCACGACGGAAAATCCGTCCTTCGAATTGAACGGGGCGCTTCTGTCCCGCGCCCAGGTTCTGGTGCTGCGCCGCCTCGACGATGCCGCGCTCGAGGAACTGCTCAAGCGCGCCGAAGCGCACTACGGCGAGCCGCTCAAACTGACCGAAGACGCGCGCGCGTCTCTGCGCGCCATGGCCGATGGCGACGGCCGCTATCTGCTCAATCTTGTTGAAGAGATCGCGACGATCAAGGCGGTGAAGCCGCTCGATCCCGCCGGCCTCGTCAAGGTCGTGCAAAAGCGCGCGCCGCTCTACGACAAGTCGCGGGAGGAGCACTACAACATCATCTCCGCGCTGCATAAGTCGATCCGCGGCAGCGACCCCGACGCGGCGCTCTATTGGCTGGCGCGCATGCTGGTCGGCGGCGAGCAGCCGCTCTTCATCGCGCGCCGCCTGGTGCGCGCCGCGGTCGAAGATATCGGCCTCGCCGACCCCCAGGCGCTGGTCCAGGCGCTCGCCGCCAAGGACATGTTCGATTTCCTCGGTTCGCCCGAAGGCGAGATCGCGTTGGCGCAGACCGTGCTCTATCTCGCCAGCGCGCCCAAATCGAACGCGGTCTATGTCGCGCTGGGCGCCGCCAAGCGCGCCGCGCGCGAGCACGGCTCGCTGATGCCCCCGGCCCACATCCTCAACGCGCCGACCAAGTTGATGAAGAATCTCGGCTACGGCGCCGGCTACGAATACGATCACGCGACGGAGGAAGGCTTCTCCGGTCAGAACTATTTCCCGGACGGCATGGCGCGCGAGCAGTTCTACAGCCCGAAGGAAACCGGCTTCGAACGCGAGATCGCCAAGCGGCTCGACTATTGGGCGAAGCTGCGGGCGAAGAAGGAGGGTCAGTCATAATTGTCATCCCGGCGACCATGGCGCGCGCCGCGCGCGATGCGAGGGAAGGGGACCCAGGTGCCTTCGAGCCTCGGCGGCTGCAACGCTTAGGTCCCCTGCACGCTGTCGCTACGGGGTCCCCTCGCTTCGCTCGGCCGGGGATGACAGCTACGGCTTGGAATCTGCTATAGCACCTTCAGATAACCAGCGGTTTTGAACATGAATTTCGGCATCCTTCTTTCCGTCGCCCTGGGCGGCGCCATCGGTTCTCTGCTGCGCTATTTCGTGGCGAGCGCGATCCAGTCGCCCGCCTCGGCCGGATTTCCCTGGGGCATTTTCATCGTCAACGTCACCGGCGGCTTCGCCATGGGCGTGATCACCGAGCTGGCGGCGCTGAAATTCAACATGCCGCAAGAGCTGCGCGCCTTCCTGACTGTCGGCATCCTCGGTGGCTACACGACCTTCTCCACGTTCTCGCTCGAAAGCGCGTTGCTGATTCAGCGCGGCGCGTACGGCTTGGCGACGGCATATATCTCCGGCTCGGCATTGCTCTCCATCGCCGCGCTGTTCGCGGGTCTGTGGATCGTGCGCGCGCTCTGACATGACCGAGACCGCCCGCATCGCCCATGAGGAAGACGGCATCCGCGTCGACCGCTGGTTCAAACGGCACTATCCGGCGCTGACGCACGGCCGATTGGAGAAATTGCTACGCACCGGCCAGGTGCGGCTCGACGGCAAGCGCGCCAAGGCGGCGGATCGCGTGAGCGCCGGCCAGACCGTGCGCCTGCCGCCGCAGGTCGTGCACGGCGCACTGGAGGAGGCGCCGGCGCGCCCCAAACCGCCGCAGCGCATGGACGGCAGCCTCCAGGACTATGTCATCTACATGGACAAGAACGTCATCGTGCTGAACAAGCCGCCCGGCCTCGCCACCCAAGGCGGCAGCGGCCTCACCGCGCATGTCGACGGCATGCTCGACAGCCTCGCCTTCGAGAAGAACCAGCGGCCGCGCCTCGTCCACCGCCTGGACAAGGACACCTCCGGCGTTCTCGTCGTTGCACGCACCGTGCCGGCCGCCGCCGAGCTGTCGCGCGCGCTCGCCACGCGCGACGCGCAGAAGATCTACTGGGCCCTCGTCAAAGGCGTGCCGAAGGTCAAGCGCGGCACGATCAAGGCGGCACTCGCCAAGGAAGGCGGTCACGGCCCGCGCGGCCGCGACGAGCGGATGACCACCGTCGATGCGGCGGATGAGGGTGCCAAGGACGCCGTCACCGACTACGTCGTGCTGGGAACTGCGGGTGAGGAATTGGCCTGGCTGGCCGTGCGCCCCAAGACCGGGCGCACGCACCAGATCCGCGTGCATCTGGCTTCGCTCGGCACGCCCATCGTCGGCGACTTCAAATATGGCGGGACCGACGTGCGCGGGCGCGGCGAGATCGAGAACCGGCTGCACCTGCACGCCCGCTCCATCGACATCGCGCGGCCCGATGGCGGCCGTCTCCATGCTGACGCGCCCTTGC
>CAZMHP010000246.1:0-4731 GCA_964566095.1 uncultured Rhizobium sp. | reverse complement strand
ACGCAGGCCAATGACGTCGCGGCCTATATCCCGACCAATGTGATCTCGATCACCGACGGCCAGATCTTCCTGGAAACCGATCTGTTCTACCAGGGCATCCGTCCGGCGGTGAACGTCGGCATCTCGGTGTCGCGCGTCGGATCCTCGGCGCAGATCAAGGCGATGAAGACCGCCTCCGGCCCGATCAAGTCCGAACTGGCACAGTACCGCGAGATGGCCGCCTTCGCGAAATTCGGCTCCGACCTCGACACCGCCACGCAGAAGATGCTGGCGCGCGGCGAGCGGCTGACCGAATTGCTCAAGCAGCCGCAATACAAGCCCTTCGCGGTCGAAGAGCAGGTGGTGGTGATCTATGCCGGCACGCGTGGCTATCTCGATCCGATCCCGACCAACAAGGTCGGCGCCTATCAGGACGCCCTGCTCTCCAAACTGAAGGCGAGCCAGCCCGATATCCTCAACGACATCCGCACCGGCAAGGCGCTGACGCCGGACATCGAGAACCGGCTGAAGACCGCGCTGACCGACTTCGCCAAGACCTTCGTGGCCTAAGACCGGAAGGCTCGCGCCATGGCAACCGTCAAGGAAATGCGTACCCGGATCGGCTCCGTCCGATCCACGCAGAAGATCACCAAGGCGCTGCAGATGGTGGCGGCCGCGAAGCTGCGTCGCGCGCAGTCGGCCGCGGAAGCCGCCAAGCCCTATGCCATGCGCATGAGCGCGGTGATCGCCAACCTGGCGGCGGGCATGACGGGCCCGGACGCACCGCTGCTGCTGACCGGCAACGGCAAGGACCAGCGCCATCTGATCGTCGTGGCGACGGCCGATCGCGGCCTGGCCGGCGGCTTCAACTCCGGCATCGTCCGCGCCGCACGCGACCGCATCGCCAGCCTGCTCGCCGCCGGCAAGGACGTGAAGATCATCGTCATCGGCCGCAAGGGGCGCGATCAGCTGCGCCGCCTCTATGGCAGCCGTTTCGTCGAGATCTTCGAGGTCGGGCAGAAGGCGCCCAGTCTCACCCTCGTTCGTCCCATCGCCCGACGCATCATCGATCTCTACAACGCCGGCGAGACCGACGTGGTGACGCTGTTCTCCAGCCGGTTCAAATCGGTCGTCACCCAGACGCCGACCGCGCTGCAGCTGATCCCCGCGTCGGTGGAAGCCGGTCGCAGCGCCGCGTTCTACGAATACGAGCCGGACGAGGCGACGATCCTGGAGCAGCTCCTGCCGCAGAACGTCGCGGTGCAGCTTCTGACGGCGCTGCTGGAAAACCAGGCGGGCTTCTTCGCGGCGCAGATGACCGCGATGGACAATGCCACGCGCAATGCGGGCGATCTGATCAACGCCCTGACCATCCAGATGAACCGTACCCGCCAGGCGAAGATCACGACGGAGCTGATCGAAATCATCTCCGGCGCGTCGGCGCTCTAGGCAAGAGAGAGGCAGCAAGGTTAACGCCGGTTCAATTGTCCGTCATGTCCCGACCCTAGTATCACCGTTTGGACTGGGGGAAAGACGATGGGCTGGCGCGAGAAACTGGGAAGGATCGTGAGATTCTTCCGCGAGATTTTCGGATGGCGGTCGCGCCTGATGGCGCTGCCGTCTCCGATGACGATCGACGCGGTGGCCGTGGAGATCGTCCAGGAACAAGAACCAAAGGTCCCGGACATATTGCCGGAGACGCAAGACGAAGACGTAAAGGAACACCAGATGTCCGCACACGGTATCCCCGCCAACGCCAAAGGCCGCCTCACCCAGGTGATCGGCGCCGTCGTCGACGTCGAGTTCGACGGCGTGCTGCCTGCGATCCAGAACGCGCTGGAGACCACCAATGTCGATGCCAAGACCGGCGAGAAGGTCCGCCTGGTGTTCGAAGTCGCCCAGCATCTGGGCCAGAACGCGGTGCGCGCCATCGCGATGGACACGACCGAAGGCCTGGTGCGCGGCGCCGAAGTCACCGACACCGGTGGCCCGATCCGCGTGCCGGTCGGCCCGGCCACGCTCGGCCGGATCATGAACGTCATCGGCGAGCCGATCGACGAGGCCGGCCCGATCGCGACGACCCACATGGCGTCGATCCATCGCGAGGCGCCGAGTTTCGCCGAGCAGGCGGGCGCGGCCGAAGTGCTGGTCACCGGCATCAAGGTCATCGACCTGCTCTGCCCCTACACCAAGGGCGGCAAGATCGGGCTGTTCGGCGGCGCCGGCGTGGGCAAGACCGTGACCATGCAAGAACTGATCAACAACATCGCCAAAGCCTATGGCGGCTATTCCGTGCTGGCCGGCGTCGGCGAGCGCACCCGCGAGGGCAACGATCTTTATCACGAGATGATCGAATCGAAGGTGAACGTGGACCCGAAGACCGGCTCGACCGAAGGCTCGAAGTGTACGCTGGTCTATGGCCAGATGAACGAGCCGCCGGGCGCCCGCGCGCGCGTCGCGCTCACCGGCCTCGCCCAGGCGGAGTATTTCCGCGATGTCGAAGGCAAGGATGTGCTGCTGTTCATCGACAACATCTTCCGCTTCACCCAGGCGGGTTCGGAAGTATCCGCCCTGCTCGGCCGCATCCCGAGCGCCGTGGGCTATCAGCCGACCCTGGCGTCCGAGATGGGCAATCTGCAGGAGCGCATCACCTCGACCGACAAGGGCTCGATCACCTCGGTGCAGGCGATCTACGTGCCGGCCGACGACATGACCGACCCGGCGCCGGCGACCGCGATGGCGCATCTGGACGCCCGCACCGTGCTGTCGCGCGACATCGCCGCGCTGGCGATCTTCCCGGCGGTGGATCCGCTGGACTCCTCGTCGCGCATCATGGACCCGAACATCATCGGCGAGGAGCATTACACCGTCGCCCGCCGGGTCCAGGAAGTGCTGCAGCAGTACAAGGCGCTCAAAGACATCATCGCCATCTTGGGCATGGACGAGCTGTCGGAAGACGACAAACTGATCGTGGCGCGCGCGCGCAAGATCCAGCGCTTTCTCAGCCAGCCCTTCTTCGTGGCCGAGCAGTTCACCAATCTGCCCGGCGTGTTCGTCGCGCTGGCCGACACGATCCGCTCGTTCAAGGCGATCGTCGACGGCGAGTTCGACCACTTGCCGGAACAGGCGTTCTACAACGTCGGCACGATCGACGACGCGGTGACCAAGGCGCAAAAGATGGCGGCGGAAGCGGCGTAAGACGTGGCGAATAGCGAATAGGGAGTAGCGAATAGGGAAGTGGAACGTGCAGCCGGTGGGGTCTTCACCCCTACTCGCTATTCGCCACTCGCCATTCGCTAAATTTCATGGCTGACAAGATCGCCTTCGACCTCGTCGCACCCGAGCGGCTCCTGCACTCGGACGTGGCCGATATGGTCACCCTGCCCGCGACGGAAGGGTATATGGGCGTGATGGCCGGCCACGCGCCGGTGATCACGACGCTGCGCCCCGGCATGATCGACGTGTCGAAGGACGGTACGGACACGCGCTACTTCGTCCATGGCGGCTTCGCCGAGATCGGCCCGACCAAGGTGACGATCCTGGCAGAAGAAGCGTGCCCGATGTCGGAGATGGACATCGCGGTGCTCGACCAGCAGATCCGCGACACCGAGGAAGACCTTGCCGCCGCCTCGAGCGACGCCGACCGTCAGCGGGTCGGAGAGAAGCTCGACGACCTCAAGCTTGTCCGCGCCGCGTTCTGATTTATGACGCCTGCCAAGGGCTTGAACGGGCGAGCGATTCGGCGGCGTCCGCCCAGCCGGGGTTCCCACCGGGCAACCTCACCGGCTATAATGCGTTGAAATGTCCGTGAAGCGACGGACCGCAATGGGGCGATCATGACGGGAACGACCGTCTACAAGCAGGGCTGGAAATTGGACGACGTCCGTTGGGACGCGTTCGATTCTTCCAAAGCCGCGCCCTGGATGATCGCGGCGATCAAGACAGCCTCGCTGGTCGAGATGAACGCGCCCGATTATGTCAGCTACCTCAAGGCGGTGTTCGCCGATGCGCCGCCCGAGACCCATGCCGCGCTCGAGGAATGGGGCCGCGAGGAAAGCCAGCACGGCCGCGCGCTCGGCCGCTGGGCCGAGATGGCAGATCCGACGTTCAAGGTCGAGGAGGCCTTCGCGCGCTTCCGCGAAGGCTACAAGCCGGGCCATTTCGCGCAAGCGACCGGCGTCTCGGTGCGCGGCAGCCGACGCGGCGAGATGATCGCGCGCTGCGTGGTCGAAAGCGGCACCTCCTCCTATTACACGGCCATCCGCGATGCCACGGACGAGCCTCTGCTGAAGGAGATCGCCGGCCGCATCGCCGCCGACGAATTCAGGCATTACAAGCTCTTCCTGGAGACTCTTCAGGCTCAGGATGAGCCGGATCTGCCGTTCTGGAAGAAGCTCATGGTGGCGGCGGGGCGGGTAACGGAGTCCGAGGACGACGAACTCGCCTATGCCTATTACGCCGCGAACATTCCGGTCGCCGACGAAGCCCGCGAGCCTTATCGGCGCGAATATCATTCGCGCGTCGCGGCCGGCATCCTCAACAAGATCTACCGCCGGCACCACATCCAGAAGCTGATGCAGATGGTGGCGGCAGCGATCGGCGCCAAGCCACGCGGCTGGCTCAGCCGGATCGGCGCAGCCGCGATCTGGAACGTTCTGCGCCTGCGCGCGAGCCTGGCGCGGCGCGCCGACGCGGCCGCCTAGGTTGGGGACTCATATGACCCACGCGATGATGACGGCTGCTAAGGCAATG
>CAZMHP010000245.1:0-4762 GCA_964566095.1 uncultured Rhizobium sp. | reverse complement strand
AGCGTGATCGGCAAGGCGACCGTGCCGGCGATGCAGTCCGGCCTCTATTGGGGCTATATCGGCCTGATCGAGGGGTTGGTCTCGCGCATCAAGGCGGAGTACGGCAAGCCGATGACCGTGATCGGAACCGGCGGCCTGGCCAATCTGTTCTACAAGCAGACCTCCGCGATCGAGCATCTCGACCCCGACCTCACGATCCGCGGCCTCGTCCAAATCCACGCGCGCAACGCCGAACGCGCCAAGGCAAAGCCCGCGACGGAATGAACCATCCAGAACGCGACGACGAACTCGTCTTCCTGCCGCTTGGCGGCTCCGGCGAGATCGGCATGAACTTCAACGCCTATGGCTACGGCCCGCCCGACGACCGCAAATGGATCGTGGTCGATTGCGGCGTGTTGTTCGGGAATGAGGCCACGACGCCGGGCATTGAGCTGATCGTCCCCGACATTAAGTACTTGGCGGAACGCCGGGAGAATGTCCTGGCGATCATCGCGACGCACGCACACGAGGACCATATCGGGGCGATCCCCTATCTGTGGCCGCGGCTGCGCTGCCCGATCTACGCAACCCCGTTCACAGCCAGGATCATCGAGGGCAAACTCGATGACGCGGGTCTGTTCGCCGAAGCGCCGGTCACCAGAGTGCCGCTCGGCGGAACTGTATCGGTCGGGTCCTTCAGCGTAGAATACATCTCCATCACCCACTCCATTCCCGAACCCAATGGCCTTGCGGTGCGCACGCCGCTCGGAACGGTCCTGCACACAGGCGACTGGAAACTGGATCCGGATCCATTGCTTGGCGAACCAACGGATTCGGAGGCATTCCGGCGTCTTGGCGACGAAGGCGTGCTGGCGATGGTCTGCGATTCGACGAATACGCTCATCGGCGGCGAATCGGGCTCGGAAGCCGTTCTGCGCGACAGCCTGATCGAACTCATCGGCGGTCTCGCGGGCCGCATTGCCGTTGCGGCGTTTTCGTCGAACGTTGCACGGCTCGATACGGTGGCGAAGGCAGCGCGGCGATACGGGCGCCGCGTGGCACTCGTCGGGCGGTCCATGCACAAATTCACCGCGGCCGCACGTTCCGCGGGCTATTTGCGCGATTTTCCGGACCTGATCGACGAGGCCGAAGCCGCGAACTTGCCGCCGCATAAGATCCTGTATCTCTGCACGGGCAGTCAGGGAGAGGCGCGCGCCGCGCTGACGCGTATCGCCGCCAACGAGCATCGCCATGTGCGGCTTGGGGCGGGTGACGCCGCGATCTTCTCGGCGCGCATCATTCCCGGAAACGACCTCGCGATCTTCGACGTGCAGAACAGGCTCTCGGCGCAAGGCGTAGAAATATTCTCGGTCGAAAGTCACTTTGTGCACGTATCGGGCCATCCGTGTCGCGACGAACTCGAGAAAATGTACGCCTGGGCCCGGCCGCGCATCGCCGTGCCCGTGCATGGCGAACGGCGGCACATGGCCAGTCATGCCAGCCTCGCGCGTTCGCTGCAGGTGCCCGAAGTCGCCATCCCCGAAAACGGCCAGGTGCTCCGCCTGGCCCCCGGTCGCGTTCAGGTCGTCGATGAGGTCCATTTCGAGCGGATCCACATCGATGGCCGCATCCTCGTGAACGCGTCGGAAGGCGTCACGCGGCGCCGGCGGTCGATGGGCGTTGGCGGATTCATCGGAATCACGATCGTCGTTGGAAAGAACGGCAGGCCGGTCGCCGATCCCATCCTCATGTTTGAAGGCGTCCCCGACGCGGTCCATCAGCCGGTCTGCCGCGCCGTTTTCGACTGCGTCCGCCAGCACGCCCCGCGGCGCGACGACCGCGAGGCGCTCATGGAGGCCACGCGCCGCGCCGCGCGCCGCGCGGCCGAAAAGGCCTGGGGAAAGAAGCCCATCACGCGTGTCGAGATCGTCGCCATCTAGATTCCACTCCGTAGCGTCTCTAGACCGTCCAATGGTCCCCGGCGTAAGCTTTCCTTCCAAACATCGAGGCAGCGGTGCCCAAGAATTTCCTCTTGAAAACAGTTCTGTCGGCAGTCTTCGTGCTGCTTATGGAGTGGGAAGTTCAGCATGCGGATTTGAAATTCGACGTTTATAGCTTCGGTCTACTGCTTTTTGCTTTTTTGCCGTGGCTATTTGATGGGTCAAGAGACTACATAGCGCAGTGGCTTCTTAAACATCCGGTGGACGAACTGACGGTTTCGCCGACGGGATTTGAGGCTAAGTTCAAGCGGCTTGAAGAAACCACAAAAGAAACCAATATGAAGGTGGTCGAAACTTTCGACAGGCTGCTCGAACCGCGAAAGATCACGAAGATCAGCGTGTGTGACGATTTCTGGAAATCCATCGCTCGTGTCCGCAAGCTGTACATCTTAGGCATCAACGGACACTCGTTCCTCGAAGAGGTTGAGCGGCGAAAGATCGTCGTGGATGAGGTTCAAATCATCGCGCCCAGCGATGGCGCCATCGACGAATTCTACGCTGATTTTGCGGGCGTGAATAATGCGAAAGATGCAACCGAGTATCTGAAGCGCTCGATTGCACGGATCGACGTAGCGATAACGGAGCTGATAGACAAGGGACTACTGGCCGGACCGGCGATCCCGATACGACGGTTGCGGTGTTTCCCGGTCTCGCTGTATTGCATTGCGGACCGCAAGAATCTTCTAATGGGAACATATCGCGTGGATCCGGTGCGTAAGTTGAGCATAGGTCTGCGAAGCGCGGTATGGGCAGAGTTCGATCCGGCGATTGTTGGACACTTTGCGCGGAATTTTGAAGAACTCTGGGACGTCATCGGGGAATAGTGCCACGCCGACGCGCGCAGAGATCGCGAATATCGTGCGTGCGGCGGTCGATGGCTCGCAGCGTTCCCTGGCACTTTACGGCTCGTTCGGCGACGGCAGCTTTCACTACGACCCGCGGTCCGGCGTCGTTCTGTCGGATGTTGACCTGTACGCGATTGAGGGCTCGCCGGGCGAGTCGGACTTGTCGCAAATTGCGCAAGCCATCGGGTCCCGGATAGCGCACGGGTTGGGCCAGCGGCTTCATGTGTCTGTCCGTCCCACGAACCCGTTTGCGGTTCGCGTGCGGCGCGATACCAATGTCCTCCTCTCGCTGGCGGAAGCCGCCTACCAATCCGTGTGTGTCGTCGATGAACACGGCCACGCCGCGACTCGTTTTTATCATATCCTCAAGATGGCGATCCGCATCGGCCTGACTTCCCAAGCGCGCGCCGCGCGTCGTCTCAAGACATGCTTGCCGGTCATGGAACCTCCACCATACGACGTGCTTCTGCTGGACGAGGTTCTCGATTCGCGTATCGCCAGTCTCACGATGCGGCGTCTTCTCGATAAGAAGATTGTCCGTCGCGAATTTGTGCATCTTCACAAAATCTTGGGGATGGAACTGTCCGGTCACGACGAGATTCGCCGCGACATTTCACGCAAGATCGGCGAGTTGATCCAGCGGCTCGCGCAGGCAGAAGATTCCTAACGGCACCTCCATGATCAGCGGGTGATAGAATCCGTGTCCGTGCGCGCCGTCTTCTCCGAAACATTCGCCGTGATCGGAGCAAAGCACGACCAGCGTATCGCGCGGCAGCTTGCGGAGCCTGTCGAACAGCCGGTCCAACCGGCCGGCCACCCACGCGCATGCATCGATCTGCTTTCGATGCTCTGCGGCCAGATAACCCGTCGCGCGCCCCTCCCGCATGCGCGCGCGCGAGGCGAGCGAGGGTTCTATTCGGCCGCCGCACGCATAGGGGTCATGTGTCTCTCCGATGTTCAGGAGTGCCGCGAGCGGCACGCCGGCGCCGGCAAGACGTTCTTCGACGATTTCGATTTGGGTCGCAAGGTCGGTTCCGGTGAAGTGAAAGTCCGGGAATGGGCCTGTCAATATCTCGCTTAGGAACCAATCGACGGCGCCGATGCCCAGGACGTCATAGCCGAAGCGCTGAAACCCGTCGAAAATATCCTTCGAACCCGGCGCAAAGGTGATCAGGCTCGGTATGTGCGTGCCCGGCCGTCCCGAAATCCGGAAGAGATTTTTCTCGAAGCGGTTGAAGTACGGGATGCGCTCGATCGTGTTGGGCAGAATTCCGTTGTAGATCGAGACATGCGAAGGCAGCGTGTAGGTGCCCTGTGCATAGGCCCGGCGAAACGTTCCCCAGGGCCTGAGAGCGGCAGCCCCCTGCTCGAAGCTGTCCCAGCGGCAGCTGTCTAGCGTGATGATGAGGACGTTCGGTCTACGGTGCATGTTCAGCCCATCCTGGCTGACTTGACATGAGGCTATGCTCACCGCTGTGTTTGCGGTGATGCGGACTGGGACGGACAGTCTAGACGCTGACACGGGATATTGAAATCTGGATCACCCCATGATCGGCGGCCGCAATCATGTCGCCATCGCAACCTGCGACATCGAGAAAGCTGCCGCGATCATTGCGGTGTACTCGGCAGCAAGATGTCCTCGGAGGTGCCGCAACCCGACAACGAGGTTACCACCATCTTCGTCGATCTAAGCAATTCCAGGATATAGTTGCTGGAGTCCAAGGGCGAGAACTTAACGATCGCAGGTATTCTTAGGACAAATCCACTCGGCGGCATGCACCACGACCGCTGCGAGGTCGAGGTTATCTGCGCCGCGCCGCCCGCAGAGCCGCCGACGAGGCCTGGGGCAAGAAGCCCGTGACGCGGGTGGAAATCATCGTCGTCTAGAGTGAGTTGCGACCTTATTGAATCGGTCGGGATTCCCAAGGGGCCGCGAGT
>CAZMHP010000244.1:0-4781 GCA_964566095.1 uncultured Rhizobium sp. | reverse complement strand
AGCAGATTCTGCGGCATGCCCTGCCAGACGAAGAACAGGCCGACGACGATGGAGAGCGGCAGCAGGATGTAGAGCGTGCAGCGGGTCATATCGACCCAGAAATTGCCCACCCCCTTGGCGGAGCGGCGCGCGAAACCGCGCACCAGCGCGACGGCGAGCGCGATGCCCGTCGCGGCGGAAAGGAAGTTATGGACCGTCAGCCCCGCCATTTCAACGAGATAGCTCATCGTCGTCTCGGGCACATAGGACTGCCAATTGGTGTTGGTGATGAAGCTGACCGAGGTGTTGAACGCCAGATGCTCGCCGACCGCGGGCAGATGCTGCGGATTGAACGGCAGCACGGCCTGGAGGCGCTGGATCGCGTAGAGCACGACGAAGCCGGCCATGGTGAAGGCCAGCATGGCGACGGCGTAGACCACCCAGTGCTGGTCCTCTTTCTCGTCCACGCCGCTGATGGCGTAGAAGACGCGCTCGATAGGGCGCAGCAGCGGCGTGAGGAAGGTCCGTTCGCCGTTGAACACGCGCGTCAGGTAGCCGCCGAGCGGCTTGGTGATCGCGATGACGATCGCGCAATAGAGCGCGATCTGAAGCCAACCGTTCAGGGTCATGGGAGCACCTTCAGAACCGCTCGGGGCGGATCAGCGCGTAGACGAGATAGACGAGAATGCCGAGCGTGACGATGCCACCCAGCCAATAGTCGAGCATCATGGGTCGCCTCCCTAAAGACGGTCGCAGGCCACGGCGTACAGCATCGCCGCGGCCAGAAAGGCGAGCCCGATCGCGATGAACATTATGTCGAGCATGGAATCACTCCTCGCCCCGCAGGGCACCGAGCCCTCAACTAAGACCTAACGCATAAGAGATCGAGGGGAGATGCGGAACGCAGACATAAGAATTCCATAAGAACGGCGAGGCGACTTTTTGCAATTGCACCTGAGCATTGAGCGCGCTTGGGGCAACGGCAATTTGACCGGCGTCAAGAAAACCTTCGGCGTTCCCGGAGAATTGCGGCCGACTATTTCTCAGGGGACGAATGCGCTCGCCGCCGACGCAAGCGCCGCCGCGACGGCCAACACGAGAAAGACCTCGGCAAGCACCCGGCCCGGCGAATTGGTCGGATCGAGATGTGCGCCCTCAGGCGCGGGATGGCGTCCAATTTCCGGCAGGAGGCAATCGATTTCGCCGGTGCGTTCAAGCCTGGCGCCGGCGACTTCGGACGTATCGGAATCGACAGGAACCATGGCGGACGCATCGTGTTTCGGTTGCGCGATTCGGCGCGCCGCTCGGTGATAGGAAATTGCTTCGTTGGAATTCCATATCGAATTGGATGCCGGGGCATAAGAAGCGCATCCAAGCAAGAATTCTTATGCCGTTTTGATGATTTGCGCCGCCGGCCGCTCTCGAATTCCTACGGCGCCGTCGACATCTTTGGTGGCGAGGTTTCGGGGCGACCAAGAGGTCGTGCAGCGTTCGATGTGCTTGCCACGCTACAGCATCGTGTTCGACGAGACCCTTCTCGTTCGGCCGGCCCGAGCAGACCTTGGCCGCTCGCGACCGTCCGCTAAGCGCCCCAAGCCGGACGCCTATCTGAGCGCGATCCTTCTTGTTCTGTGCATCGCCGCCGTCACCGCAACGAGCCTCGTTCTGGCCCATTCCGGAGTTCCCTGGCATGTCCCCTTTCGTTGATCATTCCATCCAGTCCGTTCGGCCGGCGGCCGCGCGGACGCGGCGCCCCGAAGCAGCCAATCCCAAAGGCGGCATCGTTCTTAGAGTCGCTTTGGCGACCATGCCGCTGATCGGATTGGTGACGGGCGTCGTAGGCGCCGCGCTGTTGACGGTGCACTGACGTCAATCCCCTAGAGCCGGGCTGGCTTCGAGCAATTTTGGCACGCCAATGTGGAGATCCGCAGCGCCGCGTTGACGATCTGCAGTGTGCTTGTTAGCACTCGTCAAAATCGGGTCCCCTTTTGAAACCGCTGCTGCAAGCCCTGTCCGGCCAAGCGTCGCCCCGACCGCCCATTTGGCTGATGCGGCAGGCCGGGCGCTATCTGCCCGAATACCGGGCGCTGCGCGCCAACGCGAAGAACTTCATCGACTTTTGCCTCAACCCGGAACTGGCGACCGAGGTGACGCTGCAGCCTGTCCGCCGTTTCGGCTTAGACGCCGCGATCCTGTTCGCCGACATCCTGCTGGTTCCCCATGCGCTCGGCCAAACGGTCGGCTTCTTCGAGGGCGAAGGGCCCAGGCTCGAGCCCATTCGCGACGCGGCCGCGCTGGCGCAACTCTCCGACGCGCGGCTGACCGAGGTGCTGGCGCCGGTGATGGCGACGATCAAGGCCGTGCGCGCGGCGCTTCCCGCCGACGTCGCGCTGATCGGCTTCGCCGGCGCGCCCTGGACGGTCGCCACCTACATGATCGAGGGCCGCGGCAAGACCGACTACGAGAATTGCCGCCGCATGATGTGGAGCGAGCCGAAACTATTCGCCGCGCTGATCGACAGGCTGGTCGAGGCGACCGCATCCTATCTCAACGCCCAGGCCGATGCCGGTGCCGAAGCGCTCAAGCTGTTCGACAGCTGGGCGGGCGCCGTGCCGGCGCCGCTGTTCGAGATGGCGGTGATCGCGCCGACCGCGCGCATCGTGACGGCCGTCAAGGCAAAGCACCCGAACATTCCGATCATCGGCCTGCCCCGCGCCGCCGGATCGCATGTCGCGCGCTATGCGGCGGGCACCGGCGTCGATGCGGTGGCGATCGATCACATGACCGATCTAAAGATCGCCGCCGCGACGCTGCCGGCGCATATCGCGTCGCAGGGCAATCTCGATCCGATGCTCCTGATGGTGGGCGGAGAACCCATGGCCGCCGAGGCGCGCCGCATCGTGGCCGCGATGGCCGGCCGGCCGCACATCTTCAATCTCGGCCATGGCGTGCTGCAGCACACCCCGCCCGATCACGTCGCGCGGCTGGTCGATATCGTCAAAGGCCGCTAGGCCTCAGTGGACATCGTCGGACGGGTACAGGCGCAGCACGCTGCGTCCCTCGCCGTCGCGCGGCACCAGCTTGCGGTACAAATGCCAGGTGGCATGGCCAAGCACCGGAATGACGACGATCAGCCCGACGAACAGCGGCAGCGAGCCGAGCAGCAGGCCGGCCGCCACCACCAATCCCCAGGCCGCGATCGGCAGCGGATTGGCAAGGACCGCGCGCACCGAGGTGCGGATCGCGGTGTCGATGCCCACGTCGCGGTCGACCAGCAGCGGGAACGATACGATCCCGATCGCGAGCGCGAACAGCGCGAAGACGAAGCCGGCCGCCATGCCTTCGACGAACATCGTCCGGCCGCCCGGCGTGAAGAACACGTCGTGATAGAACTGGCCAAGCGAGACGATCGGCGTGTCCCCGAAGATCGACAGGTAGATTCCCCAGGCCGCGGCGAGCCACAGAAGGTAGACGGCGACGAGCGCCGCGCCGAGAACCGCGATGGCGCCGATCGACGGCGCGCGCAGCACGTCGAAGGCGTTCGACCATTTGGCCTCCACGCCCTGCTCGCGCAGCCGGCTGAGTTCATAGAGCCCGATGGCGGCGAAGGGACCGACGATCGCGAAGCCCGAGGCCAGCGGGAACAGCAAGGGCAAAAGGTCCATGCCGAAGGCGATGCGCGCCAGGACCAGGCCGACGATCGCGTAGACGACGCCGATGAACGGCACGTCGCTGCGATAGGCCGTGAAATCGGCGAAACCGGCGGCCAGCGCGTCGCGCAGATCGCCAAGGCCGATCTTGCGCACCGCCGGCAGCGGCGAATGCGCGGTCTCCTGGATGTGATGCAGCGAGCGACCCGCCGAGGCGACGGCATGCGCCGCCTCCACGAATTGGGCGCCGGTCCATTCGATGGGATTCTTGATGGTCGTCATGGGCGTTCCTCCCGAACGTGTTTTCGTTCGAGGGCTCGTGGATCGCGTGGCCTGGCGGCCTACCCATGCCGTCGGTCACGGGAACCCGCAACCTTCGATTGGGAGCATCCTATACCCTCCCGTTCACGGGAGGGTCGAAAAATCGAAGCGCAGCGAAGATTTTTCGGGGAGGGGACGGCGGTGAAGATCGCATGCGAATGGAGAGGCTGTCCCCTCCCCGAAATTTGCTTCGCAAATTCCGACCCTCCCGTGAACGGGAGCGTCGAGTTCTCGCCTATTCCGCGGCGATTGAGACGGATCGCGCCTGGTCCTTGAAATTGATCGCCTGGAGATAGCGGATGCCCTCCTCCGCGATGTCGTCGCCGACCATGCGGGTTCCCTCGCCGGCCAGTTCGTCGAGATCGACATAGGCCGCGTAGAACTTGCGGGTGCGCTCGGTGATCAGCCCGGCGTTGAGCAGCGTCTTGATCAGGACGCGGAAGACGTTGGTGTCGCTCCTGAACCGCTTCTGCGGGTCGCGATTCCTGCGCCGCTCCAGGATGTCCTCGATGACGCGCTGCGGGTCGAGGCCGAACTCGCCATAGATCACCTGCTGCTGCTCGGGCGAACCGTTGTTGAAGAGCAGCGACTGGGCGCAATGCGCGGCCCAATCCTCGACAAGGTTGCGCTCGGACTCGGTGAGCTTCGGGATGGTGCGGTCAGCCCAGATCTTGCCGAATTTGTGATGGAAGGCCTCGTCGGTCATCACCAGCTGGAACAGCTTGCGCGCCAGAGGATCGCGGTTGTGCTTGAAGCCGTGCGCGAAGGCGCCCATGGCGAGGCCTTCGACCAGCATCTGCATGCCGATGATCTTCTTGTAGACCGCCGGGC
>CAZMHP010000243.1:0-4807 GCA_964566095.1 uncultured Rhizobium sp. | reverse complement strand
GCAACGGTCGCGACTCGAACCCGAAGATGCTCGGCGTGAAGCTGTTCGGCGGCGAAGCCGTCAGCGGCGGCAACATCATCGTGCGCCAGCGCGGTACCCGGTTCTGGGCGGGCGAAAACGTCGGCATGGGCAAGGACCACTCGCTCTTCGCGCTTTGCGACGGTCAAGTCGCGTTCCGCCAGGGTTTCAAGCGTCGCACGTATGTATCCGTGATTAACGCGACGAACCCGGCGACGAAGATCGCGGCGGAATAGGCGGCTGAAGACATAGGCCGCCCGAGAAATCGGCGGCCCAATATCAGGAGGGAATTGGTCCGCCCAATTCCCTTTTTTCGTCCCTCCGCTGGAGGGACGTGTCATGTCGGCCTTGTTGGAAACCGAGAGATTGTTGTTACGACCGCCCGGACGGCGCGATATTCCCGCGATCGTGCCGTTGGCGAACGACTACGACGTCGCCAAGAATCTCTCCCGGATGCCGCACCCCTACGCCGAACAAGACGGCGAGAACTTTGTGGCGATGTGCGAAGAGAAGCGGGCCGCCGGTACGGACTTCAATTTCGCCATCACGCTCAGGTCCGACGGCGCGTTCATCGGCTGCATCGGCCTTCATCTGAAGGACGGCGCGTTCGAGTTCGGCTATTGGCTGGGGCGGCCCTTTTGGGGCCGGGGCTATGCGACGGAAGCGGCGCACCGCCTGGTCGCTTTCGCCTTCGACGACCTGAAGGCCGACGGGGTGTGGGCGGGCTGGTATCACGACAATCCTCGCTCGGGCAACGTGCTCAAGAAACTGGGCTGCGTGCCGAAAGGCTTCGACAAGCGTTTCTGCTTCGCCCGGGGCATGGATATCGGCTGCAATCTGGTGACGCTGAGCCGCGAGGCGTTCTTGGGCAGGAGGGCGGCATGAGCTTTCAGCCGACGACCCAGCGCCTGATCCTGCGCGCGCCCACGATGACCGACATGCCGGCCTTCGTCGCGCTGCTCGGCGATTACGAGGTGGCGAAGAACCTGCGCACCGTGGCGCACCCCTATAGCGAGACCCTATTTCGGGAATTCCTGGTCAAGGTCGATCAGGAGCGCCGGGAAGGCACCGACTTCTGCTTTGCCGTCACACGGGCGATGGACGGCGCTTTTCTCGGCGTGGTTTCGGTCCACAGGCGCGCGGCGGGAACGTGGTCGCTGGGCTATTGGTATGGCAAGCCCCATTGGGGTCAGGGCTATGCCACGGAAGCGGCCTGGCCGGTGATGCGCTTCGCCTTCGAGGATACCGGGGCCGACCGGCTGATCGCGCACTGGTTCGACGACAACCCGGCCTCCGGCGCGGTGCTGCACAAGCTCGGCTTCGCGATCACCGGGGTGATCCGGGTCAGAAGCCTGGCCCGCGGCTGCGAGGTGCTCTCCAACCGCGTCCAGTTGACGAAAGAGCAATTTGCGCGAAAGAAGGCGGCATGACGTCCGCGCGCGACCGACATACTTGGTGGATAGCCTCTCCCGCGCGCGGGAGAGGTTAGGGGTCTCCCATGAAGTTCCTCGATGTCGCGAAGGTCTATGCCCAATCGGGCCATGGCGGGAACGGCTGCGTCGCCTTCCGGCGCGAGAAGTTCATCGAATATGGCGGCCCCTGGGGCGGCAATGGCGGGCGCGGCGGTGACGTCGTCGTCGAAGCGGTCGACCATCGCAACACGCTGATCGATTTTCGCTTCCAGCAGCATGTCCGCGCCAAGAACGGCGAGCCCGGCATGGGCAAGGAGATGACCGGCGCCAATGGCGACGACGCCGTGATGAAAGTGCCGCCCGGCACGCAGGTCTATGAAGAGGACGGCGAGACGCTGATCGCCGATCTGGCGACCACGGGCCAGCGCGTCCGCCTGCTTAAGGGCGGCAATGGCGGCTTCGGCAACGCGCATTTCAAGAGCTCGACCAATCAGGCGCCGCGCCATGCCAATCCCGGCCAGCCGGGCGAGGAAAAGACCGTCATCCTCAAGCTCAAGCTGATCGCCGATGCCGGGTTGATCGGCATGCCCAATGCCGGCAAGTCGACGTTTCTGTCGCGCGTCTCCGCGGCGCGGCCCAAGATCGCCGATTATCCCTTCACGACGCTGGAGCCGCAGCTCGGCGTGGTGAAGATCGACGAAACCGATTTCGTGCTGGCCGATCTGCCGGGCCTGATCGAGGGCGCGCATGAGGGCGTCGGCCTGGGCGACCGCTTCCTCGGCCATGCCGAGCGCTGCAACGTCATCCTGCATCTGCTCGACGGCACGCAGAGCGAGATCGCCAAGACCTACAAGACCATCCGGGCCGAACTCGAAGCCTATGGCAATGGCCTGGAAGACAAGCCCGAGATCGTGGCGCTGAACAAGGTCGATGCGATCCCGAAGGTGGCGCTGGCGAAGAAGCGCGCGTCGCTGGAGAAGGCGTGCGGCCACAAGGCGTTCGTGATCTCCGGCGTCACCGGCGAAGGTGTCGAGGATGTGCTGCGCGCGCTGGCGAAGGAGATCGCCAAGCGGCGCGCGCCGAAGAAAGTCGTGGCGAAGGCGGGAGAGTGGACGCCGTGAGCGATCCCTTCGCCGCCGCCAAACTCGTCGTCGTCAAGGTCGGTTCCGCGCTTCTGGTCGATCGCGAGAGCGGCGAGCTGCGCCGTTATTGGCTCAAATCGCTGTGCGCCGACGTCGCCGAGCTGAAGCGCGCCGGCAAGAGCGTGCTGATCGTCTCCTCCGGCGCCATCGCGCTCGGCCGCCGCGCGCTCAAGCTGAAGAAAGGCGTTCTCAGGCTCGAAGAGAGTCAAGCGGCCGCCGCGGCTGGCCAGGTGCGTCTCGCGGAGGCCTATGCCGATATCCTGGCCGGCGAAGACATCGTGGCCGCCCAGGTGCTCCTGACTTTGGACGATTCGGAGCAGCAGAGCCGCTATTCCAACGCGCGCGCCACGCTCATGACTCTGCTCAAATTGGGCAGCGTGCCGGTGATCAACGAGAACGACACGGTCGCCACGGAAGAAATCCGCTATGGCGACAACGATCAGCTCGCGGCGCGCGTGGCCGGGATGATCGCGGCCGACCTGCTGGTGCTGCTCTCGGACGTCGACGGCCTTTACACCGCCGACCCGACGCGCGCGACCGATGCGCGGCATATCCCCGAGGTCGCCGCCATCACGCCGTCCATCGAGGCTATGGCGGGCGAATCGATCTCCGGATTGGGACGCGGCGGCATGGCGTCGAAAATCGCGGCGGCCAAGATCGCGACCTTGGTGGGATGTTCGGTCGTCATCGCGAAGGGCAAGGCCAACCATCCGCTGGCGGCCATTCGCGAGGGCGAGCGTTGCACACGGTTCGCCGCAAGCGGTACACCAGCCGCGTCGCGCAAGCGCTGGATCGCCGGCGTGCTCAAGCCGGCCGGTGTTTTGATCGTCGATGCCGGTGCGGTGCGGGCGCTGGCCGACGGCAAGAGTCTTCTGCCTGCCGGCGTTCGACAGATCGATGGACGATTCTCGCGCGGCGAAGCCGTCGTGGTGAAGGACGGCCAAGGCCGCGAGATCGCGCGCGGGCTGATCGCCTATGACGTCGAGGACGCCGAGCGTATCGCGGGCAAACGCAGCGCCGAGATCGAACGGATTCTCGGCTTTCACGGCGGCGACGAGATGATCCATCGCGACGACCTCGCGCTGACGGCGAGCGTGCCATGAGCTTGCGCGACGAGATGACGGCGCTTGGCGCCTCGGCGAAGGATGCGGCGCGCGCGATGCGCGAGGCTTCGACGCAGACGAAGAACACGGCGCTGCGCGCCGCCGCCGCCGCGATCCGGGCCGCCAAGGCGCAGATCCTGGCGGCGAACGAGACGGATTTGGCCGCCGGCCGTGCCGCCGGCTTGTCCCAGGCGCTGCTCGACCGGCTGGCGCTGGACGACAACCGCATCGACGCGATGGCGAAGGGCGTCGAGGACGTCGCTGCGCTGGCCGATCCGGTCGGCCGGGAACTGGCGCGCTGGACGGTGCCCAGCGGCCTCGACATCGCGCGCGTGGCGACGCCCATCGGCGTCATCGGCATGATTTATGAGAGCCGGCCGAATGTGACGGCGGATGCCGGAGCGTTGTGCCTGAAATCCGGCAATGTCTGCATCCTGCGCGGCGGCTCGGATTCGGCGCAGTCCTCGGCCGCGATCCACGCCGCGATGGTCGAGGGCCTGCGCGCCGCCGGCTTGCCGCAGGCCGCCATCACCCGCGTGCCGACCACGGATCGCGAAGCGGTCGGGCTGATGCTGGAAGGGTTGAACGGCGCCATCGATCTCATCATCCCGCGCGGCGGCAAGGGCCTCACCGGACGCGTGATGGCGGAGGCGCGGGTGCCGGTGCTGGCGCATCTCGAAGGGGTTTGCCACGTCTACATCCACGCGGCGGCCGATCCGGCCAAGGCGCGCGCCATTGCGGTGAACGCCAAGATGCGGCGGACGTCGGTGTGCGGCGCGGCGGAGACGCTTTTGATCGATCGCGCGGTCCTGCCGACGCTGGGCGTTGCCGTGCTGAACGATTTGGCGAAAGCCGGTTGCGAAATTCGCGGCGACCAGGCGGTGCGCTCGCTCTTTCCCGATGCCAGGGCGGCGAATGACGAAGACTGGTCGATGGAATATCTCGATGCGGTGATCGCGGCGAAGGCGGTCGACGGCCTCGAGGACGCCATCGCGCATATCGAACGCTACGGCTCGCATCACACCGAGGCCATCGTCACCGAGGACAGGAAAGCGGCGGAGCGGTTCCTTTGCGCGCTCGACTCGGCCATCGTGCTGTGGAACGCCTCGACGCAATTCGCCGACGGCGCGGA
>CAZMHP010000242.1:0-4817 GCA_964566095.1 uncultured Rhizobium sp. | reverse complement strand
TCAAGTCGCGCGAGGCGCTCTATGTCGCGATGCTGCTGCACGACATCGCCAAGGGCCTGCCCGGCGATCATTCCGACGTGGGCGCCGCCATCGCGCAGAGCCTGTGCCCGCGTCTGGGCCTGACGCCGGAAGATACCGCGGCGGTGATGTGGCTGGTCAAATACCATCTCGTGATGAGCGACACCGCGCAGCGGCGCGACGTATCGGATCCCAAGACGGTGAAGGACTTCGTGAGCCAGGTGCAGACGCCGGAGATGCTGCGCCTGCTGCTGGTCTTGACCGTCGCCGACATCCGCGCCGTGGGGCCGGGCGTGTGGAACGGCTGGAAGGGCCAGCTTTTGCGCGAGCTCTATTACGAAGCGGAGGCCGTGATGACCGGCGGCGACGGCGCGCCGGCGCGCTCGGCGCGGGTGGAACAGGCCAAGGGGGCGCTCGCCAAGCGCATCGCCGATCTGCCGAAAGCGACGCAGGAATGGCTGCTCGAGCGGCACTACGACAATTACTGGCTCGCCTTCGACGACGCGGCGCTGGAGCGCCATGCGCGGCTGATGGCCAAGGCCGACGCCAAGGGCGAGCTGTTCGCGATCGACGCGGAGAGCAACGATTTTCGCAGCGTGACCGAAGTGGTGCTGTACACGCCCGACCATCCGGGCCTGTTCTCGCAACTGGCCGGCGCGGTGTCGGCGTCCGGCGGCTCGATCGTCGAGGCCAAGGCGTTCACCACCACCGACGGATTCGCGCTCGACGTGTTCTCGATCCAGGACGCGGACGGCGAGCCGTTCGGCGACAAGGAGCGGCTGGAGCGCCTGCGCCAATCGATCGAGCGCACGCTGCGCGGCGAGATGATGCCGCGCGCCGCGATCGCCAAGCGGCCGGGCCGGCGGCGCAACAGCGCCTTCCGCGTCACGCCCAAGGTCATTTTCGACAACGACGCCTCGGCGCGCGCCACCGTGGTCGAGGTCGAAGGGTTGGACCGGCCCGGGCTTCTCTACGACGTCACCGACGCGCTGTTCCAGTCGGGGCTGTCGATCTCCTCCGCCATGGTGTCCACTTATGGCGAGCGCGCGGTCGATGTCTTCTATGTGCGCGACGGTTTCGGCCACAAGGTGCGGCACGAGGAGCGGCTGAAGGCGACCCGCGAAAGGCTGCTGGCGGCGCTGGAAGACCCGGCGGCGGCTTAAAGCCAAGCCCAAGGCCCTTTCGCGGGGCCCCTCAAGGCGCTATACCGCGTCCCGCGAATTCGTCGACGAGCATATCCGTGAGCATTCGGCACATTGCGGTCCGGGTTTCCTCGACGCTGCTGCCCAAGGGGTGGTGGCGGGCCTGATTGCGCCTGCCATCCCGTCCCTCAAGCTTTCGGAAAATTCCGCCATGACCTCAAGCCACCCCCAACGCGTCCTCTCCGGGATGCAGTCCAACAACACCTTGCACCTTGGCAATTATCTCGGCGCGCTGAAGAACTGGGTGCGCATGCAGGGCGAGATGGACTGCCTGTTCTGCGTGGTGGACATGCACGCCATCACCGACGACGCGGGCTATCGCAAACCCGCGCTGGTCAACCATGCGACGCATGAAGTAACGGCCGCCTATATCGCGGCCGGCATCGATCCCAAGCGTTCGCCGATCTTCAATCAGTCGCGGGTGCCGCAGCATGCCGAGCTCGCCTGGATCTTCAATTGCGTGGCGCGGCTGGGCTGGCTCGACCGCATGACCCAGTTCAAGGAGAAGTCGGGCAAGCACAAGGAGCGCTCGTCGGTCGGGCTCTACACCTATCCGGTGCTGATGGCGGCCGACATCCTGGTCTACAAGGCGACGCATGTGCCGGTGGGCGAGGACCAGAAGCAGCACCTGGAACTGGCGCGCGACATCGCGCAGAAATTCAACAGCGACTATGAGGTGCCGGACTTCTTTCCGCAGCCCGAGCCGGTGATCACCGGCGCGGCGACACGGGTGATGAGCCTGCGCGACGGCGCGAAGAAGATGTCGAAGTCGGACGAATCCGACATGTCGCGCATCAACCTGACCGACGATGCCGACGCCATCGCGGCGAAAATCCGCAAGGCCAAGACCGACCCGCATCCTCTGCCGGCGAACGAGGAGGAATTGAAGGGCCGGCCGGAAGCCGAGAATCTGATCAACATCTATGCCGCGTTGTCGGACCAGGACGCAAAGGCGGTGATGGCGACGTTCGGCGGCCAACAATTCTCCGGCTTCAAGAATGCACTGGCCGATTTGGCAGTGGCGAAGATGGCTCCGATCACCGACGAGATCCGCCGGCTGATGGCCGACAAGGGCGAGATCGATGCGATCCTGAAGGACGGCGCCGAAAAAGCCGGAGCGATCGCCGAACCGATCGTGCAGGAGGTCAAGAAGATCGTGGGGTTTGCGGTTTAAAGGCGACCTGTCATCCCCGGCCGAGCGAAGCGAGGGGAAGGGGACCCAGGCGGTTGGGCCATTCGGGTTCTCGCAAATTTTGCAAAGACCGATCTCGGGACCACGACCTGGGTCCCCTTCCCCTCACGCCGCTTCGCGGCGCTCGGCCGGGGATGACAAGCATTGTTAATTGCCCACCGACGCGTCCGGTGGGATGCCGTAGGTGAACATCACGTCGCGGGTGCGCGGCTGCAGGTGCTGGCCGCCGTCGACCATGATCGTCGTGCCGGTGATCGCGGGGACGTTCACCAGAAACGCCAGCGCTTCGGCGATGTCGGCCGGCTCGCTGCCGAAGCCGAGCGGCGTCTTGGCGTGCGCAGACTCGAAGCCGGCCTGCGATTGCTCGCCGCTCTTCAGCGTCAGCCCCGGCGCGATGCCGCAGACGCGCACGCGCGGCGCCATCGCCTGCGCCAGGAGCCGCGTGGCGGCTTCCAGCGCCGACTTGGTCAGCGTGTAGGAGAGAAAATCGGGATTGAGGTTGAATACTTTTTGATCGAGCAGGTTGACGATCAGCCCCTTGGCGCCCTCGGGCAGCTGCGCGGCGAAATCGCGCGCCAAAAGGACCGGCGCGTGCAGATTGACGGCGAACAATTTCTCCAGATGCGCCCGGCTGATATTGGCGACGTCGTCATATTCGAACGCCGAGGCGTTGTTCACCAGGAGCGAGCAGAAGCCGAGGCCCGCGCGCGCGAACAGTTCGGCGAAGCTGTCCGGCGCGCCCAGATCGCAACCGAGCGCCACCGCGCGGCCGCCTCGGCCCACAATCTCCGTCGCCAGCGCTTCGGCCGCATGGTGGGAATCGTGATAGTGGATCGCCACCGCCCAGCCGTCGGCCACGAGACGCCGTACCAGGGCCGCGCCGATGCGTTGGCCGCCGCCGGTGACGAGCGCGTAGCCTTTGCGGTCTGGAAAATCCGTCATGGCCGCACGGATTTTTTAATTGGCGTGCGGCCTTGCGCCGAACCGGTACCCACTTCGGCGGGCCGCACTCTATAGACTTCGACGCCGGCGCCGGCCGCCTCGTTGTAGATGTCCGGCTTGAAGATCGAGACCCGCGCCGCTTTGACGCGCTTGTCCTTGAAGCAGAGCGTTACCAGCTCGTCGAGCAGCGTTTCGATGAACACGGTGTGCTTGCGCCGCGGCCATTTCTTGAGCGCCTCGCGGATGTGGTCGTAGTCCACCACCGAGGAAACGTCTTTGAACTTTGCGCGCGACGGCGCGGCGAAGAGCTCGACATTCACCACCACACGCTGCGGTTTCTCAGGATGCCGCTCCCAAGGGTGCAGGCCGAGCCGGACCTCGGTCACAAGGTCCTTGATGATCATGCGGATATAGCCGGTCTCGCTGGACCAGAACGGCACGGGCGGCGGGGCAAGAGGGGCTTTCTTCATGGCCACGCTTTAGCATTCGCCGCCAAACGGGTACAACTCGCCCATGAGCAACGCCACCGTCAGCCGCCTGCCCATCGCTTCCGCGGCGCTTGCCATCCGGCACGTCTTCATCCGCGACCTGCAAATGCTGGCGCAGATCGGCGTGCACGGGCACGAGCAAGGCAAGCTGCAACCGGTACGGATCAATGTCGATCTGGCGGTCGAGGACGCCGCCGTGCTGCAAGACGATCTGGCGCTGGTGGTCGACTACGAGGCGATCACGGGCAAGATCCGCGCCCTGCTGGCCGTCGGCCACGTCAACCTGGCCGAGACCCTGGCGGAGCGCATCGCGCAGGCCTGCTTCGAGGATGCGCGGGTGAAGACCGCCCGGGTGCGGGTGGAGAAGCTGCACGCCCTGGCCGGCGCACAGAGCGCGGGCGTCGAGATCGAGCGGACACGGCCGTAAATCACACTGCTGTCATTCCCGGCCGAGCGATGCGTTAGCATCCCGAGGGGATCCTGTAGCGACAGCGTACAGGGAACCCAGGTGGCCGGACCGGGGCAGATTTCTCCACCTGGGTCCCCTTCCCTCGCTTTGCTCGCCGACGCGAGCAAAGCTCGCCGGGGATGACATCGAGTATTATATGTCCACCATGTCCACTGATCATACTTCGGAGTTGTCGAAGGCCCCCCTCAAAGGCGTCGAGCGGATCGCGGCCTATCTGAAGACCCTGCCGGACGGGCCGGGCGTCTATCGCATGCTCGATGCCAAGGGCGACGTGCTCTATGTCGGCAAGGCCAAGAGCCTGAAGAAGCGCGTCGCGGCCTATGCCGGCGGGCGGCCGCATTCCGAGCGGCTGACGCGGATGATAGCGGACACCGCGGAGATGCTGTTCGTCTCGACCAAGAGCGAGATCGAGGCGCTGCTGCTCGAATCCAACCTGATCAAGCAGCTCAAACCGCGCTACAACGTCTCCTACCGCGACGACAAAAGTTTCCCCAACATCCTGCTGC
>CAZMHP010000241.1:3077-4822 GCA_964566095.1 uncultured Rhizobium sp. | reverse complement strand
TGATCGGCAATGGCGGCGCCGAATACGGCGTGCGCGGCTATCTCACCGCCTACGACGCCGACACCGGCAAGCAGGTCTGGCGCTTCTATGTCGTGCCCGGCGATCCCAAGCTGCCGCCGGAGAACGCGGCGATGGCGCGGGCGATGAAGACCTGGTCGACCGGCGGCACGCAGAACAAATGGTGGGAGCAGGGCGGCGGCGGCACGCCGTGGGATTCGATGGCCTACGATCCCGATCTCGACCTGCTGTATCTCGGCACCGGCAACGGCGCCTCGTGGAACCGCAATCTCAGATCGCCCGGCGGCGGCGACAATCTCTATCTCTCCTCCATCGTCGCGCTGAAGCCCGAGAGCGGCGAGATGGTCTGGTACTATCAGACCACGCCCGGCGACGATTGGGACTTCACCGCCACCCAGCACATCATCCTCGCCGATCTCACCATCGACGGCGTGGTGCGCAAGGTGCTGATGCAGGCGCCGAAGAACGGATTCTTCTATGTGCTCGATCGCACCACCGGAAAGCTGATCTCGGCCAAGGCCTACACCACCGTCACCTGGGCCAAGGGCGTCGACATGAAGACCGGCCGGCCCATCGAGAATCCGAGCGCGCGCTATGGCGCCCGGCCCTCGATCCAGCTCCCCGGACCGATCGGCGGCCACAATTGGCAGCCGATGGCGTTCAACCCCGGCACCGGCCTCGTCTACATTCCGGTGATCGACGGCAGCTTCATCTACGCCCAGCACAAGGTGCTCAAATACAAACCGGGCGCCTGGAACGTCAGCGACTTCGCGCAGCTCGGTCAGATCGTGCTCGACGCGATCAAGAAGGGCCAGCCGCCGGCGCCGGCCAAGGGCTATATCCGCGCCTGGGATCCCATCGCCAACAAGGTGGTCTGGCAGGCCGAATACACCGGCGGCTGGAACAGCGGCGTGCTGACGACGGCCGGCAATCTCGTTTTCGCCGGCGGCTCGGACGGCATCTTCAACGCCTTTGACGCCAAGACCGGCGCCAAGCTGTGGTCGCTCGACCTGAAGACCGCCATGAGCGCGCCGCCCATCACCTACACGGTCGATGGCGAGCAATACGTCGCCATCGCGGCGGCGTTCGGCGGCTCGGGCGGCCTCGGCGCCACCAGCGATCCGGACACCGCCTTGCAGAAATGGCGCAACAACCAGGGCCGCATCTTCGCCTTCAAGATCGGCGGCACCAAGACGGTCCAGGCCTTCCCGGCGGACATCAACGCGGACGTGCCGCAGCCGCCGGCCGAGAAGGTCGACGTCAAGCTGGCGCAGAAGGGCTTCGTGCTGTTCCACCAGAACTGCGCGGTGTGCCACGGCGTGCTGATGATGTCGTCGGGCGAGGTGCCGGATTTGCGCACCGTCAATCCCGACATCTGGAACCAGTACGACGCGATCGTGTCGAACGGCGCGCTGGCCGACGCCGGCATGGCCGCGTTCAAGGACATCCTCAGCCCCGACGACGTGACGGCGATCCGCGCCTACGCGCTGCAACAGGCGCAGGCGCTGTATGCGAGCAAGCATCCGGTCGTGCCGGCGACAACAACCGGACCGACGCCGACGCACTAGTGATCCTCCCCCACCTTCGGTGGGGGAGGGGGACCATTTGCTGAAGCGAAGCGGAAGCAAATGGTGGAGGGGGCGGCGCGGGCCCCACCACCCAGACCCAAACCAAGCGCGAAGGCCCAATGTACCCCACACCCCAAAAATAGGGGGGGGAGCCCGAAA
>CAZMHP010000241.1:0-3067 GCA_964566095.1 uncultured Rhizobium sp. | reverse complement strand
TTTTTTTTTTTTTTTTTTCCCCCCCCCCCCCCGGGGGGGGGGGGGGGTTCCTTTTTGCTTACGCGCCGGTAAACAATTTGGGGGGGGGGCCGGCGCGGCCCCCTCCACCATGCGCCTACGCTGGCGCTTCGGCGCATGGTCCCCCTCCCCCGATAAATCGGGGGAGGAGCCGTATCGCGCCAATTCGTCCGCCGGGCACAGACGTCGGATCCAAATAAAGGTGTCATGGCCCGCGAATGCGGGCCACCCAGTTGGGTTCTGCGTGGCATCGAAGAGCGGGACGATTTTTTCTTCTTGCAAAGAAGGAGCGAGCGTCACCTGGGTGGCCCGCATTCGCGGGCCATGACGAGGGTTGTTTGGCGACACCAACCGATCTCGTCCGGCGTCACTACCCCCGCACTCTATTCCTTGCCCTCCTTCGCGGAGGCGAGAGATGAAGTGCAAACCGATCTGACACTTTCTCTTTCCTAGACATTAAATCCTACAACCAGGACTTGAACACCCGTCTCGCCACCCCACATCTCCCGGGCAACGCAGGGATCACGCCGCCATGACGCTGTAGCGAGAGCGCGGGCACATACGGGTAAGGGTGTTCTGTTCGCGCGCACCCGCTCGGTTTCCGCGCCTGCCGGGGGGCGCCCGCGGGAATCGTTAAGACCGATGGTGGTGGAGCGAAGGTGCCTCTCGATCGGCCTTGGATAGAGGCCTTTCGGTTGTGGCCTGTCGCTGTGGCTGGGGCGGGTTTTGGCCGGGTGCATCCGGGTCATTCCCGCCTTATTTCTTTAGGGGTTGGGCCAACACGGAAAGGGCCTTGTCATGCCCGCGAGTTCATAGCGGCAGCGTATGAACGGGCATCCAGCGGCCTGGTGAGATGCGGGTCGGCTCTGGATTCCCGCCTACGCGGGAATGACACCCTGGAATATTCGCCATTGAAGCCGCGCGCCCGGTGCACCCCACCGTTCCTTGCCCGCTCCGGCCCCAGCCATTACAAACCCGCTCCACCCAGGGCGTGTCATGGCGAGCGACAAGCAATCGAGGCCGAAAGCCCGGACCGTGCGCGGCTTCCGCGACCGGGCCGCCGGCGAACTGGCGGCCGAGCGGGCGATGCTGGACACCATCCGCCGCACTTACGAGTCCTACGGCTTCGATGCGCTGGAGACGCCCTTCGTCGAATACACCGACGCGCTGGGCAAATTCCTGCCCGACGTCGACCGGCCCAATGCCGGCGTGTTCTCGTTCCGCGACGAGGACGAGCAATGGGTCTCTCTGCGCTACGACCTGACGGCGCCCCTGGCGCGCTATGTCGCCGAGAACCAGCAATTCCTGCCGCGCCCCTTCCGCCGCTATCAGATCGGCACCGTCTTCCGCAACGACAAGCCGGGCCCGGGCCGCTACCGCGAGTTCATCCAGTGCGACGCCGACACGGTCGGCACCGCCTCGCCGTCGGCCGACGCCGAAATGGTGATGATGTTCGCCGACACGCTGGAGGCGCTGGGCCTCAAGCGCGGCGAATACGCGATCAAGGTCAACAGCCGCAAACTGCTCGACGGCGTGCTGGAAGCGGCCGGCGTCGGCCTCGACGATCTCGAACGCCGCGGCACGGTTCTGCGCGCGATGGACAAGTTCGACCGGCTGGGAAATCCCGGCGTGCACGATCTGCTCACCGGCGGCCGGAAGGACGAAAGCGGCGACTTCACGAAAGGCGCCGGACTTACGTCGGCGCAGGCCACGCGCATTCTCGGTTTCATGTCGCCGCTGGACCGGCCCACCTTCGCGCAGGCCTTGGCCGCCGCCGCGCAAGCGGTGGAGGGAAGCGCGACCGGCGAACAAGGCATCGCCGACCTGCTGGCGATCGGCACCATCGTCGAAGCCTGCGGCTACCAACCCGATCGCGTCCACGTCGATTCCAGCATCGTGCGCGGCCTCGACTACTACACCGGCGCGGTGTTCGAGGCGCAGCTCACCTTCCCGGTCCAGAACGAGAAGGGCCAGACCGTGGTGTTCGGCTCGGTCGGCGGTGGCGGACGCTATGACGATCTCGTCGCGCGCTTCACCGGCCAGAAGGCGCCGGCGGTCGGCTTCTCGCTTGGCGTCAGCCGCCTGCTCAGCGCGCTGCAGATGCGCAAGGCCGCCGTCGCCGCCGTCGCGCCGCTGGTCGTCGTCACCGTGATGGACAAGGCGGAAGCCGCCGCCGCCTTCGCCATGGTGCGCGAGCTGCGCGCCGCCGGCATCCGCGCCGAGGCCTATGTCGGCACGGGCAAGATGGGCGATCAGTTCAAATACGCCGACAAGCGCGGCGCCGCGCTCGCGATCATCGAAGGCTCCGACGAGCGCGCCAAGGGCGAGGTGACGATCAAGGACCTGGCGCTCGGCGCCGAACTCGCCAAATCGGTCGAAAGCCGCGCCGCCTGGGTCGGCGCGCGCCAGGCGCAGATCACCGTGCCGCGCGCCGATCTGATCGACGCCGTGCGCCGCGCGCTTGTCCGCGAGCACTGACGATGACGGCGTTTCCCTATCTCGATACGCCGGCCATCGCGGCGTTGGATGCCCAGGCCCAGGCCATCCTCGGCGCCTTCGCGCGCCACGGCTATGTGCGCCACGAACCCAGCGTGCTGCAGCCGGCCGACATCTTCCTCGACCGCTCGGGCGAGGAAATCCGCCGCCGCACCTTCACGCTCACCGATCCGACCGGGCGCGAGCTCTGCCTGCGCCCCGATCTCACCATCCCGATCTGCAAGCATGCGGTCGATGCCGGCGCCGCGCTGCCGGCGCGGCTTTGCTACAACGGCCTGGCATTCCGCCATCAGCCGCTCGCGCCCGATCGCCCGACGCAGTTCTTCCAGGCCGGCGCCGAACTCCTCGGCTTCGACGACCGCGCCAAGGGCGATATCGAAATCCTCACCGTCGCGGTCGAGGCGGTGCGCGCCGCGGGGCTGGATGCGCTCGACGTGACGGTCGGCGATCTCGCCTTCTTCGGCGCGCTGGTCGACGCGCTGAACGTGCCGGCGCATTGGCGCGCGCGGCTGAAGCGGCATTTCTGGCGCGCCGGCTATTTCGAGGAATTGCT
>CAZMHP010000240.1:0-4883 GCA_964566095.1 uncultured Rhizobium sp. | reverse complement strand
CGCGATCCCAAATTCTATCAGGAAACGATCGACGCGCTGTCGATGCGCAACTGGTATCCCGGCAGCGGCACCGGCGAACCCAGCGGCCACGACCACACCTTCGCGACATTCCGCCGTTTCGGTGCTGTCGCGTCGGCGCATCTGGCCGACATGCTATGGGCAACGCGCTACAGCGCGGCGTTGGACAATGTCCTTTACATCGAACAGATCGCCGATCCGCCGCAGGCCTTTTCGCCTCTGCTTCTCGATGCCGATTCCGGCTTCAGCAACGACGACAGCAAATTCGGACGGTATCTTGAGGCTCTGTCGCCGGCTCTTGGCGCTCTGCTTCCGCAAGCCCGCAATGCGTTCGACAGCGCGGACCAAGGCCCTGGATTCATGCCCTGCAACATGATCGTGGTGAGTTTCGAGACGAGCGCTGCCTGCATCCTGGACGTTCGCTATCTCTTCTTCGTCCTGCGCACGCTGCCGCCCGAACAGGTGTTCGCGCAAATGGCGCTTGGTTTCGCGCTCTGCGCCGCCGATCGGCGCTTCGTCGGCATCAATCTGGTGGGCCCCGAGGACGATCCTGTCGCGCTGCGCGATTTCGACCTGCAGATGCGCATGTTCCAGTTCTTCCATGCGCGCTATCCGAAGGTGGAGCTGTCGCTGCATGCCGGCGAGCTGGCGCTCGGCCTGGTGCCGCCGACCGAGCTCGGCCATCACATCCGGGACACGGTGGAGATCGCGGGTGCCAGTCGCATCGGGCACGGCTATTCGATCCCATATGAACACGACGCAGCGCGCCTTCTGGCCGAGATGGCGGCCAAGAAGATCGCGGTCGAGATCAACCTCACCAGCAACGCCATCACGCCGGGGATCGTGGGCGCGGAGCACCCGCTGGCGCTCTATCGCGCCGCGCATGTGCCGGTGACGCTGTCGGCGGACGACGAGGGCGTGTTCCGCATCGATCTCACCCACGAATATGTGCGCGCGGTGACCGAGCAGAAGCTGGGCTATCGCGACCTGAAGGAAATCGCGCGCAACGGCCTAGAATACAGTTTCCTGCCCGGCGAGAGCCTATGGCAAGGCGGCGACTACCGCCGGCCGGTCGTGGTTTGCGCGCGTCCTAAGGCGCCGGCCTGCGCCAAGTTCCTCGCCGCCAGCGAGAAGGCGGCGCTGCAAAGCCGGCTCGAAGCGGAACTCGCGGCCTATGAAGATTGGGTGCTGGCGACCGCGCCGAAACTTGCGCCACCGCGCTGAGCGGCGTCACGCGATTGTGTAACGGCGCCGCGCCGCCCCTCGCCTAGTCTTCCCGCGCCCATCCTAAGGGGGAAGCGATGCACCGTTCGATCGTCCTGGCTCTCTTGCTGTCGCTGCCGGCGGGCGCCGCCGCGGCGGCCGACATTCCAACCTACGTCACGCAGGCCCTGGCGGATCCCACCCGGCCAAAGGAGGACCGCGACGCCGACGCCCTGCGCGCGCCGGGCGAAACCATCGTCTTCGCCGGCATCAAGCCGGGCATGACGATCGCCGAGCTTTATCCCTGCGGCGGCTATTTCTCGCGACCGCTCAGCGACGTGATCGGGCCCAAGGGCAAGGTCTATGGCCTGGAGGCGACGCGCTGGATGGATTGCGTCGAAGCCGACCAGAAGGTGCTGACGGAACTGCCGGTCAAGAACATGACGCTGGACGCGATTGCGATCGGCACCGTCAAGCTGCCCGAGCCGGTCGATCTGATCTGGATCACGCAGAACTATCACGATCTGCACGTCAAGAAATTCGGCCCGGTCGACATGGCCGCGTTCAACCGCCAGGTGTTCGCGGCGCTCAAGCCGGGCGGCGTCTTCTTCGTGCTCGACCACACCGGCGCGCCCGGCATGAGCGAGGACGACATCAGCAAGCTGCACCGCATTCCGAAAAGCCAGATCATCCGCGAGGTCACCGCCGCCGGATTCAAGCTTGTGGAGGAGAACCACATCCTGAACCGTCCGAACGACGATCTCACCAAGGTGATCTTCGATCCGGCGGTGCGCGGCCACACCGATCAATACGCGCTGAAATTCGTGAAGCCGTAACGCTGTTGTTTGACACGCCCTTCGTTGTCATGGCCCGCGACTGCGGGCCATGACACACTAGGGTCGGCAGGAAGGAGAACCAACTATCCCTCCACCGCGATATACATATCGACATGGGCGCCCTTGCGCATCGGCTCGAAGTCGGACGGATAGAGTTCGAAATCCGGCGCCGGCACGGTCTTGAGGCCCGAGCGCGGCAGAAGGCCGCCCCAGATCGTCGCCATCGCCGCCTGCATCTGCGGATGAAGCGCCGAGCCGTCCAGAGTCAGCCGGAACACGGCGTAGGTGTGCGGCGCCAGCGCGATGCGCTCGAAGCCGTCGGGCAGCGGCGCATCGCCCGTCACTTCCACGCCCGCGAGATATCTGAGCCGGCCCTCCTTTTTGTCGACCATCTGGCAGACGCCATAGGTGCGCGCATCGGCCTGGGCCGCGAGCGGCAAGGCGCGGATGAGGCGCGGCCAGAGCGCCGGGATGCCGCTCTTGTTCTCCTCGGTGAACAGCGCGGCCGGTCCGGCGACGGTGAAGGCGCCCCGGCGCACCAGATCGGCGAGCTGTTCGACGCGGGCGGTGACGGTCATGGGTTTCTCCTTCCTGAGCGGTTGTTGCGCGAGCATCGCGCGCTGGAACTGGCCGGGCGGCGTGCCATAGCGGCGACGAAAGGCGCGGGTGAAGGCTTCCTGGCTCTCGAAGCCGCAATCGAAGGCGAGTTCGGCGAGCGGCGGCGGGGCGTCGCCGGTCAACTTCAGCGCGGCGGCCTGCAAGCGGCAGGTGCGCACATAGTCCATCGCGCTGACGCCGAAACGCGCGGTGAACAGGCGCGAGAAATGATACGGCGAAAAGCCGGCGACCGCGGCGAGCTCTGCCACGCTCAGCGGTTCATCGCGATGCGCCTCGATATAGGCGAGGACGTCGCCGAGGAAGTCGGGCGCGGGCGGGCGGGATGGCTCGGACATGGGGCGATCATGCCAGGGCAGGGGCCGGCGGTCCTGACCGGGCTTGCTGCGGCCTTTCAGTTGTCATGGCCCGCGAATGCGGGCCACCCAGGTGACGCCTCTCCTGCCGCAAAAGGTTCGCGGCATGTGCCGCCTCGCTCGAACGAGTCGGCGGGCAGTGCGTTTCTTTAGGGATATCCCTTTGAAGGAGCGTCACGCCATGCCCCAACCCGACATCTCCAATACCGCCCAGCAGAACCAGGACAAGGCGATGCCCAAACCGGTGAAACTCGACCCGCTCGGCAACCGCACGACCGACATCCCCGACGGCGCGGTGCATGGCGGGGAGGAGGCCAAGCCGGGGCAGATGCAGGGCGACGAGGACGTGTCACCGAACGAGGCGCAAGCGAAGATCGAGGCCGTGATCCACCGCACAATCCCGCCGGCGGATTGAGCCGGCTGCATAGGATGTCAACTAATCTGCCATCCAGTTACTGGTCCTACAAAAGTTAGCACGATGGCTTGGTTCGAGAAGGACAGAAAATACCGATCTTGACCGTCAATCTTGTGCCCGTTTCCTTCCACTATTACTGCAGATGCGGCGTTCGGATTGGGGCCTTTCTTAATTTCGATACGGCTACCGATTTTTGGACTCTTTGGCAGATTGAGCGCAATTGGAGCGCCACCACTGCCATCCGCGACTACAAATTCGTCGGTGTCCAGAATATCTGCTGTTCTGTGGCCGTTGATTTCTCTTATCCGGACTCTTGGAGGGGAGAGCGTGATCACCGCTTCTCTCTCCAGTCTCCAAACTCGATAGGCGGCAAATACAAGGGCCGCAATGCCAGTAAGCCCAAGGCCTACTCCGAGCCGAGCGTTGGGCTGTAATATTCCGATGATCAAAAGTGGCACGCCCAAGCCGCCACTCATGGCATTGAGCCACGAGCCAGTGAAAGCGCGAAGGAAACTCCAAAAGCTGGCATCCATCTCGGGATCTTTGGTTGGGTCCTTTCCACCCGCAACTTCAACCGATTCGAGAGCCAAGAACGCATCAAATTTCAAAAGAAGAGATTGCCGGTGCATCTCAAGAACACCCTACGAACAAGATATTGTATTCCTCTTGAAATCCAACCCCTTACCAAGCGGCTTGCAAATGAGAACAAAGCATGTACTTTGGTCGACACGTGGCGGCGGCTTGGGTTTTCCGGGCGGCTCTGAAATAAGGAGGCGGATCTCATGTCACAGGCGGCTTTGCGGGTAGTGGCCAAGGACGACAAGGAAAATTCCGATCGCAAGCGCGCGCTCGACGCGGCGCTGAGCCAGATCGATCGCGCCTTCGGCAAGGGCTCGGTGATGAAGATGGGCGCGCGCGATCTGGGCGTGGCGACCGACGCGGTCTCGACCGGCTCGCTCGGCCTCGACATCGCGCTGGGCATCGGCGGGCTGCCGCGCGGCCGCGTGATCGAGGTCTATGGCCCCGAAAGCTCCGGCAAGACGACCCTGGCGCTGCACGTCGTGGCGGAGATCCAGAAGAAGGGCGGCATCGCGGCCTATATCGACGCCGAACATGCGATGGACCCCGGCTATGCCAAGAAGCTGGGCGTCGACATCGACGAGATGCTGATCTCCCAGCCCGACACGGGCGAGCAGGCGCTGGAGATCACCGACACGCTGGTGCGCTCGGGCGGCGTCGACATCGTGGTGATCGATTCGGTCGCGGCGCTGACGCCCAAGGCCGAGCTCGAAGGCGAGATGGGCGATTCGCTGCCCGGCCTGCAGGCGCGGCTGATGAGCCAGGCGCTGCGCAAGCTCACCGCCTCGATCTCCAAGTCCAACACCATCGTGCTCTTCATCAACCAGATCCGCATGAAGATCGGCGTGATGTTCGGCAATC
>CAZMHP010000239.1:0-4921 GCA_964566095.1 uncultured Rhizobium sp. | reverse complement strand
AAAATCATGAGGCGGCCGGCACTTACGCGCCGCAGCCTGAGGCGTCAGCCGAAGGCCAAACAAAAAAGCTACGGCGTCCATGTCGCTGAAAAATCATGAGGCGGCCGGCACTTACGCGCCGTAGCCGCCTCACGCTGCCCCCTTCAATGCGGACCCTAGTAACCGCGAGGCCTAGCCCCCAAAGCCGTTCGGACCCGCGGCGCTCTAACTGTGCTTGGTTGTCCGGCCGACGCAACGGGCCAGCCGGCTTGGCCGGCGCATAAAATTTCGCTGTTGATTTACAGCAACATCTCCATGACGGGTCTGTCACAAAGAGTACGAACCGCGCCACCCGGCTCAGGGCAGCCGGAAGTGCTTCGACAGCTTCAATCCCTGGCGCTGGTAGTTGGAGCCCAGCCCCTCGCCATACATTTCCGGCGGTGGATCGGTCAGCCGCTCGAACACCAGCCGCCCGATGACCTGGCCATGTTCCAGGATGAACGGCACCTCGCGCGAGCGCACCTCCAGCACGCCGCGCGCCGCCGGCGGCTGGCCCTTTTCATAGCCGAAGCCCGGATCGAAGAAGCCCGCATAGTGCACGCGGAACTCGCCCACCAGCGGATTGAACGGCACCATCTCGGCGGCATAGTCCGGCGGGATGGCGACGGCCTCCTGGCTCACCAGGATGTAGAACTCGTCGGGATCGAGCACCAGGTTGCCGGCCGCGTTCGCTTCGATGGCGTCCCAATATTCGTGCGGGTTGAGGGCCGCGCGCTTGTCGACGTCGATCACACCGGTGTGCCGCTTGGCGCGCCAGCCGATCCGCCCGCCGTCGCCTTTGAGGTCGATGGAGAGCGCAAGCCCGTTGTCGATGTCCGCCGCGCCGCTGACCAGCGGGCTCTCGACGTGCAGCCGGCGCAGTTGCGTGTCGGTGAATTGCGGCGTGCCGCGCCGCACGCGCAGCTGGTTGAGCTTGGAACCCTTGCGCACCAGCACCGGGAAGGTACGCGGCGAAATTTCGGCGAACAGCGGACCGCGATAGCCCGGCTCGATGCGGTCGAACGCGACGGCGCGGTCGGTGATCAGCCGGGTGAAGACGTCGATGCGGCCGGTCGAGCTTTTCGGATTGGCGGTGCCCGAGACGCGCGACGAGAATTCGGCGACTTCGAGCAGCGGCACGATATAGACGCAGCCGGTCTCCAGCACCGCGCCGTTCTTCAGATCGATCTCGTGCATGAAGACCGAACCGAGCTTGTCCTGCACCGTCGCGTTCGGCCCGGGCAGGAAGCTGGCGCGCACCCGCCACGCCACCGGCCCCAGGCGCAGGTCGATGCTGGCCGGCTGGATTTGGGCCTCCTCGATGTCTTCGGTGGCCAGGATTTCGTGCCGCGCCCGGATCAGCCGCCGCAGCACATGGCTCGGCAGGATGCCGGTCGAATGGCGGCCATAGGAATCGGCCTCGGTGTCGGCGAACAGAAGATCGTCGGGCTGGGTCATGCGCGCCTCTTTTCCTCCCCCGTTGTTACGGGGGAGGGGGACCGCGAAGCGGTGGAGGGGGCGGACTGGGAACCGCTCTGCGGTGCCAGGCCCCGTCCGCCTCGCTTCGCTCGGCACCTCCCCCGTAACAACGGGGGAGGATCGGGAAGGTCAGTGGTTTTCATCCCCGTACTATAGAGACGATTCCCGGCCCTTCACGCGGTCTCCCCCCGAAACGAGCGGATATCCCCAATCGTCTCCGCCAATCCGCGGCGTTTCACCGGCGCCTCAGGCCGAAAGGCGCTGAGCAGCCGGCTCGGTGTCCCGCCTTCGAGGATGACGAAGCAGCCTTTGTCGGCTGTGCCGCACACGCCTGCGCTACGCGGGCTCGATGTTGCGATTGCGGCGGAAAACATTGTCGGGGTCCCAAAGCCGTTTAAGCCGCCGCAGGCGCGGATAATTTGCACCATAGGCTTCGGCGACGATCCGCTGGTCCTGTTCCGTGATGAAATTGATATAGGTGGGACCGAGGTGTTCTCTAAGGCTGCTGCGCGCGTTATCGACCCAGGCCATGGCGGAAGCGGCCTGTTCCGGCCGGTGCCAGCCGGCGGAAAAGAAGAATGACATCTGCCCCTCATGGCGGGGCCATGCAGATGCGTTGTTGTCCACGATTGCCGCACCGCGCACATAGTAGCCGCCGCCGAATCGCCAGTTGTGCGGCGCGCCGGCGATATGCGCTTCGATGGCATCGAATAAGGCGTCGCTGAGCGGTGCAGCACTGACGCCGGTGGCGCTGTTGCCGGGTGTGTCGTCGACCGAATGCTGTTCGGGCAGCGGCGCAAAAAGGCGTGCCGCCTCACCCGTGGGATCGACGCCGCCCGAGTAAATTCCGGCGCTGATACCATCGGCGAGGGGAGGGCCGTAGGCGCGCAGCGGCGCCAACACAGTCTCCGCTCGGTCCGGGTCGCCCGTGTAGCAGAGCTTGAGAAACGCCATCGGCGTCGGGCGCGGCATGATGTAGAATTCATAGTCGATATCGGGTCCGGCTTTGGCGGCATAGTCCCGGAAGAAGCGCAAGAACTCTGCCGGGCGCGGTGCCGCGTATACGATGACGCCCTTCACGACTTGTCGGACCGGATGCACGGCCAGCGTCAATTCCGTGACGACGCCGAAATTGCCGCCGCCGCCTTTGAGCCCCCACAGGAGTTCGGGGTTTTGCTTGGGGCTGGCAATGATTTCTTTGCCGTCCGCGGTCACCAGACGCGCGGAAAGGAGATTGTCGCAGGCGGCACCGTGCTTGCCGAGCATCCAGCCCAAGCCTCCGCTCAAGGTCAGCCCGGTGACTCCCACATGGGGATCGCAACCGAGTGCGGGTGCCAGACCATAGGGCTGCAGAGCACTGCAAAGCTGTCCTGAACGAAGGCCGGCGCCAACGCGGACAACGTGCGCCGTTGCATCGATGTCGATGCTGTTCAGTCGCGTAACGTCCAACAGGACGCCGTCGCAGATCGACATGCCGGCAAAATCATGCCCGCCCGCACGCACGGCAAGATCGGCATTGGCGCTCCGTGCGAACGCGATTGTGCGTGCGATATCGCTGGCGCTTGCGCAGAAGGCTATCGCGGCCGGATGGGATGCGACGCGCTGGTTGCCAATAGCGACGTGCCGTGCCTGATCGTAATTTTGCGCATCGGGCGTTATGACTTCGCCGTCAAACCGCGCGCGCAATTGTGAGATATCCAACGGTATATTGGATTTCGGACTCGCGGCGCAAATGCCGTTGTTGATCACTGCGCTTGCCGCGCCGGCTGCGAGAAGGTCACGCCTGGTGAACATGCGGCTTCCACCTACAATTGGTTTGCGCGGCAGAGATGAAAGGTGACCACCTGGCATGGGGAATTGGCAAAACAACTCTGTGTGATTGGGCTTTTCGCGCGGCACGTCCCAAGCATGTGCTGCCCAGGTGCTCGATTTCGTGCGACTGCTGCGCCGAAGGCTCAGGTGTTCAGAAACCCCTTGATCTCTGCGATCGCCTCGCTGAGCCCACACCTCTTCACTGGCGCGTCCGGCGGAAACGCGCTGAGTAGCCGGGTCGGCGTCGCGGGCTCCAGGATTACGAAGCAGCCCTTGTCGGTCTCGCCGCGGATCAGCCGCCCGAACGCCTGCTTCAGGCGGAACCGCGTGATCAGATCGTCATAGCCCTTGCCGAAGCGCACCCGCCGCGCCTTGTGCAGGATGGTCGGCTTGGGCCACGGCACCTTGTCGAACACCGCGAGCCTGAGCGAGCGGCCCGGCACGTCGACGCCGTCGCGCAACGCATCGGTGCCGAGCAGGCAGGCATTCTCCTCGGCGCGGAACAGATCGACCAGCGCGCCGGTGTCGAGCTTGTCGACATGCTGGGCATAGAGGTTGATGCCGGCCTCGCTCAGCGGGGCCGCGATCCGCTGCTCGACGGCGCGCAGCGTGCGCACCGCGGTGAACAATCCCAGCCCGCCGCCGCCGGCCGCCAGGAAGAGTTCGCGGAACGCCGCCGCGACCTGGTCGATCTCGCGCCGGTTCACGTCCTTGACGATGAAGATGCGCGCCTGGTCGGCATATTTGAACGGCGAGCCGAAATTCGCGCGCCTGGGCGGCTGCGGCAGATGGCTGGCGCCGGTGCGCACCTCGGCCGATTGCCAGTCGTCGACGCCATCGCCCCCACTTCCATTCTCGCCAATGTCGCGCAGCGTCGCGGAGGTGATCAGCGCGCCATGCGCCGGCGCCAGCACATGCTGCGCCAGCGGGATCGTCGGATCGACCCAATGCCGCTCCAGCCCGACATCGACGTCGCGCCCGTCCTCGCGCGCGATCTCGAACCAGTCGACGAACTCCTCACCGCGCGTGCCGTCGAGATCGTCGAGCATCGAGATCCAGGTCGGCACCACGAAGCGTCCGCGCCAGGTCAGCCCGCGCGCCGCCGCCTCGATCCGCGCGCGCGAATAGCTTTCCAACTCCTCGCTCTTGGCATCCATCTGCTTGCGCAGCAGCGCCGCCAGCCGCATCAGCGGCGCCGCCAAGCGTTTGAGGCCGCGCGCCAGATCGCGCGCCGCGGTCAGCACGTCGTCGCCAAGCGGCAGGGTGTCCGCTTCGAGCGTATAGAAGCTGTCGGCGTCATCGGCACGCGCGCGCACGTGATGGTACGCGGCGGCAAGGAACACCTCGCCCGGGCCGCGCGGCCCCCCGCCATGCAGCCGCGACATCCAGCCTTCGGCGGCCAGCACGCCCGACGCGTTGATGCACTCGCCCAGCGCGTCCTCGGCCTCGCGGTCGTCCTGCGTCAGATCGCGCAAGCGTTCCTGCAAGCCGCGCATGCGCGAACGCGCGCGGCCTTCCGGTCCGCGGATCCAGCGCCGCAAATCCTGCATCTCGTGACCCGACACCAGCGGCGCGAAGCCGCTGTCGGCCGCGTCGAACAGATGATGGCCTT
>CAZMHP010000238.1:0-4965 GCA_964566095.1 uncultured Rhizobium sp. | reverse complement strand
GATGATGAGCTTGCGGCTGGGCATCAGGCGCACCTCTTCTCGCGCCAGAGTTTCGCGGCGGCGACCGACTCCCAACCAAAGGCGTGTTCGCTCGGGCCCTGCGCGGTCAGATGATCGAGGCGCGCCTGCGCTTCCTCGGCGGTCGGGATGTGGCCGGCCTCGATCCACCACATGACGAAGGTCGGCGCCTTGGGCGCCTCAAGCCATTCATGCTTGCGGGCATAGACGTTCGCGTGGACGGTCTGCCAGACGAATTTCTCCAGCGCCTCGATGCCGTCCCAGACCGTGAGATTGAAGGCCTGCATTTCATCGCCCGGCGCGGTCATGGCCGTGTTCTCGCCCTCGGCCTTGAGCCGCCAGACGAAGCCCGGCATCCGCTCGGCCACGGCGTTGACGCGGTCGAGGCTGGCATAGAAGTCCGCCATGCGCGGATCGTCCTTGCCGCCCTTGAGGCGCCCGATATTGAGCTGCGCGAGGTGCTTGGTCATCGCCCTACTCCGCCGCCATCGGTTGCTTGGCGCGCGCGGCGATGCGCCGTTCGAGCTCGGGACGGAAATGGCGGATCAGGCCTTGGATCGGCCAGGGTGCGGCATCGCCGAGACCGCAGATCGTGTGGCCCTCGCACTGCTTGCCGACTTCCCAGAGCTGGTCGATCTCCTCGACGCGGGCGTCGCCGGTCTCCAGACGCTTCATCACGCGCCACATCCAGCCGGTGCCCTCGCGGCACGGCGTGCACTGGCCGCAGCTCTCGTGCTTATAGAAATAGGCGTAGCGCGCGATGGCCTTCACCAGGTCGGTGGACTTGTCCATCACGATCACCGCGGCGGTGCCGAGCGAGGAATTCGCCGCCTTCAGCGCATCGAAATCCATCAGGACGTCGTCGCACACCGATTTGGGGATCATCGGGCAGGACGCGCCGCCGGGGATCACGGCCAGCAGATTGTCCCAGCCGCCGCGCACGCCGCCGGCATATTTCTCGATCAGCTCCTTCATCGGGATGCCGAGCGCCTCTTCGACGACGCAGGGCTTTTCCACGTGGCCGGAAATCTGGAACAGCTTGGTGCCGGTGTTGTTAGGGCGGCCGAAACCGGCGAACCATTCGGCGCCGCGGCGCATGATGGTCGGCACCACCGCGATGGACTCGACGTTGTTCACCGTCGTCGGACAGCCATAGATGCCCATGTTCGCCGGGAACGGCGGCTTCATGCGCGGCAGGCCCTTCTTGCCCTCGAAGCTTTCGAGCAGCGCGGTCTCCTCGCCGCAGATATAGGCGCCGGCGCCGTGATGGACGTAGCAGTCGAAATCCCAGCCGTTGATATTGTCCTTGCCGATCAGCTTGGCGGCATAGCACTCGTCGATCGCGGCCTGCAGCGCCTCGCGCTCGCGCACGAACTCGCCGCGGACATAGATGTAGGCGACATGCGAGCGCATCGCGGCGCAGGCGATCATGCAGCCTTCGATGAGATGATGCGGATCGTTGCGCATGATCTCGCGGTCCTTGCAGGTGCCGGGCTCGGATTCGTCGGCGTTGACGACGAGATAATGCGGCCGGTCCTTCACCTCTTTGGGCATGAAGGTCCATTTGAGGCCGGTGGCGAAGCCGGCGCCGCCGCGGCCGCGCAGGCCGGACTTCTTGACGACGTCGCAGATCGCCTCGGGGCCGAGGGCAAGGATGGCCTTGGTGCCGTCCCACAGGCCGCGCGACCGCACGCCCTTCAGACTTTTGTCCTGAAGGCCGTAGATGTTGGTGAAAATGCGGTCCTTGTCGGCGAGCATCAGGCGGGTTCCGGTTTCTTCGCGTAAATCGCGGGATCGGTGAGCGTGGTGGCGCCGCCGGCAGGCTCGGAGCCGATGCGGCCGGCTTGCGGGCCGGGCTTGGGCTGCTCGCCGCGGCGGAAGGCCTCGATCAGCTTCGCCGTCGTCTCGGCGGTGAGGTCTTCATAGAAATCCTTGTAGACCTGAAACACCGGCGCGTTGGTGCAGGCGCCGAGGCATTCGACCTCGGTCCAGGACAGCATGCCGTCCGCCGTCGGCGTCATCTGCGCCGGCCCGATCAGCCTCTTGCACACCGCCATGACGTCATCGGAGCCGCGCAGCGTGCAAGGCGGCGTGGTGCAAACCTGCAGATGAAATTTGCCCACGGGCGCGAGGTTGAACATCGTGTAGAAGGTCGCGACCTCCAGCACGCGGATGAACGGCATGTCGAGGCGGCGGCCGACCGCCTCGACCATCGGATGGGTGACCCAGCCTTCCTGTTCCTGGCCGATCCACAGCGCCGAGATCACGGCCGAGGCCTGGCGGCCGGGCGGATATTTCGCGATCTCCTTCTCCACGCGCGCCATGTTTTCGAGATTGAACGCGAAGGACGCGGGCTGGAGTTCGGGCGGGGCGAGACGGCGCAGGCTCATCGATCGACCTCGCCGAACACGATGTCGAGCGAGCCCAGGACGGCGGAGACGTCGGCGAGCATGTGACCCTTGTTCATGTAGTCCATCGCCTGCAAGTGCACATAGGACGGCGCGCGAATCTTGCAGCGATAGGGTTTGTTCGAGCCATCCGACACCAGATAGACGCCGAATTCGCCCTTGGGCGCTTCGACCGCGGCATAGGCTTCGCCTTCCGGCACGTGGAAGCCTTCGGTGTAGAGCTTGAAGTGATGGATCAACGCTTCCATCGACGACTTCATCTCGGCGCGCTTGGGCGGCACGACCTTGTTGTCGGCGGACGAGACCGGGCCGGACGGCATCTTCTCGATGCATTGTTTGATGATCTTGACCGACTGGCGCATCTCTTCCATGCGCATGACGTAACGGTCGTAGCAGTCGCCGTTGCGGCCGATCGGAATCTGGAAATCGAAATCGTTGTAGCACTCGTAAGGCTGGGCGCGGCGCAGGTCCCAGGCGACGCCCGCGGAGCGCAGCATGACGCCGGAGAAACCCCACATCTCGGCCTCCGCGCGATCGATCACGCCGATGTCGACGTTACGCTGCTTGAAGATGCGGTTGTCGACGATCAGCCCGTCGATGTCGTCGAGCAGCTTCAGATAGCCGTCGCAGAATTTGTAGATGTCGTCGATCAGGCCGGGCGGCAGGTCCTGATGCACGCCGCCGGGGCGGAAATACTTGGCATGCATGCGGCTGCCCGAGGCGCGCTCGTAGAAGCTGAGCATCGTCTCGCGGCTCTCCATGCCCCACAGCGGCGGCGTCATCGCGCCGACGTCCAGTGCCTGGAACGTCACGTTCAGGATGTGGTTCATCAGCCGGCCGATCTCGGAATACAGAACGCGGATGTACTGACCGCGTTTGGGCACATCGAGGCCGAGCAGCTTCTCAATGGCGAGCACGAAGGCGTGCTCCTGGTTCATCGGGCAGACGTAATCGAGCCGGTCGAAATAGCCGATATTCTGCAGATAGGTCTTGTGCTCGATCAGCTTCTCGGTGCCGCGATGGAGCAGGCCGATATGCGGATCGACGCGGGTGACGATCTCGCCGTCGAGGTCGAGCACGAGCCGCAGAACGCCATGCGCGGCGGGATGCTGTGGGCCGAAGTTCAGCGTGATCTGCGAGTCGTCGGCGCCGGTGTCGCGTCTTTCCGCCAAGTCACCCATATAAACCATCCTGTGACTTGGGCGAATAGCGAGTAGCGAGTAGCGAATAGGGGGAAGTCATGACCTCTTCCCCTCCAGAGACCTGATCAAGGCGCGGAGCATTTTTCCAACGCTTTGACATTGATCTAATACGGGTTCCACTTTGATCATCGCCGTGACTCCGACACGCGAAGCCAACAAGAGGTGTGTCTCCACTTCCTTCAGAGAGCCTTGTGCTATCCGAAGATGCTGAACGAATGAACCTGTCGCTTCGCGGCCGTGCCCTTCCGCTATATTCGCGGCAATAGACGCCGACGCCCTGCGAATTTGGGATGTCAATCCGAACATTTCTTCCCTGGGAAATGACCGAGTCAGTCCATAGCACGCCTCCGCCAGCGTCATGGCTTGCTGCCAGACGTTGAGGTCCCGGTAAGACGTGATCGGCTGTTCGCTCAAAAGCCATTTCCCTATTCGCCACTCGCCATTCGCTACTCGCCTCTAACCCTTCTTCCCCGGATTGCCGGACGTCGATCGCGTGCCGTCCGGCAGGATGTGCGGCGCACCCTCCCACGGGCTCATGAAATCGAAATCGCGGAATTCCTGGACGAGCTGCACGGGCTGATAGACGACGCGCTTGATCTCATCGTCGTAGCGCACCTCGACATAGCCGGTGAGCGGGAAATCCTTGCGCAGCGGGTGGCCGGAGAAACCGTAATCGGTGAGAAGGCGGCGCAGATCCGGATGATCGGCGAAGGCGATGCCGTACATGTCGAAGGTCTCGCGCTCGAACCAGTTGGCGGCCGGATAGATGCCGACGACCGACGGCACGGGCTCATCTTCCGCGACATGCACATGGACGCGCAGCCGCCGGTTCTTGGTCAGCGACAGCAGGTGATAGACGACGTCGAAGCGCTTGGCGCGCACGGGCCAGTCGACGCCGCAGACATCGACCAGGATCTTGAATTCGCAGCCCGGATCGTCGCGCAGGAAGCCCATGACGCGCACAATCTCGCCGGGAACCACGTCGATCGACAGCTCGCCGACATTCATCCGGTGGGCGGAAATGGCGCCGGGCAAGGCGTCGTTCAAATGGGCGGCAAGGGCGGTGAGATCCGGCATCTAGCGCTCGATCGTTCCGGTGCGGCGGATTTTCCGCTGCAGCAGCATGATGCCGTAGACCAGGGCTTCGGCGGTCGGCGGGCAGCCGGGCACATAGATATCGACCGGCACGATGCGGTCGCAGCCGCGCACCACCGCATAGGAATAGTGATAGTAGCCGCCGCCATTGGCGCAGGAACCCATGGAAATGACGTAACGCGGCTCCGGCATCTGGTCGTAGACCTTGCGCAGCGCGGGCGCCATCTTGTTGGTCAGCGTGC
>CAZMHP010000237.1:0-5037 GCA_964566095.1 uncultured Rhizobium sp. | reverse complement strand
TGCGCCAGCCCATGGCGGTCGACCTGCGCGAGACGCTGGCGGCGATCAAGATCGCATCGGAGTTGGAGCGCATCGGCGATCTCGCCAAGAACATCGCCAAGCGCGCCATTGTGCTGAACCGCGAGCCGCCGATCCGCCTCACCGCCTCGCTGGCGCGCATGGGCAAGCAGGCGCTCGCGCAGCTCAAGCAGGTGCTCGACGCCTATTCCGACCGCAACGCGGAAGCCGCCGAGGCGGTGTGGAAGCAGGATGGCGAGATCGACGAAGCCTATAACAGCCTGTTCCGCGAGCTGCTGACCTACATGATGGAGGATCCGCGCACGATCGGGCTGTGCACGCATCTGCTGTTCATCGCCAAGAACATCGAGCGCAGCGGCGATCACGCGACCAACATCGCCGAGGTCGTCTACCACATGGTCCGCGCCGACCATCTGTCGAACAACCGGCCCAAGGCCGACACCACCAGCGAGACCTCCGTGCCGTTCGAGAGGAAAGCATGAGCCTCAAGCCCACCGTCCTCGTCGCGGAAGACGAAGGCGCCCTCATCACGCTGCTGCGCTACAATCTGGAGCGCGAAGGCTATCGCGTGCTGGAAGCGCAGGACGGCGAGGAAGCCCTGCTCGTCGCGGCGGAGGAAAAGCCCGATCTCGTCGTGCTCGACTGGATGCTGCCGCAGCTCTCCGGCATCGAGGTCTGCCGCCGCCTGCGCGGCCGCCAGGAGACCCGCAACGTCCCCATCATCATGCTCACCGCGCGCGGCGAGGAGAGCGACCGCATCCGCGGCCTCGACACCGGCGCCGACGACTATCTCACCAAGCCGTTCTCGATGACCGAGCTTCTGGCCCGCCTGCGCGCCGTGATGCGCCGCATTCGCCCGAGCCTGGCGCCCGACACCGTCTCGATCGGCGACATCGAGATGGACCGCGCCGCCCATCGCGTGCGCCGCGCCGGCAAGGAAGTCCATCTGGGCCCGACCGAATACAAGCTGCTCGATCATCTGATCCAGCATCCCGGCCGCGTCTTCTCCCGCGAGCAACTGCTCGACGCGGTGTGGGGCTCGGACGTCTATGTCGAGGCCCGCACCGTCGACGTCCATGTCGGCCGGCTGCGCAAGGCGCTCAACATCGAAGGGGTCAAGGACCCGATCCGCACCGTGCGCTCCGCCGGCTACAGCCTCGACGACGCCATCGCCGCCGAGAGGGCTTAGAGTCGGTTGCGTTCTATTGGAATAATCCAATCCCAAATTGCCATGGCCCGCGAATGCGGGCCACCCAGTTGGCGCGCCACGTCCTTCGAAGCATGAGGCTGTGTCACCTGGATGGCCCGCATTCCAGCCATATCCTCATCCTGAGCCTGTCGAAGGATGAGCTTGCCGAAGGATGAGAGGTGCGCTTCCTTACGCCGCGCCAATCGTTTCCAGGATCGCCTGTTTCGCCGATTCGACGACGCTCGGATGCACGTGCGGCCGGCTCAGCAGATCGGCCCAGGCCATCAGGTCGGACAGCCGCGCCAGCGCGCGCCAATTCTCGGGCAGGCTGCGGCCCCGGGCGCGATAGCCCGCGACGACCCCATCGAGAAACGCCTCGTCGGGATGATTGCGCAGCAGGTTGCCGAAATCGATGTCGGGCCGCGCGCTCATGGCGAACTCCCAGTCCACCACCGCTGCGACGTCCAGCCCGCGCATCAGGATGTTGGAGCCGTTGAAATCGCAATGGACCAGGCAGGGCGCGCCGCCCCAGCGAAGGTTCTTGTGCGCGGTCGCATGATCCATCGCGGCCCGCGCCAGCGCGTCGCCGAGCAGCGCATGCGCCGGACCGTCGATGAAGGCGCCGCGCAGGAACGCCAGCAGAAAATCCGGCCCGTCGGAGATCGGCGATGCCACACGCAGCTGCGCGTCGAGGAAGCCGATCCGCTCATACGCAAACCCGTGGATGGCGCCCAGCGCTTGGCCGACCGCATGTCCCGCGGCGCGGCGGTCCTTGGGCGCCATCGTCGGCAGACCGATCTCCAGCCGCGTTCCGTCGATCCACTCCACCAGCGCGAAGCGGATATCGCCGTGCTCGCCGATGTGCAGAAAGCGGGCGACCGGCACCGTGCCGCGCAAGCGTTCGGCCAGCGCCGCCTCCTTCGCGGCCTGCGCGCCGTCGCGCTGATAGAGCCGCAGCAGCACGCGCCCGTCGTCGAGATCGACCCGGATATTGGTGTTCGCGAGCCCGCCATCGACGGCTTCGAACGCCGCGACGCGCGCCTTCGGCAGGCTGGCACGCACGATCGCCGCGACGTCGTCCGCCGACGGCGTCAGCGCGCCAAGCGTTCGCGTCCAGCCCTGCCTCACAGCACCTTGGCGATCGCGCCTTCGATGTCCTTCGGTTTGGTCGTCGGCGCGAAGCGGCCGACCACCTGGCCGGCGCGGTCGACCAGGAATTTGGTGAAATTCCATTTGATGTTCTTCGTGCCGAACAGACCCGCCTTCTCGCCTTTGAGGAAATTGTAGAGCGGGTGCGCCGCCGGCCCGTTGACGTCGATCTTGGCGAACATCGGAAAGCTGACGCCGTAATTGGTCTGGCAGAACGCCCCGATCTCTTCGGGCCCGCCCGGCTCCTGGGCGCCGAACTGATTGCACGGAAAGCCCAGCACGACGAGCCCGTCGCGCTGATGCGCGCGATACAGATGCTCCAGCCCTTCATATTGCGGCGTGAATCCGCACTTGCTGGCGGTGTTGACGATCAGCATCGCCTTGCCGCGATAATCGCCCAGCGACACCTCTTTGCCCTGCAGCGTCTTCGCCGCGAAGTCGTAGATGGATGTCATGCGTCGCGAATGCTCCTGATCATTCGCTTCAATAACAAGATTTGTCATCCCCGGCGAGCATTGCAAAGCAATGCGAGGTCAAGGGGACCCAGGTGCTGCAGCATCGAGATGCCCGACCACCTGGGTCCCCTTACCCTCGCTTCGCTCGGCCGGGGATGACAGGCTGTGTCTCAGCCCGCCATCCGGCCCCCCCCGGGGGCGTCAGCCCGCCATGCGACCACGATCGCGCCGCTGCTGCTGTGGCTGATAGGCCTTGCGCGCGTGCGCCTCGCAATAGGGCGAGCCGGATTTGGGATTGCGGCCGCAGAAGTGAAATTCGTCGGCCGAAGGATCGCCGATCGGCCAGCGGCACATCCGGTCGTTGATGGTCAGCACCGTGGCGTGGCTGCCGTCGTCCAGCGTCACCGGCTCTTCCTCGACGACCGGCGCGGGCGGGATATGGCTGCGCAGCGAGACCTTCGGCGCCATCGGCAGGCGCGGCCGCTCGGTCCGCGACGGGCTCGCCCGTCCGGCCAGGCCGAGGCGATGCACCTTGCCGATCACGGCGTTGCGGGTGACCCCGCCCAGCGCGCGGGCGATCTGGCTCGCGGAAAGCCCCTCGGTCCAGAGATTCTTGAGCTGTTCGACCCGGTCGTCGGTCCAGTTGATCAATTGGGTGTTCACGGCGTCCCTCATGGCTAGGCCACAAGATATCGTATCGCCCCCGTGCACTCGCACAAGCATTGTGGGAGTATCGCTAGACCTTGTCCACAAGAAGGCGACTCGTGTGCATAGGGGCCAATCGCTTGCCCGGCGCGGGGTTTGAGGGGATAACCCGCCTGCGCCGCGCGCCGGGGACCCGGCGCCAAGCCATGGAGAGTCAAGTGTTTCCCACGGTTTTGCCGACCTACAACCGGGCGGATGTCGCGTTCGAGCGGGGCGAGGGGCCTTATCTGTACGCGCAGGACGGCTCGCGCTACCTCGACTTCGGCGCCGGCATCGCGGTCAACGCCTTCGGCCACGCCAACCCGCGACTCGTCGCGGCGCTCACGACTCAGGCCGGCAAGCTCTGGCACACCTCCAACCTCTATCGCGTGCCCGGCCAGGAAATCCTCTCCAAGAAATTGGTCGAGAACACCTTCGCCGACACCGTCTTCTTCACCAACTCCGGCGCCGAGGCCTGCGAGTGCGCCTTCAAGATGGCGCGCCGCTATCACTTCGTGAACGGCCATCCCGAGCGCTTCCGCATCATCACCTTCACCGGCGCGTTCCACGGCCGCACGCTGGCCGGCATCGCCGCCGGCGGCCAGGAGAAATATCTCGAAGGCTTCGGCCCCAAGGTCGAAGGCTTCGACCAGGTGCCGCCGAACGATCTGAAGGCGCTCGAAGCGGCGATCGGGCCTGAGACCGCCGCGCTGATGATCGAGCCGATCCAGGGCGAGGGCGGCCTCAATCCCATGCCGGCGGAATTCCTGCGCGCCCTGCGCAAGCTTTGCGACACCAAAGGCCTGCTGCTGATCTTCGACGAGATCCAATGCGGCGTCGGCCGCACCGGCAAGTTCTTCGCCTATGAGTGGCTCGGCTTCACGCCCGACATCATGTGCGTCGCCAAGGGCATCGGCGGCGGCTTTCCGCTGGGCGCCTGCCTCGCCACCGAAGAGGCGGCCAAGGGCATGACCGCCGGCACGCATGGCTCGACCTATGGCGGCAACCCGCTCGGCATGGCGGTCGGCGCCGAGGCGATCGCCATGGTGCTGGAGCCCGGCTTCCTCGACCATGTGCAGCAGGTCGGCGGCTTCCTGCGCCAGCAACTCGCCGGCCTCATCGCCGAACATCCCGGCGTGTTTACCGAACTGCGCGGCCAGGGCCTGATGCTTGGCCTCAAGCTCGCCGTGCCCAACACCGAATTCGTCGTCGCGGCCCGCCGCCACGGCCTGCTGATCGTCGGCGCCGGCGAAAACGTCGTGCGCCTGCTGCCGCCGCTCACCATCACCGAGGATCAGGCGCGCGAGGCCGTGCATCTGCTCTCCGCCGCCGCGGCGGAGTTCGACGCGGGCAAGAAGACGGCCGCGGCATGACCGCGCCGAAACACTTCCTTGATCTGAGCGATTTCGACGGCGCCGCGCTCTCCTCGCTCATCGCGGCGGCGCGCACGCGCAAGCAGGCGCGCGCCGGCCTCTCCAAGGGCACCGAAGACCCCGACCGCCCGCTCGCCGGCAAGATGCTGGCGCTGATCTTCGACAAGCC
>CAZMHP010000236.1:0-5060 GCA_964566095.1 uncultured Rhizobium sp. | reverse complement strand
TGAAATGGATGCCCATCATCATCATGCGGGCGACCCAGAAGAAGATGATGTCGAAACCGGTGGAGAGCACGCTGGTGGGATAGAAGCGCGCGAGCTCCGGCGTCTTATCCGGCCAACCCAGCGTCGAGAACGGCCACAGCGCGGAGGAGAACCAGGTGTCGAGGACGTCGGTGTCGCGGCGCAGCGTTTTGCCCGGCGCTTGCGCGCGCGCTTCCTCTTCCGACATCGCGACATAAATCTTGCCGTCTTCGTCGTACCACGCCGGTATCTGGTGGCCCCACCAGAGCTGGCGCGAAATGCACCAGGGATGGATGTTGCGCATCCAATTGAAATAGACGCCGGTCCAATTGTCGGGCGTGAAGGTGGTGCGGCCCTCCTCGACCGCCTGGATCGCCTTCTGCGCAAGCGGCGCGACGTTCAGGTACCACTGCTCGGTCAGATAAGGTTCGAGCACGACGGTCTTGGTCTTCTCGTCGTGCGGCACGGCGTGGGTGATCGGTTCGACCCGGTCGACGAGTTCAACGGCTTCGAGATCGGCAAGCACCTGCTTGCGCGCCGCGTCGCGGTCGAGGCCGCGATAGGCCTCAGGTACGTTCTCGTTCAGCGTGCCGTCCTTGCTCAGGATGTTGATCAGCGGGAGATTGTGTCGCTTGCCCACTTCGAAGTCGTTGAAGTCGTGGCCCGGCGTGATCTTGACCGCGCCGGTGCCCTTCTCGGGATCGGAGTGTTCGTCGGCGATGATGGGAATCGGCCGGTGCGCCAGCGGCAGCATCACGTTCTTGCCGACGAGATCGCGGTAGCGGTCGTCGTCCGGGTGCACCGCGACGGCGGTGTCGCCAAGCATGGTCTCGGGCCGTGTCGTGGCGACGGTGATGAACCGACCCATCTCGCCCTCGATGGGATATTTGAGATACCAGAGATGGCCCTTCATCTCGATGCTTTCGACTTCGAGATCGCTGACCGCCGTTTGCAGCTTGGGGTCCCAGTTGACCAGCCGCTTGTCCTTGTAGATCAGCCCCTGCTTGTAGAGCTCGACGAACACTTTCAGGACGGCGCGGCTCAGCCCCTCGTCCATCGTGAAGCGTTCGCGCGACCAGTCGGCGGAGGCGCCGAGGCGGCGCAGCTGCTGAATGATGGCGCCGCCGCTCTCGTCCTTCCATTTCCAAACGGCTTCGAGGAATTTCTCGCGGCCCATCGCGACGCGGCTCTGCTGACGCTCAGCCAATTGCCGCTCGACGATGAGTTGCGTGGCGATGCCGGCATGATCGGTGCCGACCTGCCAGAGCACGTCCTTGCCGCGCATGCGCTCGAAGCGCACCAGGATGTCCTGCAGCGTGTTGTTGAGCGCGTGGCCGATGTGCAGCCGGCCCGTGATGTTGGGCGGCGGGATCATGATGCAGAACGGCTCGGCATCGGGGCGGCGGCCGGCCTTGAAGGCACCCGAAGCTTCCCATTGGGCATAAATGCGCCCTTCCACGTCGCTGGGCGAAAATGTCTTGTCGAGCATGAAAACCTCTTGAACGCCGGTTGTGATGAGCCAGCGCGATCCGGTCAAGCCCGGATCCTTCAGGAGGTTTGTTGGTCCGGGCAGGCCCGGAGCGTCAGCCGCGAGCCGCTATTTTCCGCCGCGCGCCTTTACGACGCGCTCGACTTCATTGCGGACCGCGCCTTCGAGCAGCGCGGGGAAATGCTCGTCCATCCATTCGCGGATGAGCGGCTTCACGGCGGCCAGCAGGTCGGCCTTGTTGCCGTCCATCCATTTGTGCAGGACCGGATCGAAGGCGCCGACGACGGCACGCTCGAACACCGCTTCGACGGAGCTACCGTCCGGAATCGAGAGGGTGCGGGCCGGCGCGGCGGCCGGGGATGCCGGAGGCGGTGCGACCGCCTCGGGGATTTTCGCGAAGGTCTCGTCCATCGCCTTGCGGGTGCGGTCGGAGAAGATGTCGTCGGACGACACGCTCGGCGCCGGCTTGGGCTCCTCGACCGCCTCGAACACCAGATCGTCGGGCTTGGGCGGCGGCGGCGCGGCGGCGCGCACGGGTTCCGGCTTCGGCGCGGGCGGCGGCGGTTCTTCGACTTCCTGGGTCAGCTCCAGGACATCGGCCTCGACATGGGCGTTTGCCGCGGCCGGCGCGGACGGGGGCGCCTCGGTCGAATCCTCGGAGATGATCTTGCGGATGGAGGCGAGAATCTCCTCCATCGTGGGTTCGTGCTGCGGGCTGGACGCCATGACTGGAACTCCGACAATTCGCGCGAAAGGGTGTCTGCAGAACCCTATGACAGTGGGGGCCAGAAGGCAAAAAATTCGTTAACGCATTGCGATTTGTCGATGACGATCGCGGCTGTCCGCCCCGCACCGTCAGTCGCTGCCGTCCAGCCCGATCCAGCGGCCGGCATCATCCTCATAATGATCGAGCGGATCGTAGAGTTTCACCTTGAGCCCCAGGTTCCTGGCGGTCAGCACCCCGTTGGAGGCGAGCACCTGGAAGGCGGCGACCTCGGCATTGCGCTTGGCGCTGACCAGCGCCACCGAGGCGTTGAGCAGCTCCTGCTCGGCGTTCAGAACATCCAGGATCGTGCGGCCGCCGACCTGCTGCTCCTTGGAGACGCCTTCGAAGGCGATTTCGTTGGCCCTGACCGCGGCTTCGTTGGAGGCGATCGAGGCTTCCGCGGATTCGAACTGCGCCCAGGCGGTCGCGACCGCGTCGCGCACCTGGCGGTCGGACACCGATATGTTGAGCTGGGCCTGGGCGTGCAGCTCGCGCGCCTGGCGCACCGTCGCCTCCTCGATGCCGGCCTGGTAGAGCGGCACGTTGAGCTGGCCGGTCACGGTGACGACGTGATCGGCGGTGTGCGGCGGGCCGGCGCTGACGTTGAGTGTTCCGGTGGGCGAAACCAACGATCCTTGTCCGTAGCCGTATTGTCCCTGCACGGAGAACGTCGGCAGCATCGCGCCCAGGGCGTCGTCGACGGCGTAATTCGCCGCGACCTCGTTCTCGCGCGCCGAGATCATCGCGGGGTTCTGCTTCAGCGCCAACACAACGGAGTCATCGACGCTTGTCGGCAGCGCCGGCGGCAAGGCGGGCTCGGTTTCGAGCGTCTCCGGCGGCCGGCCGATGGCCTGCAGAAAATTGGCGTTGCTGATGGCAAGCTGGCTTTGCGCGGCGGTCAGATCGGACATCGCGCCCGCCAGCCGCGCTTCCGATTGCGCCACGTCGGTGCGGGTCAGCGAGCCGGCGTTGAACTGCGCCTGCGTCGCGTCGCGCTGCCTCTTCAGGACTTCGACGTTGTGAACGCGCAGGCGCAGGATCGCGGCGTCGCGCACGACGTCCATGTAGGAGGTCGCGGCGCTCAAGAGCACGGTCTGCTCCGCGGCGAGGAGCTGTGCCCTGCCTGCGCGCACCAAAGCCTTGGCGCGGCCGACTTCCGCATAGGTGCGGCCGCCGCGGAAAATCGGCTGAGTGACCGTCAAGGCCCCCTGCACCGGATGGGCGGAAATCGTCGAAAACGTACCGAAACCGGGGATCGTCTGCGGATAGAAGTAATACTGATTGTACGCGTAGGTACCGCCGGCCGAGATCGTGGGACGCCACTGACCGTTGGCGATGGCGACGGTCTCGTCGGTGGCGCGCAAATTGGCCTGCTGCGCGGCAAGCTGCGGATTGGTCTCATAGGCGACGGCGAGCGCCTCGGCGAGGGTGAGGCTCGGCTTGGCGACCGGCTCGGGCGGCAGCGGCGCGACGACCGGGTCGGCGGCGGCGATCTTTGCCGGCTTGGGTCTGGCGTGGTGCTTGGCGGCCCCGGCCGGCGCGATCAAAGCGACGGCCAGCAGCGGCATTGCCGCGACGTAGTAGCGAAATTTCATACTAGTGCCCCTTCTACGCCCCATGAGATGGGGACGTCAGAAGACGAATCCAACCACCTTTTTGAAGCCGGCAAGCAGCGGAACGGTTGCATCGAAATCCAGGCGGCTTCCGATTCCACCATTTTCGCGCACGAAGAGCCTGGCGCGGCCCTGCCCGCCGCTATTGACGATCGCGACCAGACGCCCGCCTTCGGCAAGCTGAGCCAGCAACTGTTCCGGCACCACGTCCACCGCGCCCTCGATCACGATGGCGTCGTAGGGCGCCTTGACTTTGACTCCTTCGGTGAGGGCGCCCTGGGTCACGATCGCATTGCTCGCGCCGTTCGCCGGCACCATGTCCGACGCGATGCGCACGAGGTCGGCGTCCTGATCGAGCGCGATGACGGATTTGACGATCCGCGCCAGCACGACGGTCGAGTAGCCGGTGGCGCAGCCGACGTCGAGAACGTGGTCGGTGGGCTTGAGCGCCGCAAGCTGGAGCAGCTTGGAGAAGCTGCGAGCGTCGAGCAGATAGCGCCCCTGCGCCACTTCCACCGGCACATCTGCGTAGGCGACGGCCCGCTTGGCCGCCGGCACGAAGCGCTCGCGCGGAACGGCCGCCATCGCCGCCTGGATGCGGGTGTCGGGCACGTCGTTGGCGCGGACCTGGGCCTCGACCATATGGAAACGTTGCGTGGCGGTATCGGCCATGGCGATTCGCTGCTTTCCGAAGGACCGCTGGCTTATAGGGGCCCGGTCCGGGCGTGACAACGAGGCCAGGCGGCGCGGGCGGTTGTCCGGCGGTGCATGCATCTGTTATAGGGCGCGTCCGCATCCAAACCCCAACTTGGGCTTGGAAAATACCAATGGGGCCACGTGGCGGAGTGGTGACGCAGCGGACTGCAAATCCGTGAACCCCGGTTCAATTCCGGGCGTGGCCTCCAACCTACGCACGCGAAGCGAGCGGAGGTTGCCCTCCGAAGCTTTAGCGTAGGAGGGCTGTAGACGCCCCGTGAGCTTCGGTTGGCGGGCCACCCTTCGTCGATCGCCAACTCCCGACGTTTTCCAACGGTTCAGCGCCCGGCCCGATTGCGCGAAATAGCTTGCCCCAAAATTGGGCATGTTAAGGTTTTATTAACCTGAATGTCCCAAAGTTCCCTCGTCTTCCCTTGAAGACACCCCACCATTACCCAACGCCTTGGGGCCGGGCTAA
>CAZMHP010000235.1:0-5065 GCA_964566095.1 uncultured Rhizobium sp. | reverse complement strand
ACCGACCAGATGCGGTTCGACGCCATCGGCGCCAACGGGCAGACGATCGCGCGCACGCCGCACATCGATGCGCTCGCCAAGGCGGGCATCAACTACACGCGTTGTCATGCGCAGAACGTCGTGTGCATGCCGGCGCGATCGACGATGATCACCGGCCAATACGTCACCACCCATGGCGTGTGGATGAACGGCGTGCCGCTGCCGCCGGACGCGCCGTCGGTCGCGCGGCTTCTGAAAGAGAAGAAAAACTATCGCACCGCGCTGATCGGCAAGGCGCATTTCGAGCCCTTCCTCGATCTGCAACTGAAATTCGCCGAGAACCGCATGGGCCGCATGGGCGAATTCGGGCCGCATCGCGGCTTCGATCACATGGAGCTGGCGGCGCATGGCGCGCGCGGGCCGCTGCACTACGCGCAATGGCTTATGAAAGAGCACCCCGAAGTGCTCGACAATTTCTATCCCGTCCTCGGGCCCGACTTCTTCCAGAACTCCTATGGCGAGGGCGACACCGGTGCGGTGCAGGTCAAGCGCAATGCGACGCCGCGCGGCCTCTATCACACCGATTGGGTCGCCGACCGGACCGTCGCCTATCTCGATTCCCTGCACGCCGACGAAGACTGGTTCGTGTGGATGAGCTTCCCCGATCCGCATCATCCCTGGGACCCACCGCAGAGCGAGCTCGGCCGCCACGACTGGCGCGATCTGCCGGTGCCGGCCGGTTATCCCGGCAGCCCCGAGAAGATCGATGAAATCCTCTCCGCCAAGCCGCATCACTGGCGCGATTGGTGGCTGGGCAGGCGCGTCACCTGCTACGAGGCGCCGCCGAAATGGAATCCCTCGACGCTTTCGACCGATCAGCTGCGCGAGATCGACGCGATGACGCACATCAAGAACGAGCTGATCGACGAGGCGGTCGGCCGCGTAATGGCGAAGATCGGAGCGCGCGGCTGGGACGGCGACACCGACGTGATCTTCTCCACCGATCACGGCGAGTTCCAGGGCGATTTCGGCCTGCTGTTCAAAGGCCCGCATCACGTCGACAGCCTGATGCGCCTGCCGCTGATCTGGCGCCCCGCGCCGAATACCGGCGTCGCGCCCGCGAGCTTCCAAGCGCCCGTCGGCCAAGTCGATTTCGCGCCGACCTTTTGCGAGATCGCTGGTGTGGAGGTGCCCGCATGGATGGAAGGCACCGCCCTGCCCCGCGACGCCTCAACCGCCGCGAAGCGCGAGGCGGTCTTCACCGAATGGGACAGCGAATACGAGGGCGTCTCGGTCTCGCTGCGCTCGATCCATCGCGACGGCTGGACGATCACCGCTTATGACAAGACCTCGATTTACGAAGGCACCGAGGGCGAACTCTACGATTTGAAGAACGATCCGCGCCAATGGCGCAACCTGTGGGACGAGCCGTCCGCCGCGGCGATGAAACGCGATCTGCTCGAAGACCTGCGCGCCCGCACGCCGAAGGGCGACGCGCGCCGGCGCAAGGTGGAGACGTTTGTTTAGAAAGTGTGGCGGCCTGTATGGTGCAAGTAGTCCTCATCCTTCGACAAGCTCAGGATGAGGACCACTATAAGACTCCTCATGCTGAGCTTGTCGAAGCATGAGGAGCGGCGCTCAACCTGCGGGCTATATCCTACCGGATACCGATCAGCTTGTGCGTCTGGAGGCTCAACCGCCACTTCGGATGCGCAAGGCAATAGGCCGTCGCCGCCGCCGTGTTCGCGTCGCGCGCGGCATTGTCCATCGGCTGCAGGAAGAAGTGGTCGAAGGCGAGACCCGCATAGCGCGCCGGCTCGGCGCCGTCCTGTGGGTAGATCAGTTTGAGCTCATTGCCGCGCGTCAGCACGAGTTCGGCATTCGCTTTCGGACTGACGCAGATCCAATCGATGCCGGGCGGCGGCGTTTGCGTGCCGTTCGTCTCGATGCCGACCTCGAAGCCGTGCGCGTGCAATGCCGCTATGGCCGCCGCGTCGAGTTGGAGCAACGGCTCGCCGCCGGTGCACACCACATAGGGCTTGCCACCGCCGGGCCATTTCTCCGCCACCGCCATCGCCAGCGCGGCGGCCGTCGCGAACTTGCCGCCGCCAGGGCCGTCGGTGCCGACGAAATCGGTATCGCAGAATTGGCACACCGCGCCGGCGCGGTCGCGCTCCAGCCCTGTCCAAAGATTGCAGCCGGCGAAGCGCAGGAACACTGCCGCGCGGCCCGTCTGCGCGCCCTCCCCTTGCAGCGTGTAATACATTTCCTTGACCGAATACGTCATGCGCCGCGGTACTTCGTGAAACCCCTGGCGCGCAGATCGCAGGCCGGGCAGGTGCCACAGCCCCTGCCCCAATCATGCGGCGTGGGATCGCCGTTGTAGCAGGTGACGCTCTCGTGCACGATCAGATCGACCAGCGCCGCGCCGCCCAAATCTTCCGCCAACTTCCACGTTGCCGCCTTGTCGAGCCACATCAGCGGCGTGTGCACCCGCGTTTCCCGCGCCAGCCCCAGCGACAACGCCTGCGCCGTGGCTTTGATCGTCGCGTCGCGACAATCGGGATAGCCGGAGAAATCGGTCTCGCACATGCCGCCGACCAGATCGGAAATCCCGCGCCGATAGCCGAGCGCCGCCGCCGCCGTGAGGAACATCACATTGCGCCCCGGCACGAAGGTCGTCGGAAGCCCATGCGCACCCATCTCGATCGCCCTGTCGTCGGTCAGCGCGGTGCCACCGATGGCTTTGAGCGTATCGATCGGCAGAAGGTGATCGGCGCCCAACCGCCCGGACCATGGTGCGAAACCTGCCATCGCGGCGAGAATCTTAGGCCGGGCGTCGAGTTCGGCGCGGTGGCGCTGGCCGTAATCGAAGCCGACGGTCTCGACATGCATGAAGCGCGTCAGCGCCCAGGCCAGGCAGGTCGTCGAGTCCTGTCCGCCGGAAAAAAGCACCAGAGCCGTGTTGCCGTCCATCCGCGGTTCTTAGAGCAATTCCCGGAAAAGTGCGAAACGTTGGTACGCCGTCGCTTCCAACGCCGGCCGAAATTGCGACCGGACCATTGGAACGGCGGCGATGGCGAGGGTTTAGCCGGCGCGCGCCAGCCGCTTGCAGGTCCGCGCTGCCGGCAGCGCCAGCGTGACGGTCGTTCCCGCGCCCACCGCGCTCTCGATGGTCAGCGTGCCGCCGTGCAATTCGACCAGCGATTTGGCGATGGAGAGGCCAAGGCCCGCGCCCTCGAAGCGGCGCGCGAGCGAGCCATCCAGTTGGCGGAACGGCTCCAGCGCCGCGGCGATCTTGCCGCGATCCATGCCGATGCCCGTGTCCTTGACCGCAAGCGATACGGCACCGGCGCTGTCCAGCCAGGCGCGCACGCCCACCGCGCCGCCCTCAGGCGTGAATTTGAGCGCGTTGCTCAGCAGATTGGTGAGCGACTGCCGCAGGCGCTGCGGATCGACGTCGATCAGCGGCAGGTCCGCCGGCATATCGAGCGTGACGGTGCGATGGTCCATGGTCGCGACCCGCGCCAGGGCGAGCGCCTCCTCCGCCAGCATCGAGGGCGCATAGGGACGCGCCTGCAGCGTGATAGCGCCGCCGGACAGCCGCGCCACGTCCAGCACGTCGCTGATGATGCCCAGAAGCCGCGCGCCGCTGGCGTGGATGTCGTCGGCATAGGCACGATATTTCGGCGGGCTGATCGGACCCAGCATCTCGTCCTTGATGATCTCCGAGAAGCCGAGCACGGCGTTCAACGGCGTCTTCAGTTCATGGCTCATCGCGGCGAGGAAGGCGCTCTTGGCGCGGCTCGCCTCCTCGGCCTCGGCCAACGCCTTCTGCATGGCGCGTTGCGCGGCATAGCGCGCGGTGACGTCCTCGACCGTGCCTTCGTAGCAGACGATGCGTCCGGTCCAGTCGCGCACGGCGCGCGCGTTTTCGGAGATCCAGATCGTGGAACCGTCGCGCCGGCGGATTTCGGACTCGAACGCGCTCACCTGGTCGTTGGCCTGCATCAGCGCCTGGAACTCGGTGCGGCGCGCCGGATCGACATAGAGCTGGTCGGCGATGTTGGTCAGTCCGGCACGCAACGCCGACGGGCTGGCATAGCCGTAGATGCGCGCCAGCGCCGGATTGGCGTCGATATAATGTCCGTCGGGCGCGGTGCGGAAAATCCCTTCGATGGCATGGTCGAAAAAGGCGCGATAGCTGACCTCGCCCGCGAGCAGGCGCTCGTCGCTGCGCTCCGCCAGGCGGCTCAACCCGTAGATCGCCGCGCTCAGCGCCAACATGATCGCCAGCACCGCCAGCGCCTCGCCGAGCGGCATGTGCGGCGCCGCCAGCGCCAGCACGGCGCCACCGGCCAAAGCCAGGAGCGCCACCGGCACTTGGGACCGTGCCGTGCTCGAATGCATCCAGGTCAACTCCACGCAGCCCCCAATGGCGCTGCACCGCAGCACGCCTGCGTCTTTGTACGGGGCAATCTCTGAACGGGGGGTTTATCGGACGGTGAATAGCTTGCCTTTGCGGTGCCCCTGCGCCAGCCTCCATCGCTGCAATTTCAAAGGGATGGCTTGCGTGGGCGCGTTGGCCATAAGCGGAACGGGGCTCTATACGCCGCCGTTCGCGATCACGAATGAAGAGCTGGTAACGGCCTTTAATGCGTATGTCCGCACCGCCAACGCGGCGAACGCCGACGCCATCGCGGCGGGCACCGCAATCGCACTGGTTGAGTCCTCAGCGGAGTTCATCGTCAAGGCGTCCGGCATCAAGGCGCGTTATGTCGTCGACAAATCCGGCGTGCTCGATCCCAAGGTCATGGCCCCGCGCCTCGCGGAGCGCCCGAACGAGCAGATCTCGATCCTGGCCGAGATGGCGGTGACGGCCGCCCGCGACGCGCTGAAGGCGGCCGATCGCGCCCCGGCCGACATCGACGGCGTCCTGGTCGGCGCCTCCAACCTGCAGCGCGCCTATCCCGCCATCGCGATCGAGGTGCAGGACGCGCTCGGCATCGAGGGCTTCGGGTTCGACATGAACGTCGCCTGCTCGTCGGCAACCTTCGCGCTGCAGGCCGCCGCCGACATGGTCGCC
>CAZMHP010000234.1:0-5119 GCA_964566095.1 uncultured Rhizobium sp. | reverse complement strand
CCAAGCTGATCGGCAATCCGGTCATCCCGGCGATCCATGGCGGCGTGATCGGCTCGCTGCTGGAGACCGCCGCCCTGGTGCAGACCGTGTGGGACACCAAGGCGCAAAGCTTTCCCAAGCCGGTCGATATCACGATCGATTATCTGCGCACGGCGCGCGCGGCGACGAGCTTCGCCTCCGCGACGCTCGCGCGCCAGGGACGGCGCGTCGTCAACGTGCATGCCACGATGTGGCAGGACGACGAGGCGCGGCCCGTCGCCGGGCTGCGAGGGCATTTCTTGCTGGCCTAGCCTTGCCGGAGATCCCTTCCCTCGCGCGCCCGCATGCGCGGACGCGCTCGCCGGGGATGATATTTCGACCGCGGTTTGCCGCGGTCGAAATATCAATTCCATCTGCCGCCGATGTTGAGGCCCAGACGGCCGGCGCCGAGCAGCGCGACCGCCAGACCACCGAGCAGATAGAAGGTCTCGAGCTCGAGCGCGTAACCGCCGAAGGCGTTCAGCTTGGTGATTTCCGCCGTGCCGGCCAGTGCGATGGCGACGACCATGTTGATCACGATCAGCGCGCCGCCGACCCGCGAGAACAAGCCCAGGATGACCAGCGCGGGGCCGACGATCTCGCCCAGATAGACGCCATAGGCCAGGATGTCCGGCAGATGATGATTGACGACCATCGATTTGACGTCGCCGATGCCGTTCAAGAGTTTGTGGATGCCGTGGAGCAGCAACAACCCGCCCACGCTCAAACGGCCGACCAGTTTTCCGATGTCTTCCTGCATGACTGTCCCCCGGGTGAAACGAAGCGGAGACTATATCCCTTCATGCTGCATTACTGGAACATCTGCCGAATAATGCGGCAGTTCCGTGAACATCGAGAATTCCAGCATGGGATGACGCCGGATTTGCGGACGCGGGCTGCGGAAACTGCGGGCGGCCACGGTTAACGGCTTGCGCTTTCGCGCTGTGGTTGCTGCGACATGCGGGACACTACGCGGCGAAAAACCGCGCGAGGCGGGCGCCTGCGACCACGCGGCGAGAGGGGACGCCGCGGCGAGCGCGACGGACTTTTGCTTGGGCGGCATCGCAGACGCATCGCCGCGATGGCCGCGCCAGATCGACAGCAGGCTGGCGCGGCAGCCCTCCAACGCCATCACGACGACGAAAATCGCCCCGGTCACAATCAGAATCGCGGCAAAAGGCGGTTGCCGCGAAACGATCGCGACCACCAGATGCCACACGTCCAACCATCCGGCGCTATGCATGCCGACTGCCCCAGCAACCCAATTCCCCGGCGATATTGTGCATGAAATGCGCCGCACCGCCATGCGGCGACAACGCTGCGGCCGATGAAGATTGTTCGACTGGTTGATGCACAATCCGTAGGCAGAGCGAGCGCGATGCGAGCGTCTACAAATCCGCGCCCACCGCGTCGCGCACGCGCGCAAAGCCGTCTCGCGCAAGGCAGACCACGAGTTCGCGCTTGATCCGCGCAACGAGCCCCGGCCCCGCGAGCGCGAGCGCGGTGTAGAGCTGCACCAGGTTCGCGCCGGCACGGATTTTCGCATAGGCCTCGGCGCCGCTGGCGACGCCGCCGACGCCGATCAGCGTCAGACCGGGGCGCACGCGCAGCCGCATCTGCCGCAGAATGCGCGTCGAGGGCTCGAACAGGGGGGCGCCGGAGAGGCCGCCCTGCTCCTTGGCATGCGCGCCTCGAAGCGTCGCCGGCCGCGCGACGGTGGTGTTCGAGACGATCAGCCCCTCGATCGCCGCTTCGCCGAGCACCTCGGCGACGTCGTCCAGCGCATGCTCGTCGAGATCGGGCGCGATCTTGAGCAGCAGCGGCACCGCGAGCGACAGCCGCGTGCGCTCGCCCGTCAAGATGCCGAGCAGCCGGCCGAGCTCGTCGCGGTTCTGCAAGCCGCGAAGGCCCGGCGTGTTGGGCGACGACACGTTGATCGCGACGTAATCGGCGAGCGGCGCCAGCCGCGCGAAGGCCGCGGCGTAATCGGCGATGCGGTCCGCGGAGTCCTTGTTGGCGCCGATATTGATGCCGACGACGCCGTCCGCGCGCCGGCGCGCACCCAGGCGAAGCGCCGCCGCCGCCATCCCCGCATTGTTGAAGCCCATGCGGTTGATGACCGCGCGATCCTCGCTGAGGCGGAACAGCCGGGGCTTGGGATTGCCGTGCTGCGGCCTGGGCGTGACCGTGCCGCATTCGACGAAGCCGAAACCGAAGCGGCGCATCGCGTCGGGGACTTCCGCGTCCTTGTCGAAGCCGGCGGCAAGCCCGAGCGGATTGGCGAAATGCAGACCGAGCGCGTCGACGGCGAGGCGCGGATCGTCCGCCGGCGGCGGCGGCAGGAGCGGCGCGAAATTTTTCGCCAGCCAGAGGGTGGCGCGATGGGCGGTTTCCGGCGGGAAACCCCGCAGCGCCCAAGCGGCAGCGTTCGATATCATGGGCCCATACCTCTAGACCGGAGCCGAGCGAGAGTGGTAATTCCTACCATTAACTTATTTATAGGAACAATTACCCGGTCTGCGGGACCTGCTTCTTACGGACGAGTCGCATGCTGACCCATTCCCAAATCTGGCACGCCATCGACGGGCTGGCCGCGCGGCACGGCCTCTCGGCCTCGGGCCTCGCCAAGCTCGCCGGACTGGATCCCACCACCTTCAACAAAAGCAAGCGCGGCGGCGCCGACGGCAAGCTGCGCTGGCCCTCGACCGAGAGCATCGCGAAGATCCTGGGCGCCACGGGCGCGACGCTCGACGAGTTCGTCGCGCTGGTCGAGGCGCCCGGACGCGCCTACACCCGGCGCGTGCCGCTGATCGGCCTGGCGCAGGCCGGATCGAGCGGGTTCTTCGACGATGCGGGCTTTCCGGTCGGCGCCGGCTGGGACGAGATTCCGTTTCCCGAAGTGGCCGACGAGCGCGCCTATGCGCTGGAGATCGCCGGCGATTCGATGCAGCCGATCTATCGCGACGGCGACCGCATCATCGTCTCGCCGGCGGCCAGCGTGCGGCGCGGCGACCGCGTGGTGGTCAAGACGACGGAGGGCGAGGTCATGGCCAAGCAGCTCGCGCGGCATACCGCGCATCGCATCGAACTGCGATCGTTCAACCCCGGCTACGACATCCGCAGCTTCGCGCCGGCCGAACTTGCGTTCATGCACCGGATCATCTGGGCGAGCCAGTGAATTACCTCTCCCGCTCGCGGGAGAGGTCGCGAGCGCACCGCGCGAGCGGGTGAGGGGACGTCCGCGCTTTACGCCGGTACCCCTCACCTAGCAAAATCCAGGCACGTAGCTCCGCTACGCGCTGCGCTAAGTGCGGGATTTTGCGTCCTCTCCCGCTCGCGGGAGAGGAAAGTTACGGATACCCTTGATACTGCCGCACCTTCGCGTCGAAGGCGTCGCGGTCGCCCGTCTTCAGCAGGCCGGCAAGCTCGGCGGCGCGGACCTTGGCCGTCACTTCATACGCGGTGGCGGGCCGGTCGCGCGCCACGCGGGCGAAGGCCTCGTCGATCTCGTGGCGGAAGCGCTCGGCGTCGTAGCCGCAGAGCGACAGCGCGTATTGATAGCGCACCGAAAGATTGTCGGGCGCGCTCCGAAAGGCGGCGGCGAAGGCGGCGAGGCCCTTGTCCACCGAGGCGCCGTAGAACCAATTGGCGAGATAGTCGCCGCCGGTGCGCACGATCTCCACGTTCCAGCCGCCCAGCGCGCCGAGCGCCCAGGGGCTCTTGGGATCGAGCGCCAGCGCGATGTCGAGTTCCGCCTTGGCGTGACCGGGATAGTTGTGGGCGCGCGCCCACACCGGTCCGACCACGCGCGCCTCATAGCCCATCGCGACAGCGAGATAGACATGCGCGTCGGCGAGCCTGGGATCGACGACGGCGGCCTTGCGCGCCAGATCCTCGGCATGGCGCAGGCAATCCAGGCAGGGCCTCTGCCGCGTCGTGGCGTCGGCGAGCGCGGCGCGGGCGGCGATGGTGTAGCCCTGCGCGGTCGCGGCCTGCGCGCCGGCCTTCATCGCGTCGGCATAACGGCCGGCGGCGTAGAGATCCCAGGGCGTGGCGGCATGGGCGATGCCCGGGCACAACAAGCAGAGTAAGAGCCAAAGCCACTTTGTCATCCCCGGCCGAGCGATCCGCCAGGATCGCGAGGGGAAGGGGACCCAGATCGGAAACACCGTGACGGTGGTTGGCACCTGGGTCCCCTTCCCTTCGCGCTCGCTACGCTCGCGCTCAGCCGGGGATGACAGCGGAGATTTCACGCCGCGGCTTTCGTGAACTCCCCCGCGAGCGCGCGGCGGATCAGGGCGGCCGTTTCCCGCGTGCCGAACAGCGCGGCGAAGGAGCCGAAGCGCGGGCCGGCGGACTGGCCGAACAGCACTTCGTAGAGGCTCGAAAACCAATCGCGCAGCGGATCGAAGGCGTGCGCCTTGCCAACCTCGTAGACGACATCCTGCACGGCTTTGGGATCGCGCGCGTCGCCCAGTTTTTCGAACGCCGCGGCGAGATCTTCCATGGCCGCGCGCTCCTTTTCCGTCGCCGCGCGGTAACGCTTCGTCGGCTTCACGAAATCCTCGTAGTAGCGGATCGCGAAATCGGCGAGGCGCGCGAGGCCCGGATTCGCTTCCGGCGAGGCCGCCGGCGCATAGGCGCGGATGAAACCCCACAGAACCTCGTGATTGTGCGCGTTCGACGCCGTCACCAGCGTGAGAAGCAGCGCGAAGGAGACGGGATAGCGCTCCGCCGGCGGGTGGCCGTCATGGATGTGCCAGACGGGATTTTCCAGCCGCTCGGCTTCGCTCGTCTCGTTCGCGTGATATTTCTCGAGCAGATCGATGTAGTCGTCGACCGCCTTGGGGATCACGTCGAAATAGAGCCTTTTGGCGACGCGCGGCTTCTGGAACATGTAGAGCGCCAGGCTCTCGCGCGGCGCATAGGTCAGCCATTCGTCGATGGTGAGCCCGTTGCCCTTGGACTTGGAGATCTTCTGGCCCTGCTCGTCGAGGAAGAGCTCGAACACGAAATGCTCGGGCGGCTGCGCGCCGGCGATGCGGCAGATCTCGTCGTAGAGCGGCTGCGACGGCAGATGATCCTTGCCGTACATCTCGTA
>CAZMHP010000233.1:4051-5122 GCA_964566095.1 uncultured Rhizobium sp. | reverse complement strand
GGTGGCCGAAGAAATCGAAGTCCACCCAATCGTCGCTCGAGCGTCCTTCGGGACATCCGAGCAGGCTTCCGTAGAAGGCGCGCGCTTCGCTCAGCGAGCGTACCGGAAACGCGAGATGGAAGCGTGGGCGAGATGTCATGAAGGGTCTCGATAATCGTGCTGCGGTTCGTGGCGAACATAGGGAAGCGCATGCGTAGGTCCGTGGCAACCCGTCCTCCGGCATTGCTCGCCATCGACGGGCAGGCCGTCGAGGTGAAGCTGCGCCTCAATCCCAGGGCGCGGCGGTTGATCGTGAAGGTGCATCCCTCGACCGGCGAGGTGACGGTGGTGGCGCCGTCGCGCCGCGCCTTGGAGCGCGCGCTCGATTTCGCGCGCGGCGAGGCCAATTGGATTTCCCGCCAGATCGCGCGCGTGCCCAAGCCCATCGCGCTCAAGCCCGGCGCGCGCATCCCCTATCGCGGTCGCGAAACCGTGATCGTCAAAAGCGAGGGGCGCGGCCCGGCGGTGCACGATGCGGCGCAATCGGTCATCCGCGTCGGCGGCCGCGACGAATTTGCGCCGCGCCGTTTGGTGGACTTTTTGAAGCGCGAGGCCCGCGCGCTGCTCGATCAGCGCACCCGTGCCTATGCGCTAAGGATCGACGCCAAGGTCGCGCGCGTCAGCGTGCGCGACACGTCGAGCCGCTGGGGCTCCTGCTCCGCCGGCAAGGCGATCTCCTATTGCTGGCGCCTGATCCTGGCGCCCGATTTCGTGCTCGACTACGTCGTGGCGCATGAGGTGGCGCATTTGCGCGAGATGAACCACGGCCCGCGCTTCTGGCGGCTGGTGCGCGAACTGGTGCCTGACATCGACGCGCCGCAGGCCTGGCTCAAGAAGCACGGCTCAGCGCTGCACAGATATGGCGTGAAGTAGCTCGTTGATCCTCCCCCGCGAAGCGGGGGAGGTGGCATGCCGCAGCGAAGCGGAGGCATGACGGAGGGGGCGCGTGCGCCGCCGGGGCCCCCCCCCCCGGCGGGGGGGCCCCACCCCCCCGGGGGGGGGGGGGGGACAACTATAGTGGCCCCGCGGGCG
>CAZMHP010000233.1:0-4041 GCA_964566095.1 uncultured Rhizobium sp. | reverse complement strand
CCCTCCACCGCTTCGCGGTCCCCCTCCCCCGCTGTGCGGGGGAGGATCACTCTTTACGTCCCGCCGCTGCCGAAGATCTTGTTGATCAGCCCTTCGATCGTGTCCGGTTTCTTGGCCTTGTCGCCGTCGGGGGCGTCCGGCGCATCGGGCGTTGTCGCCGGCGCTGCCGCATCCGGCGTCGCGGCGGCCACGGTGTCGGTCGGCGCGATCTGTCCCGCCAGCGGCCGCACCGGCAATCCGGCCTCGGCCGCCGTCATGAAATTGTGGAAGATGCGCGCGGGCAGCGTGCCGCCGGTGGCATGGACCATCGGCGCGTTGTCGTCATTGCCGATCCACACGCCGCAGATCAGATCGGCGGTGAAGCCGACGAACCACGCGTCGTGGAAATCCTGCGTCGTGCCGGTCTTGCCCGCCGTCGGCCGCCCGTCGAGTCTGGCCGCCTTGCCGGTGCCGGTGGTCACGGTCTCCACCATCAGCCCCGTCATCTGCTGATCGTTGGCGGCCGACATCACGTCGCCGATGCCCGAACTGCTGCGCTGATAGAGCACCGTGCCGCTGCGCGTCTTGATGCGCACGATGGCGAAGGCGTTGACGCCGTGGCCGCCATTGGCGAACGGCACATAGGCGGCCGTCAATTCCAGCGGCGTCACGGTCGAGGTGCCCAGCGCCAGCGACGCCACGGCCTCCAGCGGCGATTGGATGCCCAGCCGCCGCGCGGTCTTGACCACCGCGGCGGGGCCGACCTCCTGCGCGAGCTGCGCCGCCACCGAATTGGACGATTTCGCGAAGGCGTGCGTCAGGCTCATCGCACCTTCGAAGTGGCCTTCATAGTCGCTGGGCTTCCAGCCATGGATGTCGACCGGTCCGTCATTCATGACGTCGTCGGGGGTGCGGCCGTGCTCGAAGGCGGTGAGATAGACGAAGGGTTTGAAGGCCGAACCGGGCTGGCGCAGCGCATCGGTGGCGCGGTTGAACGTGCTCTGCTCGTAAGATCGTCCGCCGACCATGGCGCGCACCGCGCCGTCGGGCGTCATCGCCACCAGCACGGCCTGGCTCGCGCGAAGCTTGTCGCCGTCGGTCGCCAGGCCCTGCGCGACGGCGCGCTCGGCCTGGCGCTGCGCGTCCAGATCGAAGCTCGTCTCCACGATCAGCGAATCGTCGGCGTCGCCGACATAGCCGGAGAGCCGGCTCAGGATCCAATCGACGAAATAGCCCGAACCCGGCGTGCCCGAACCGCGCACGATGCGCGGCCGCGTCGCTTGGGAGTCGGCGCGGGTCTTGTCGTCGATGAAGCCGGCGTCTTCCATCGCGCGCAGCACGACGCCGGCCCGCTGCATCGAGGCATCGGTGTCGGCCAGTGGGTTGAATCGCGCCGGTGCCTTGACGCTGCCGGCCAGCATCGCGGCCTCGGGCAGCGTCAGTTGCTCGGCATGCTTGCCGAAGAAACGCTGCGCCGCCGCCTCGATGCCGAACACGCCGGCGCCGAAATAGACGCGGTTGAGATAGAGCGTGAGAATCTGGTCCTTGGAGTAGCGCGACTCCAGATAGAGGGCGAGCATCGCCTCCTGCAGCTTGCGCTCGAAGGTGCGGCTGGGCGACAGGAACAGGTTCTTGGCGAGCTGCTGGGTCAGCGTCGAGCCGCCCTGGCGCACATAGCCGGCCTGCATGTTCTCGGCCGCGGCGCGCAGCAGGCCGATCGGATCGATACCCAGATGCGAGCGGAAGCGGCGGTCCTCGATGGCGATGAAGGCATTGGGCACATAGGGCGGCAGCCGCCCGACATCGACGCGCTCGCCCTGGGTCAGGCCGCGCCGCGCGATCAGCCGTCCCTGGTCGTCCAGGATGGTCACGTCGTGCGACGAGCCGGCGATCATCAGCTTGGTGGTGTCGGGCAGATCGGAAAGGAAATGCGACCAGAACACCGCGCCGAAGATCGCGGCCCAGGCTAGCAGCAGCAGGACGGCATAGGGCCAGACGCGGCGGCGGCGCGGCTTTCCGGGCCCCGAAGGGGGCATCTCGCGGCGGGGTGCCCCGCCGTCCGAAAACCTCGGCTCGTTCTGCGCGCTGCGTGCCATGGTCCGACCTTCACGACCTGCTTCTAGGCGCCAAGTGTTAACGGGGCTTAAACATATCGGGCCGGAACCGCGGAGCCATCCCGATGAAATCCCTACGGGCCGTCCCGCAGGCAGGGCGCCGACCTCGCGCTCCGCTACAGGCAGTATGTGCAAAGATGTGGGGATTGAAGTGGTACATTCATACCTGATATTATGTTGAGGGGTTGACCCTTGACTCTCCGGGATTCATTCTCACAACACAGACTCATTGGTCGCGTCCTGCGAAGACGCGGCCTACCGATTCACGAGGACACTATGGGTGCCGTCGCAAAACTTCAGCGGACGACAGACAGAGACGATCCAGAGCTGTTTGAGATCATTCGTCTCCGTTCCTTTAGGAGGGGACGATTTCGGCTGGCATCGGGTGTTGAAAGCGAACTCTACTTCAATCTTAAGCCGACCATGATGGGTCCTCGCGGGGCCTATCTTTCTGCGCGCGCATTCTTGGCGCGGATTGAGGATCAAGAGGTTGAGTTTGTTGGTGGACTTGAAATGGGAGCCGTCCCCATTATCGCGAGTTTGGCCGCAGTGAGCGAAATTGAAGGGCATCCAGTCAAGACTTTCTTTGTTCGCAAGGCGCCCAAGTCGCATGGAACAATGGATTTGATCGAAGGCCTTGCACCGGATGAGACGCTCGCCGGGAAGCGCGTGCTCGTGGCCGACGACGTGGCAACAACCGGTGGATCAATTCTGAAAGCAATCGAAGCTGTTCGTAAGGTCGGGGCTATCGTTGAGACGGCTTTGGTTCTCGTCGATCGGGAGGAGGGGGCTTCGGAATTTCTCGCAAATCACGGCGTCCGACTACTCTCGGTGTTTCGGGGCCGCGAGTTTCTCTGACGGCTCGGTACGAACATATCGCCATTGAATTTCGCTCGGCGGTAGGCGGTGGCCTGCTGCTTGAGGCGGCGATCTACTACAAAGTTCAGCGGGACTGCATCGCGCAGCTTTCGAGCGCGGCACCCAAAGCACGCGTTGCGTTGTTCTGTGCTGCCCAACTTGCCGAGCGCCTGGCGTTTGAGTTGCGGGACGATACAATTGAGGCTGATGCAGATGGCGATTGGCATGCTTATGCCGATGCGCTCGAACGCACAATTCGACTTGGAGATTCCGATCTGAGCCCACAAGAAGTCATGTGGGCACTATCGGCTTCAATCGTCAAAATTATGCCACCCCGCGGACATCCGGACCCCGGCTAGACGCCGAATTCCACGATCATGGCCTCTTGCTTACCTTTTACATTGAAGGTTTCAGTCTCCGGCATTACCTCTGTCGCGGCTTTTCGGGGTTAACGGCCGGTGCCGGACTTTTCCTTTGTCGCGCGGGCTTGGCAGGAGTTTGTGGGCCGTCTCGCCCTCAGCGGTATCTCCATCCCGCAATTCACCCGCCGGCAATGGTGGTGGATCGGCGGCGGCGCGGTGGCCGTGCTCATCGCGCTGCGCCTTCTGTTCGGCGGCGGCGCGGCGCCGGTCTATCTCGCCCAGCCGATCGCGCGGGGCAATCTGTCGCTCACGGTCAGCGCCACCGGCACGCTACAGCCGCGCGACCAGGTCGATGTCGGCGCCGAGGTCTCGGGCAAGATCGACGCGATCTATGTCGATTTCAACGATCGGGTGAAGAAGGGCGAGAAGCTCGCGCGCATCGACACGCTGGTCTTCGACGCGGCGCTGGCCCAATCGCGCGCCAGCCTCGCCCAGGCGCAAGCGACCCTGGCGCAGACTTCGCGCACGCGCCAGCGCACCGCCGCGCTGTTCCAGGGCAATGCCGCCTCGCATCAGGACCTCGACACCGCCAACGCCGATTTCGCCCGCGCCGCGGCCGGCGTGAAGCTCGCCCGCGCCCAGGTCAATTCCAACGAGACGACGCTGTCGAAAGCCACGATCTATTCGCCGATCGACGGCGTGGTGCTCGACCGCAAGGTCTCCGCCGG
>CAZMHP010000232.1:0-5128 GCA_964566095.1 uncultured Rhizobium sp. | reverse complement strand
CGAAGTTCAATTCGATCTCGATCAGCGGCTATCACATGCACGAAGCCGGCGCGACGGCGGTACAGGAGCTCGCCTTCACGCTCGCCGACGGCATCGAATATGTCCGCGCCGCGCTCGCCAAGGGCCTTGGCGTCGATCAGTTCGCACCGCGCCTGTCCTTCTTCTTCGGCATCGGCATGAACTTCTTCATGGAGGTCGCCAAGCTGCGCGCCGCGCGGCTTCTGTGGTCGCAAATCATGGCCGGCTTCGGCGCCAAGAATCCGGAAAGCCTGATGCTGCGCACGCACTGCCAGACCTCGGGCGTGTCGCTGACCGAGCAGGACCCCTACAACAACGTCGTGCGCACGACGATCGAGGCGCTGGCATCGGTGCTCGGCGGCACGCAATCGCTGCACACCAACTCGTTCGACGAGGCCATCGCGCTGCCGACCGAGTTCAGCGCCCGCATCGCGCGCAACACCCAGCTCATCCTGCAGAACGAAAGCCAGGTCACCAAGGTCGTCGATCCGCTCGGCGGGTCCTACTACGTCGAGGCGCTGACCCATTCGCTGGCGGACGCCGCGAAGGCGATCATCGACGAGGTCGAGGCGATGGGCGGCATGACCAAGGCGGTCGAGGCCGGCATCCCCAAGCTGCGGATCGAGGAAGCTGCCGCGCGGCGCCAGGCGCGTGTCGACAAGGGCGAGGACGTCATCGTCGGCGTCAACAAATTCCAGCTTGCCAAGGAAGACGAACTCGACGTCCGCGCCATCGACAATGCGCAGGTTCGCGACTCCCAGATCGCGCGGCTGAAATCCCTCAAGGCGGCGCGCGATCCGGCCAAATTAAAATTCGCGCTCGACGCGCTTGTCGCCGGCGCCAAGGGCAGCGGCAATCTCCTCGAACTCGCGGTCGAGGCAGCGCGGGCGCGTGCTACGGTCGGCGAGATCTCCGACGCGATGGAAAGCGTCTTCGGCCGCCACAGCGCACAGATCCGCTCGATCGCCGGTGTCTACGGCGCCGCCTATGAGGGCGACAACGAATTCGGCGCCATCCGCGGCGAGGTGGAGGCGTTCGCCAAGGAAGAGGGCCGGCGCCCGCGCATGCTGGTCGCCAAGATGGGCCAGGACGGCCACGACCGCGGCGCCAAGGTGATCGCCACCGCCTTCGCCGATCTCGGCTTCGACGTCGATATCGGCGCGCTGTTCCAAACGCCGGAGGAAGTGGCGAAGGACGCCATCGAGGCCGACGTCCACGTCATCGGCGTCTCCAGCCAGGCGGCGGGGCATTTGACGCTGGTGCCGCTGCTGATCGAGGCGCTGAAGGAGCAGAAGGCCGACGACATCCTGGTCGTGGTCGGCGGCGTCATCCCGGCGCAGGATTATCCGGCGCTGAAGAAGATCGGCGTCGCCGCGATCTTCGGCCCCGGCACCAACATCCCCGACGCGGCGCGCGACGTGCTCAAGCTCATCCGTCAGCGCAAGCTCCCGCACGCGGCGGAGTGATCCTCATGCTTCGACAAGCTCAGCATGAGGAGTTTCGGTTCGTCCTCACCCTGAGCCTGTCGAAGGGGGAGGACGAATGACCCGCATCGCCCTCATCGGTCCCGGCGCCATCGGCGGCACGGTCGGCTTCGCGCTGGCGCAGAAGGGCCACGACCTCGTCATTTGCGCGAACGGCAAATTTTCCGAACTCGCGCTGACACGCTCCGACACACAAGAGCGCCGCGCGCTGCCGGTCACGGTCGCGACCTCGCCGACCGAAGTCGATCCGGTCGATTGGGTTCTGCTCTGCGTGAAGTCGCATCAGACGCCGTCCGCCGCGGGCTGGCTGAAAGCGGCGATCGGTCCGCGTACCAGAATCGCCGTGCTGCAGAACGGCGTTGAGCATCGCCAGACCGTCGCGCCCTATATCGGCGCCGGCAATGCCGTCGTACCCATCGTCGTCATGCTGCCGGCCGAGCGCACCGCGCCGGGCGAGATCACCACCTTCGGCGGTGCCGCGCTCACCGCGCCCGACGACGCGGCGGCCCGCACGTTCGCCGGCCTGTTCGCCGGCACCTTCGTCAAGGTCACCACCGACGCCGATTTCGTCTCCAGGGCCTGGGAGAAGCTCTGCATGAACGCCTGCAGCGGTTCGCTGTGTGCGATCATGAACCATCCCGCCGCGCTCGCCGCCTATCTCGACCTGCGCCCGCTCGGCGAGCGCATCGTGGAAGAGGTCATGACGGTCGGTCGCGCCGAGGGCGCGCGCTTCGCCGACGGTTTCGCCCGGCAGATCGTCGGCCTCTTCACCCATCCGGGCGGGCGCGGCAATTCGATGTATTACGACCGTCGTGACGGAAAACCATTGGAATGGGACGCGCGCAACGGCGTCATCCAGCGGCTCGGCGTCAAGCACGGCATCGCCACGCCCGTCGCCGACACTATTGTGCCGCTGCTGAAGGCGTTGAGCGTGACGGAGCCGAATTAGCGCTCGGAGATTTTCACTTCGATGAAGGTGTGCGGTACGGCACTGTTTGCCGCATCTGCAATGGCCGTCAGATGAAGCTTGATAGTCGTCCAGCGACCGCTGCCAAGGATGACGATCGCGATCTTGCGCGCTGTAAGGTTCTGTTGATAGCGAAGATTCTTGTCTGTCGTGATGAAGAGATCGAAGCCGGCCTGCTCCGCGGCCTCGAGCAACTCGCCGTTCTTGAGGGTATTCCATCCTCTTACACGGGCTTCTTCCACGACATGGTCAACAAGCGCAGCCGCAATGCCGCGCGGAACACCAATATCCAAGAGAATGTGCATCAGTGATCGGAAAGTGCCGGATCGAGACTGCGCGCAGCAAAATCCAGCACCGCGCGGATTTGTTCGCGCGTGACGGAGAATTGCTCGATGATCTCGTCAATGCTCAAGCCGTCTTCAAGGTTTTCAAATACCGTCGCGACAGGCATCCGCGTGCCCTTGAACAGCCAAGCCCCGCTTACCTTGCCCGGAACGCTTTCAACGGCCGGACATTTCGACCAGTCCAAACCCCGCATCGGTCCTCACTCAATGACTTCAACATCATTCTAGCAGATAACGCGCCGAAGCCCATCGGGACGGGATTCACCCCGCCGGCTTTGGCGCCGAACCGTCCACCTTGAGCGTCGTCGCCACTGCCGCGATCACGCCATAGGACGTGTCGGCCCACACCCTGAGCGGCACGACGTAACTGCGCCCCGTCACCGTGCTGGGAATGGATACGATCCACGCGTTGATCAGCGGAAAGCTCGCGCCTTCCTTGATCACCTTGGGCTTGTAGCCGGCGAGCTGCTTATATTTGATCTGGCACAGCAGCGCCTTGCCCTTGTACAGGCCGTTGTCCATCGACACCGTCGTGTCCTTGATCTTGGTGATCTCGGCATTGTAGCGCCGCCGTCCGTCGAACACGGGCAGGACCACGCCGCACGGATTTTCGGCGCTCGCCGCGACGCCCGACACCATCATGGTGATCGCGCTGAGCGGATCGACGGTCGCCTTCTGCTGTTCGGGCGTCACCTCATAGCCGGTCATCGGATAGGGCGGATCGGCATAGAGCCGCACCGGTCCGTTGTTGTCGTAGGTGAGCGAGACCTCCTGCTTCTTGTCCGCGCGGCCGGTGTAGAAGGAGTCGTACAAGCTGGGCTTGAAATTCTTCGGCGCCAGCGTGCCGGTCGAGGTCGCCTGGATCTCGGACTGCCAGAACGCGTTCACGACGCCGCTGGTCTGCAGGTTGGAGACCGAATGATATTGGTCGCCGCGGATGGTGGTGTTGAGGTCGACCTTGCCCAGCGTCACGCCGCCGGCATACAGCGTCATGTTCATTTGCAGGGTCGAGCCCGGCTGGGACGGGGTCTCGCTGCCCGATCCGCCGGCGCCAAGCGATGCGCCGGTGAGCGACGCGGCGGAGAAAAGCGCAAAGACGGCGTGACGAATTTTCATCGTTTCTGTCTCCCTGGTTGGGCCGCAAAGTAGCGGCGCGGACGCTCCAAAACCACTATGGTCCAATTATGGCCGAGCCCTTTGATTCAAATGCGGTTAATGGCGCGCTCGCGGCGGCTCTGGCGGCCGGCGACCGCCGCGCGCTGGCCCGTGCGATAACACTTGTGGAATCCACCCGCGCACAGGACCAGCGCGAGGCGGAGGCGCTTTTGACCGCGATCCTACCGCGCACCGGCGGTGCGATCCGCATCGGTATCTCCGGCGCGCCGGGCGTCGGCAAATCGACCTTCATCGAGGCGTTCGGCATGCATCTGGCGGGGCGGAGCAAGACCGTCGCGGTGCTGGCGATCGATCCGTCGTCGCGACGCTCGGGCGGTTCCATCCTGGGCGACAAGACGCGGATGGAGAAACTGGCGCGCGAGCCGCGCGCCTTCATCCGCCCATCGCCCGCCGGAACGACTCTCGGCGGCGTGGCGCGGCGCACGCGCGAATCGATGCTGCTCGCCGAGGCCGCCGGGTTCGATATCGTACTGGTGGAGACGGTGGGCGTCGGCCAGTCGGAGACCGCGGTCGCCGACATGACCGATCTCTTCGTCCTCCTGGCATCGCCGGGGGGCGGCGACGATCTTCAGGGCATCAAGCGCGGCGTGATGGAACTGGCCGATCTGCTGCTCGTCACCAAGGCCGATGGAGATCTGCTGCCCGCCGCCAACCGGGCGGTGGCGGACTATCACGCGGCGCTGCACCTGATGCGGCCCAAACATCCCGGGCTGTCCGCCCAGGTGCTCAAGGTCTCCTCGGTGACCGGGCAGGGCGTGGCCGAGGCCTGGGCCGCGATGGCCGGCATTCATGCCGCCTTGGCGAAGAGCGGGGGGCTGGCCGGTCTCAGGGCGGAACAGGCCCGCCGCTGGTTCTGGAGCGAGGTCCAGACCCTGATCAGCGAGACCATCCTGGAGGATGCCGGGCTCGGCGCCGAGGCCGCGCAACTGGAGGCGGCGGTGGCGGGCGGTGGCTCGCTGCCGTCGGCGGCCGCCCGAACCCTTTTACGCCGGTTTCGCACCGCTTGACCGGGGCAGGCGCTTTCCTTATGAGGGCGCCTCTTTTGGACACGAGACTGCCATGGCACGCCGCTGCGAATTGACCGGAAAAGGCACCCTGGTTGGCAACAATGTCAGCCACGCCAACAACAAGACCAAGCG
>CAZMHP010000231.1:0-5137 GCA_964566095.1 uncultured Rhizobium sp. | reverse complement strand
ACCACGATGGTGTGGCCGGCATTGTTGCCGCCCTGGAAGCGCACCACCATCTCGGCCCGGTTGGCGAGCCAGTCGATGATCTTGCCTTTGCCTTCGTCGCCCCATTGGGCGCCGATCACCGCGACATTGGACATATTCCGTACCCGGATAAAACGAGTCTCCCGGGAAGGATTCGCCGGGCACGGTGACCACTTATAGCGCCTGCTCCGGGCGGAGGGTGAACGGAAAAGACGCGGCTGCGACGAAGAGGCCTTGGACGGCCGCGAACCCGCCCACAATCCGCCATCGTCGCGGTGTCTGCTGGCATGGTCGCCATCGGGAAAGGGGCTTCCTTGCGCGAGCCATTCGTCCTGTTCGGGCCGCAGCACCTGGCGGTGATCGGCCTCACCCTGGGCGTGCCGCTGCTTCTGGGCGCGGCCGCGCGCCGCGGCGGGCCGCGAGTCGACCGGGCGATCCGGTGGAGCTTCGCGGCGCTGCTGATCGGCACCTGGATCGGCTGGTACGTGTTGTTCGCGGCCCGCCATTGGCTCGGCCTGGGCAACGAATTTCCGATGAACCTGTGCGACTGGGCGACGATCGCGCTGATCGTCACGCTCGTCGCACCCAACCCGCGCGCCTTCGAGCTCGCCTATTTCTGGGCGCTTGCCGCCACCACCCAGGGCCTCGTCACGCCGGACGTGACCTACGCGTTTCCGGAAGCGCAGTTCATCGTCTTCCTGCTGGGGCACGGCGCGATCGTCGCGGCGGTGATCTATCTGATGTTCGGCAGCGGCATGCGGCCCGTGCCGGCTTCGCTGCCGCGCGTCGCGGCATGGTCGCTCGGCTATGCCGGCGCGGCGTCGCTGACCGATTGGCTGCTGGGCGTGAACTACGGCTTCTTTCGCGCCAAGCCGGGCCATGCGACGTTCTACGACCTGCTGCCCGCCTGGCCGGGCTATATCCCCGTGACGTTTTTGATCGGGATCGCGGCGATCGTCGTGCTCTATGCGCCATGGTACGTCGCCGATCGCCGCCGTGAGCGGCCTTGGCCCGTGAAAGGCGCTGGAGCGGGCGAAGGGAATCGAACCCTCGTATGAAGCTTGGGAAGCTTCCGTTCTACCATTGAACTACGCCCGCATACGCGTGTTGGTAGCATGGACCTTGCGCCGGGGGGTAGAGGCGGCCGTTCGGCCTCACCGCGTCCGTCGCGTCGGCCCGGCAAACTATGGGCTCGCGCGCATCGCCGTCCCCCGCCGACCTTGGCCGATATTGCGGATGTGACAAATGTGTGAACCTGCTAGACGTAACGTCCGTCAGTTGATTCACAACACATCAGGGAGGCTTGCATGCAACGACCCATAAACCGGGCGGCCATGGTTTGCGCAGTGGTGGGGGCAATGACCCTCGGCGGTTGCGCGACCGTCGAATCGGTCCATCACGCGCAAGACACCGCCGACCACGCGCTGTCGCAGGCGCAGTCCGCGACGACCGCGGCGCAAAGCGCGCAGGCCGCGGCCGATCACGCCGGCCAAAAGGCCGACCAGGACGCCGCCGACATCAGCGCGGTGAGCGCGAAGGTCGATCAGATCGTCGCCGAAGAGGCGGCGCGCAAGGCTTGGGCGGCCAAACACCATCATCGCCATCATCGTCACCATCACCACCACACGGACGCCAAGAAGTAAGAGCGCCCATCGGTCCTGCGCGGTCGCGCGTGCCGAAGGCGGTGCGCTGCGCTCGTGCTGCAGAGCGGCGGCCCCGGGGGCCGCCGCTTTTTTTGCGGCGCATCATGGCATCCGCGCGCCGTTCCGGGCCGGGTTCCAAGCCACCGGCTCGCGCGTTACCGACTGGGGCAGACTTCGCTTAGATTTCGATCCCATGGCATTTCGCGACGCAATCCTTGGATCGGGCCGCACGGCGGCGGGTTCGCCGCGCGTCCTGGCCGGCGCGCTGTTCGCGCTTGCTTTCATCGGCGGCGCGCTGCTGGAAAACGACGCGAAGCATACGTCGCCGCGCCCCGCGCCGAAGCACGCCGTGCATCATCGCGCGACGGTCAAGCCGCTTGCGCTGCACAAGCCGGCCGCGCGTAAAGTCGTGCCGCCCAAGCCGGCGCCGCCGTCCGCCTTCGCGCTGGAGCAGGCGATGAGCTATCGCCAATTGCTCGAGCGCTGGTCGCCGCAGATCCTCGCGGCATCGAAGCGATTCAAGATTTCCGCGCTGTGGATCCGCGCCGTCATGGAGATCGAAAGCGGTGGCCGCACCATGCTGGACGCGAACCGCAAGATCGTCTCGCCCGCCGGCGCGATGGGCCTGATGCAGCTGATGCCCAAGACCTGGAGCGAGATGCGCGCGAGCTATCGGCTGGGCGTCGATCCCTTCGATCCGCACGACAACATCTTCGCCGGCGCGGCCTATCTCAAGCAGCTCTATCTCTCTTACGGTTATCCCACCATGTTCGCCGCCTACAATGATGGCCCCGGCATGCTCGCGGCGCACGCCGCGCTGCATCAGCCGCCGCCGGCGGAGACCGAAAGCTATGTCCGCGACATCGCCAGCATCCTGGGGACCGGCGTGCGCTATCGCGCCGGCTCGACGCGAAATCTCGCGCGCCTGACGCGGCCGGATGGAGCGGCCGTGATGATCGACGCCGGCGCCGTGGTCTCGCTGCGCCCCGCCCTGCCGGGGGAGTACGCGGCCTCCGTACAGTCGGTGATCGGCATCGGCCGGCTGCGCCAGGGCGTGCGCGAGCCGCCTGCGCGCGCGCGGGCAATTTTGCGCGGCCACGGGGCGCTGATCTAGGTTGTCCCAGGCTGCTTCGCCGCCTGTTAACCTGCCGCAAAACCGCCGGAAACCCCGGCTAGCATGAAGCCAATCGTTGATCTAAACTTTTTGTCATGGTTGAATCAGGCCAATAACAGGGGGTTATCGATGCTTTCACTCTCCAGGACATTCGCCCTCGCCGCCGCGCTGGGCTTGGGTTGCCTGACCGCCATCGCCGCCGCGACGCCGGCACAGGCCCGCTCGACGATCGTCATGCGCGCTTGCAACCACACCGATCAGACCGTGATGGTGGCGGCGAGCTTCATTCCCCTCGGCGGCGCGGATTGGCGCAACAAGGGCTGGACCCCGGTCAGCGCCGGCCAGTGCGAGGACATCTTCAAGACGCAGAACGCCACCTTCTACGCGCGCGCCGAGGTGAAGGGCGATCCCGACTCCTACTGGGGCGCCGACATCAAGCAATGCGTCGAATATCCCGGCCCCTATGACTTCTTCACCAAGTCCGACGACACGACCTGCCCCGAAGGCGAGCCGGCGGAGTTCACCACCTTCCACTCCGATGGCAGCCCGGTCTACGTCTGGAATCTCAATCCAGCGGACTGATCGCCCCATTGTCTCCGGCGTTCGAGCGCGCCGTGTCCGGCGCGCTTGCCGCATTTGCGGCGCAATCGGTTCAGACCCGGTTCATGCGGCTCTCCTCACGGTGGCCCCCGATGGCGCGCGATCGCGCCGCTTGATTGCAACGGGCTGGAGAACCGCACATGAAACGCTTCCTTTGCGCCGCCTTGGCGCTGACCTTGCTGGGATCCACCGCGGCCCAGGCGCGCGACTGGCACGGCGGCGGCGATTGGCATCGCGGCGGCTGGCACCACCATGGCGGTGACGGCGCCGCGATCGGATTGGGACTGGGCTTCCTGGCGCTTGGCATCATCGCCGCGGCAAGCGCGCACGCGCATGACGCCGACCGCGACCGGGCTTATCGCGACGAAGACTATCGCGACCGCGACAACAGCTCTCGCGACGACGGCCGCTATCAGAACGACGGCCGCACCCAGGACGATGGGCGCACTCAGGACGACGGGCGCCGTGGCGACGACCGCGATCAAGGCCCCGGCGATAGTGGCCCCGGCGATGGCGGCGGCGACCGGTAAGAAGCCAAGCTAGAGCAGTTCACCGCTTCATGGAATCGGTGAACCGCTCTAAGTTATTGTTTGGTCGCAATTCCGGACGGAGTTGGAAGCAACAGCGTACCAACGCTTCGCACTTTTCCTGGAATTGCTCTAACGGTTGAGCCCGTAGATCTCGCAGTCGCGGCGCACGCCGTCGCGGATGACATGGCCGCGAAGCGTGCCCTCGGAACGGAAGTCGAGCGCTTCGAGCAGGCGCCGCGACGCCGCGTTGCCGGCATGACAGCGCGCCCATAGCCGCTCGAGCGCGAGGTCGTCGAAGGCGTAGCGCAGCACGCGCGTCATCGCCTCGCGCGCGAAACCCTGGCCCCAGGCGGCGCGCCGAAAGAGGAATCCGATCTCCGCGCGGCGGTGATGTGGGTCGATATCGCTCAAGTCGCATTCGCCGATCGCGGGCCCGCGCGGCGATTGCGCCACCACCCACCATTGCGTCGCGCCGCTGGCGATCTCTTCGAGATGCCCCGCGATGACGGCGCGCACCGCGTCGGCCGATGGCGCCGCCGGCCAATCCCAATGGCGCATCACCGCGTCGTCGCCGCGCGCGACGAACAGGTCTTCGGCGTCGCCAAGCTGCACCGGCCGCAGGAAAAGCCGCGGGGTCTGCAGATTCATCGCGTCACAGATGGCCGTTGAATTCGAAATGCGAGAAGGCGCCGCTCGCCGGATCGTATTCCACGCCGAAGGCCAGCGCCCCGCCGTCGCAGATCGAGATCGGCGCATCGCGCCAATCGCCGCCTGCGACCGCGTTGCGGACGCCGTTGACATAGATGATGCGCCGCCCGCCCACGATCAGGCCGCCATATTGGCGATAATAGGCGCCGGGCTGGACCTGGGCGTCTGCCAGGGCGCGCGTCAGGCCGGGTTCCAGCCTTGCGATGTCGTCCAGTGTGGGAAGCCAGGCGCCCTCGGGCCTGGGCGCGCTGCGCGAGCACTGCCGCGTCAGCGCCGCCGCCCGCTCGGCGGGAAAGATCACGCCCCAATTTGGGTTGACCGCCGTCGTTGCGGCGACAGGCACGGTCGGCCACAGCAGGGCCGCCGCCAGAACGATCCGAATGGGGCGCATGCGCTCTTCGTCCTTTGTTCGACGGCAAAGCTTTAGCGCAAAGCGGCGGGCAGCGGCGGAGGAATTGGGCATCGCTAGAAAATCATGAGGCGGCCGGCACTTACGCGCCGCAGCCTGAGGCGTCAGCCGAAGG
>CAZMHP010000230.1:0-5148 GCA_964566095.1 uncultured Rhizobium sp. | reverse complement strand
ACGAAGCCGTGGCCGCTCTCGGCGGCGAGCAGCAGCTTGCGGCCGGGGACGTGCGCGAACATCGTCACGATGTCGGCATCGGGCGGCAGATCGACGAAGGCGCGGATCGCCTCGCCATTGCCGCGCCCGCCCGGAAGCTTGGCGCAGTCGAGCGTGAAGAAGCGGCCGTCGGTCGAGAACAGCATCAGCTTGTCGGTGGTCTGGGCGTGTACCCAGAATTTGCGCCGGTCGCCCTCGCGGTATTTGACGGCGTCGTTCTCTTCCATGTGACCCTTGAAGGAGCGCAGCCAGCCCTTCTCGGAATAGACGACGGTGATCGGCTCCTTCTCGACCGCGGTCGCCAGCGCGACGGCTTCTTCGGCGAAGGCCTCGATCTTTTCGATGTGCTTGGCCTCGATGATCTGGGTGCGGCGCTTGCCGAGCGCGGTCTTGGCGCCGAACTTGGCGTCGATCGCCTTGACCTCCTCGATCAGCTTCTCGTCCTTCAGCTTGTCGGAGGCGAGGAGCTTTTTGAGGTCCTTCTGTTCCTTGGTCAGCGCGTCGTGCTCGCCCCGGATTTCCATTTCCTCCAGCCGGCGCAAGCTGCGCAGGCGCATGTTGAGGATGGCCTCGGCCTGGTTGTCGGTGAGCTTGAACGCCTTCATCAGGACGGGCTTGGGCTCGTCCTCGCTGCGGATGATCTTGATGACCTTGTCGAGGTTCAGGAAGACCGCGAGATAGCCTTCGAGGATTTCGAGGCGGGCGGCGATCTTCTCCAGCCGATGCGTGGAGCGGCGCACCAGCACGTCGCGGCGATGGTCGACGAAGGCCTGCAGCACGTCCTTCAGGCTCATCACGCGCGGCACGGTGCCGTGGTCGAGCACGTTCATGTTGAGCGGGAAGCGCGATTCCAGATCGGTCTGGCGGAACAGCTGTTCCATCAGGATCTCCGCCTCGACGGTGCGGCTCTTCGGGCTGATGACGATACGGACGTCTTCCGCCGACTCGTCATGGATATCGTCGAGCAGCGGCAGCTTTTTCTGCTCCAGCAATTCGGCGACGCGCTCGATCAGCTTGGACTTCTGGACCTGATAGGGGATTTCGGTGACGACGATCTGGTAGACGCAGCGCGCGCCCTCTTCCTTCTTCCACTTGGCGCGCACGCGGAACGAGCCGCGGCCGCTTCTGTAGGCTTCCGCGATGGTCTCCGGGCTGTCGATCAGGATGCCGCCGGTCGGAAAATCGGGGCCGCGCACGATGTCGCTGAGCGTGCGGTCGCGCGTGTTGGGATTTTCGATCAGCTTCTTCAGCGCCTCGCACAGCTCGCCGACATTGTGCGGCGGGATGGAGGTCGCCATGCCGACCGCGATGCCCGACGAGCCGTTGGCGAGCAGGTTCGGAAACGCGCCGGGCAGGACGACGGGCTCTTCGTCCTGGCCGTCATAGTTCGGGCGGAAATCGACCGCGTTCTCGTCCAGGCCGTCGAGCAGCATGGCCGCGACATCGGTCATGCGCGCTTCGGTGTAGCGGTAGGCGGCCGGGTTGTCGCCGTCGATGTTGCCGAAATTGCCCTGGCCGTCGACCAGCGGATAACGCGTGGAGAAATCCTGGGCGAGGCGCACCAGCGCGTCGTAGATCGCCTGGTCGCCGTGAGGATGGAACGAACCCATCACGTCGCCGACGATCTTGGCGGACTTCTTGAACGCGGATGTCGAGTCCAGGCGCAGCAGGCGCATGCCGTAGAGGATGCGGCGGTGCACGGGCTTCAGTCCGTCGCGCGCATCGGGCAGCGCGCGCTGGGTGATGGTGGACAGCGCATAGGCGAGATAGCGCTCGGCGAGCGCCTTGCCCAAGGGTTCGGGTCGGATGTCGTCTTTGATGTCGGCCATGGCTAGATCACTTGCGTTGACGTTTTATCCTCCCGTTCACGGGAGGATCGAAATTTGCGAGCAGCGCGAAGCAAATTTCGGGGAGGGGACAGCGCCGCCGGAAGAGATCCCCTGTCGAGACTGTCCCCTCCCCGAAAAATCGTCGCTGCGCTCGGATTTTTCGACCCTCCCGTGAACGGGAGGGTTGAAACGGTCTACCGCGATTCGCGGATCGCCAGTTCGTCCAGCCGCAGCCGCGCGGCTGGCATCTCCTTGCCGTGCGCGTGGAGCACGCGCTCCAACAGGAAATATCCCGTCAACTTCAGGCCGGCCGCGACATCGGCGGCGTCGGGTGCGGCGTTTTGCGTGCCGAGCAGGAAGGGCGGCAGAATCAACAGCCGGTCCTTGTAGGCCGCGCCGGCGGCGCGCGACACGGCGCGGCCGGTGCGCGGCGAGACGTAGATCAGATCGTCCGTCGTGCCGGTGGAAGCGCAGCGCGTGAGATCCAGGCCGAAGCCGAGTTCCTCCAGGAGGCCCGCCTCCCAGCGCACGAACAACGCGCCCCAATGGCGAATGCCGTCTTCCTGCATCGCGTCGAGCAGGATGTTCGCGGCTTCGAACACCGGCGCGTGGACTTCGCGCTCGGGCAAGGCGGCGCTGGCGACCGCCGTGAAGGCGTTGAGGCCGACGAGCGCATCGCGGCTCTCCAGCAGATCGCCGGCGCGGGCCTTCACCGGCTCGACGACGAAGGTGCCCAGATGCTCGCCCAGGCGCGCGCGCCAGTGGAGCTGCACATTGTTGCCGGGCTGCAGCACGGATTTGGAACGTCGCGAGGCGCCGCCGCGCACGAGACCCAGATGGCGGCCGTGGCCGCGGGTGAGCGCTTCGAGGATCGAACTCGTCTCGCCATGGGCGCGGACGGACAGCACGATGGCGTCGTCGGTGAATTCCATCAGCGTGTCATCCCCGGCCGAACGCCGCGAAGCGGCGTGAGGGGAAGGGGACCCAGGTGCCAGCCACCATCACAGTGTTTCCCACCTGGGTCCCCTTCCCTCGCTTCGCACGCGGAGCGTGCGAAGCTCGCCGGGGATGACAACCTTTCATCCCTCCGGAAACTCCAGGCCCATCTCGCGGTAGTGCTCGCGCTTCTCGGCCCAATCCTCGGAGACCTTCACGAACAGGAAGAGATGGATGCGGCGTTCGAAGATCTCTTCCAATTCCTTGCGCGCCATCTCGCCGATCAGCTTGATCGTGGCGCCGCCCTTGCCCAGCACGATCGCCTTCTGGCCGTCGCGCTGCACGAAAATGGTCTGGTCGATCTTGGCCGAACCGTCCTTGCGCTCTTCCCATTTGTCGGTGACGACGGTGGAGGCGTAGGGCAGTTCGTCGTGCAGGCGCAGATAGATCTTCTCGCGCGTGATCTCGGCGGCGAGCAGGCGCGAGGGGATGTCGGCGGCCTGGTCGGCAGGATAGAGGAAGGGCCCTTCCGGCATGCGCTTGGCGACCCAGGCGAAGAGATCGGCGACGCCGTCGCCCTTCAGCGCCGAGATCAGGAAGATCTCCTCGAACACGCCTTCGGTGTTGAAGGCCTCGACCAGCGGCAAAAGGTCGGTGCGCTTCATGCCGTCGATCTTGTTGAGCGCGAGCGCGGCTTTCTGGTTGCCGTCCTTCAGCGCCTTGACGATGGCGTGCGTGTCGTCGGCGCCGCGACCCTTCGGATTGGCGGTCATCTCGGCCGCATCGACCAGAAGCACGATGGCGTCCGCGTCCCCTGCCCCCGCCCAGGCGGCGGCGACCATGGCGCGGTCGAGGCGTCGCTTGGGCTTGAAGATGCCCGGCGTGTCGACGAACACGATCTGGGTGTCGTCCTTCACGGCGACGCCGCGCACCGCCATGCGCGTGGTCTGCACCTTGGGACTGACGATGGCGACCTTGGAGCCGACCAGCGCGTTCACCAGCGTCGACTTGCCGGCATTGGGCGCGCCGATGATGGCGCAGAAGCCGCAATGGGTCATGCCTCGATCACCTTCGCCAGCATCTTCTTCGCCGCGTCTTGTTCCGCGTCTCGTTTGGAGCGGCCTTCGCCGGTCACCGGGTCGTGGCCCGGCACGCGCACCTCGACGACGAAATGCGGCGCGTGATCGGGACCTTCGCGCCCCACCAGCGCATAGACCGGCGCGCCGGCGTTGCCGCGGCGGCCTTGTGCCCATTCCTGAAGCGTCGTCTTGGGATCGCGCATGTCGTGGCTGAGACCGGCGACCTGCTCGGCCCAGTAGCATTCGATGAAGCGCCGCGCCGGTCCGAGACCGCCATCCTGATAGAGCGCCGCGATCACCGCCTCGCAGGCGCCGGCCAGGATCGCGGATTTGCGCCGGCCGCCGCTCGAGGACTCCGACTTGGCGAGGACGAGATGGTCGGCGAGGCCGGCGGCTTCGGCGGCACGGGCGCAAGCCTCCTCGCGCACCAGCGCGTTGAGCTTCAAGGCCAGCGCGCCCTCGGCGTCCCCGGGGTAGCGCTTGTGCAGCTCTTCGGCGATGACGAGGCCGAGCACCCGGTCGCCGAGGAATTCGAGCCGCTCGTTGGAGAAGATTGCATCGGCGCTCGAATGCGTCAGCGCGCGCTTCAGCAATCCGCCGTCGGCGAAGCGGTGGCCCAGGCGCTCTTCGAGGTCAGTCGATGAGGGTGAACATCCGGCTGAAGCGGATCGCTCCGGGCCAGGTCCAAGGTTCGTACCAGATGGCGGTGTCATCGATGGAGAAGAAGCGCAGTTCCGCGCGGCCTTCAAGGTTCTCGGCGGGAACGTAGCGCACCTCGCCTCGGCTGTCGTCGGAATTGTCGCGGTTGTCGCCCATCATGAAATATTCGCCCTTGGGCACGACGAAGACGCCGGTGTTGTCGAATTCCGACAGGCCGCGGTCCAGCACGAGATAGGACTTGCCGTTCGGCAGGGTTTCGCGGAATTGCGCCACATGGCGCTCCAACCCGAACTCGTCGTGCTCGATATAGTCGCCGACGCGCACCTTCGGCACCGCCTTGTCGTTGATGTAGAGCACCCCGTCGATCATCTGGATGCGATCGCCCGGCATGCCGACGACGCGCTTGATGTAGTCCTCCATGTAATGCTCGGAGTTCTTGTTGGGCATCTTGAACACGATGACGTCACCGCGCGTCGGTGCCGAACCGAAGACGCGGCCGTGGAATGGCGGGAAGCTGAACGGGAAGGAGTTGCGGCTGTAGCCGTAGGAGAATTTCTCGACGAAGAGATAGTCGCCGATCAGCAGCGTCGCTTCCATCGAGCCGG
>CAZMHP010000229.1:0-5150 GCA_964566095.1 uncultured Rhizobium sp. | reverse complement strand
TCGCCACGCTGAATTCGGCGGTGTTCTCCGACGGCACCTTCGTCTATGTGCCCAAAGGCGTGCGCTGCCCGATGGAGCTCAGCACGTATTTCCGCATCAATGCGTCGGAGACCGGCCAGTTCGAGCGCACGCTGATCGTCGCCGACGAAGGCTCCTACGTCTCCTATCTCGAAGGCTGCACCGCGCCCAAGCGCGACGAAAACCAATTGCACGCCGCCGTGGTGGAGTTGGTCGCGCTGGAAGGCGCCGAGATCAAATATTCCACGGTGCAGAACTGGTATCCGGGCGACGAAAACGGCCTGGGCGGCATCTTCAACTTCGTCACCAAGCGCGGCGATTGCCGTGGCCACCGCTCGAAAATCTCGTGGACCCAGGTCGAGACCGGCTCGGCCATCACCTGGAAATATCCGAGCTGCATCCTGCGCGGCGACGACACGGTGGGCGAATTCTACTCCATCGCCATCGCCAACAACTACCAGCAGGCCGACACCGGCACCAAGATGATCCATCTGGGCAAGAACACGCGCTCGCGGATCATCTCCAAGGGCATTTCGGCCGGCAAGGCGCAGAACACTTATCGCGGCCTGGTCAGCGTGCATCCCAAGGCGTCGAACGCGCGCAACTACACGCAATGCGACTCGCTCCTCATCGGCGGCAAGTGCGGCGCCCATACCGTGCCCTACATCGAAAGCCGCAATCCGACAGCGCGCATCGAACACGAAGCGACGACGTCGAAGATCGCCGACGACCAGCTGTTCTATTGCCTGCAGCGCGGCATCGGCCAGGAAGAAGCGGTGGCGCTGATCGTCAACGGCTTCTGCAAGGAGGTGCTGCAGCAGCTCCCGATGGAATTCGCGGTCGAGGCGCAGAAGCTCGTCGGCATCTCGCTCGAAGGGAGTGTGGGATGACCCGCCGCACCTACCGGTGTCATGGCCCGCAACTGCGGGCCACCCAGGTGACGCCCCGCGAAATGTCTTGCCGTAGTGGCTCCCCAACTGGGTGGCCCGCAGTTGCGGGCCATGACAATTGTGTTTTGGAAGGCGCCACCACGTAATGCTCGACATCAAAAACCTCCACGTCGCCGTCGACGGCAAGGAAATCCTGAAGGGCCTGACGCTCTCGATCGGGGCGGGGCAGGTGCACGCCATCATGGGGCCGAACGGTTCGGGCAAGTCGACGCTGTCCTATGTGCTCGCCGGCCGCGCCGGCTATGAGATCACGTCGGGCTCGATCGCCTATAACGGCGAAGACCTGAACGCGCTGGCGCCGGAAGAGCGCGCCGCCAAGGGCGTCTTTCTCGCCATGCAGTATCCGGTCGAGATTCCCGGCGTCACCACGCTGACCTTCCTCAAGACCGCGCTGAACGCGCAGCGCCGCGCCCGCGGCGAGAAGGAAGTCGACGCGATGACGGTGCTGAAGACCGTCCGTGCCAAGGCAGCCGCGCTCAAAGTCTCTGAGGAGATGCTCAAGCGCGCCCTCAACGTCGGATTCTCCGGCGGTGAGAAGAAGCGGCTCGAAATTCTCCAGATGGCGCTGTTCGAGCCCAAGCTTGCCATCCTCGACGAGACGGACTCGGGCCTCGACATCGACGCGCTGAAGCTGGTGGCCGAAGGCGTCAACGCGCTACGCAACCCGGAGCGCGCCATGCTGGTGATCACGCACTATCAGCGCCTGCTCGACTACATCGTGCCCGATCGCATCCATGTTCTGGCCGGCGGACGCATCGTCGCCGAGGGCGGCAAGGAATTGGCGCACGAACTGGAAGCCAAGGGCTACGAACACATCGTGGGCAAGGCGGCATGAACGCGAACGCGCATTGGCTGGACGAACGCCGCGCGGAGGCCGCGAACCGCTTCGCGGCGCAAGGCGTGCCGCATCGCCGGATCGAGGATTGGAAATATTCCGATCTCAAGACCGCGATCGACGGCGCGAACGATGATGCGACTCTGACGCCGGCCGTTACCGGACCGCTGACGATCGAGCATCTCGTGATCAGGAACGGCGCCGAGGCGCCGGATTGGGTGCGGCTGCATCTGGGCGCGTTGCCGCTGAATGCCATGGCGTCGCGATCCTTTGCACAGGCGCGAGAGGTGCACGCGTTCCGCGTCGGTGCGACGGACGTGGCGGACCGCTTGCATCTCGTTTTCGAGGGTGCCGGTTCGGCTCATGTCCTGATCGTCCTCGACGACGGCGCGGGACTGACCCTGGACGAGACCGTCATGCCGGCAGGTTTTTCCAACATCGGAGTCGAGATCGTTGTCGGCGCGAATGCCCAGCTCACGCACATCCGAAAAATGCCCCGCAGCGATGCGGTGCAGGTGGAGGAATATGCGGTTTCCGTAGCGCGCGACGGCGTCTATCGCGCGCATCTGTTCAACGGCGGTGGCAAGCTGACGCGCGCGGAATTCCAAATCGCGCTCGCGGGCGAGAATGCGCAGGCGCATCTCTCCGGCGTCTCGGTGCTCGGCGGTCAGGCGCATGCCGACATCACCACGCACATCACGCATGCCGTCGGCCGCACGACCAGCACCCAGCTCTTCAAGAAGATTGCCGGCGGCAAGTCGCGCGCCGTCTATCAGGGCCGCATCACGGTGGAGCAGGGCGCCGACAAGTCCGACAGCCGCCAGACCGCCAAGGCGCTGCTGATGGGCGAACGCGCCGAGGCCGATCTCAAGCCCGAACTCGAAATCTTCGCCGACGATGTCAAATGCGCCCACGGCGCCGCGGTCGGCGATCTCGACGCCAATTCGCTGTTCTACCTGCGCGCCCGCGGCATCCCGGAGGCCGAAGCCCGCAACATGTTGGTCCGTGCCTTCCTGGAGGAGGTTGTCGCTGAGATTCTGGATGCCGATATCCGGGCGACCGTCTGGCAGGCGGTGGAAGGCGCGCTGCCCGGAGCGATGGCGCCATGACCGCGCAAGGCAGGATCGCCACGGCGTTCGACGCGCAGGCCGCGCGCGCGGATTTCGTGATTCTGTCCAGGCAGGTCTACGGCAAGCCGCTCGTCTATCTCGATAACGGCGCCAGCGCGCAAAAACCGCGCCAGGTGCTGGACGCCATGCGCGATTTCGCCTCGAGCGAATACGCCAATGTCCATCGCGGCGTGCACTATCTTTCGGCGAAGGCCACCGACCGCTACGAGGCCGCGCGCCGCACGGTGCAGAAATTCCTGGGCGCCGCCCATGAGGACGAGATCGTCTTCACCAAGGGTGGTACCGAGGCGATCAACCTTGTCGCCTATTCCTATCTCGCACCCCGAATCCAGCCCGGCGATGAGATCGTGCTGACGGTGATGGAGCATCATTCCAACATCGTCCCTTGGCATTTCCTGCGCGAGCGCCAGGGCGCGGTGCTGAAATGGGTCGATGTCCAGGGCGACGGCAGCCTCGATGTCGAAGCGCTTGACGCCGCCATCGGCCCCAAAACCAGGCTCGTAGCCGTCGCACATATTTCAAACGTGCTCGGCACCACAACGCCGCTCAAAGAGATCGTCGCGCGCGCCCACGCCAAAGGCGTGCCGGTTTTGGCCGACGGCTGTCAGGGCGCCGTGCACGAGATCGTCGATGTGCGCGATCTTGACGTCGATTTCTATGTCCTGACCGGCCATAAGCTCTACGGCCCCACCGGCATCGGCACGCTCTACGGCAAGCGGGCGCTGCTCAAGACCATGCGCCCCTTCAACGGCGGCGGCGAGATGATCCGCGAGGTTACCCGCGATGTCGTCACCTATGCCGATCCGCCCGCGCGGTTCGAGGCCGGAACGCCGCCGATCGTCGAAAGCGTCGGCCTTGCTGCGGCGCTTGACTACATGACCTCGTTCGACCGCGTGGCGGTGAAGGCGCATGAGCACGATCTGCTGGCTTACGCCCGCGAAGGCGTGCAGCAGTTCAACTGGCTGCGCGTGATCGGCGACGCGCCCGACAAGGCGTCGATCCTGTCCTTCGAGGCCGACGGCATGCACGCCCACGACCTCGCCACCATCCTCGACCGCGAGGGTGTGGCGGTGCGCGCCGGCCATCACTGTGCCCAGCCGCTCATGGAACGCTTCGGCGTCGCCTCCACCACCCGCGCCAGCTTCGCGCTCTACAACACCCGTGCCGAGGTCGACGTGCTCATCGAAGCGCTCGCCAAGGCGCGCAAGATATTGAGTTAAGCCATGGATGACTCCCTGCGCGAGCTCTATCAGGACGTGATCCTCGATCACTCCAAGCATCCGCGCCATTTCGGCAAGCTGGAAGGCGCCACCAACACGGCGCAGGGCCACAACCCGCTCTGCGGCGACCGCGTGACGATCTATCTTGTGGTCGACAAGGACGACCGCATCGCCGACATCACGTTCGACGGCAAGGGCTGCGCCATCAGCCAGGCCTCCGCCTCGCTGATGACGGATATGGTCGTCGGCCGTACCGTCGCGGAAGCCGAAAAGCTGATGGGCGGCTTCCTCAACCTGGTGAAGGGCGAAGAGATCGAGGGCCTGAACGAAGACGATCGCGAGCGACTGGACGTCATGGCCGGCGTGTCGGCGTTTCCGATGCGGGTCAAATGCGCCACACTCGCCTGGCACACCATGAAATCGGCATTGGAGGGCGGCGAGGCCGCCAAGTCGCCATGAACGCGCAACCGAACCAGGCCGACATCGTGGCCTCCGCGCTCAGCGCCGAGGAGCTGGAGGACTTCACCCGCAAGCTCGTGGCCGCCCTGAAGACCGTCTACGATCCGGAGATACCGGTTGATGTCTACGAACTCGGCCTTATCTATAAGGTCGATGTCGCGGACAACAAGGACGTGGTGGTGGACATGACGCTGACCGCGCCGGCCTGCCCGGTGGCCGGCGAGATGCCCGGCATGGTAAAGTCCGCACTGGAAACCGTCGAAGGCATCGGGGAGGTCACCGTGAACATGACCTTCGATCCGCCCTGGACGCCGGAACGTATGAGCGAAGAAGCCAAACTCGAACTGAACATGTACTGACCATGACCACGACCCAGACAACGCCTTCCAAACCTCGCCGCGAACGGCCCAAGGCCGTGCGGCTGACCGATGCCGCCGCCGCGCGCATCCGCGACATCATCGCGGACGCCGACGGAAAATATCGGGGCGTGCGCGTCGGCGTCACCAATGGCGGCTGCGCCGGCATGAGCTACACGATG
>CAZMHP010000228.1:0-5163 GCA_964566095.1 uncultured Rhizobium sp. | reverse complement strand
TAGATCTGCCGCTCCGGAAAAGTCTCATGGAGCCAAGCCCAGACGCGCTCGACGAGCGTCCCTGCCATGCCAACATTTCCCTTGTGTGCGTCTTGTGCGCCAATCCCAACCGGGCGCATTTCACTTAAACCGGGTCGTCGAATCAAGCTCTTACCCCAGAAAAACGACCGTGAGGTTAACCTTGGGCCGATGCCCGATTTCGGCCAGTGGGGCTTCATGCTAGCGCCTTAGCGGCCGCCAGTACGTCCTGGACGTGACCGTCGACCTTCACTTTGCGCCAGATTTTGGCGATGACACCGCTGCCATCGATCAGGAAGGTGGCGCGCTCCACACCCATGTATTTGCGGCCGTACAGGCTCTTTTCCACCCAAACTCCGAAATTCTCTGCCGCTTTGACGTCCGGATCGGACGCCAAGGTCAGATGTAGCTTGTGCTTGGCCTTGAACCGGTCGTGGCTGGCCGCGGAATCCTTGGAGACGCCGATGACCCGAACGCCCAGCGCCTCGAATTTCTTACGGCTCTGTGAAAAGCCGATCGCCTCCTTGGTGCAGCCCGACGTATCGTCCTTGGGATAGAAATACAGGACGAAGGGCTTTCCCCACAGCGCGGCGTTCGATACGTCACCCCCGCCGTCGGTCGCAAGCAGGAACTTGGGAGCCTTGACGCCGGGCTTGAGTTCCATGAGGTCTCCCGAAGGGGCGATAGGGCGTTTACCCAGCCCTTAACTATGCGTCATAAGCTGATACCTGATCTGGTTGCGCGGGCCAAGCTTCGGCCCCTTTTATCCGCAACTATCGGGGGGTTAGAGGTAGAGTCATTGGCCCAAGACCCCACATTGGACCGGCCCGGCGAAACGCTCCCGAAGGCGGTTCGCGCCAGCCTCGCAGAGGCCTGGAATTCGTCCTATCTGGGACGGTACGTGAAGTCGCACCACATCAGCCGGACCGCGTTGATCCTGTCGGCGCTCGGTGTTGCGGTTCTGTTCTTTGCGGTCGGCGCCGCGCTGCGTCTTCTGGTCGGTCCGATCTCGCTGGGCCCGCTTTCGGGGCAGATTTCCGATGCTCTGGCGCAGGCCCTGCCGGGCATCACGGTCAAATACGACCAGGCGGCCGTGGAGTGGTCGCGCGACCAGGGCAGGGTCAATCTGGTGGTGCTCGGCGCCCGGGTCTTCGACTCCCGCGGGCGCATCATCGCGCAGGCCCCGCAAGCCGACATCGACCTCGCGGCCAAGCCTTTCCTGCGCGGCGACGTCGTGGTGACGCGCATCACCCTGGTCGGCGTGCAGCTCACCATGGTGCGCAATGTCGACGGTTCGCTGCGGCTGGGCGTGGAGCACGACGAGAGCCAGAAGGACATCATCAGCCGCATCACCGACGCCATCAACAAGAACAGCTCGAGCGCCTCGTCGCTCGAAAGCTTCGCGGTGCGCGATGCGCGCCTCGCCTTCATGGACGAAAGCACGGGCCTGTTTCTCGTCGCGCCGAAGGCCGACATCCGCGTCGCCACGGCCGGCCGCGATCTCGTCGCCTCGCTGCAAGCCGATGTCGAGATTTCGGGCAGGCCCGCGCGTATCACCGGCGAACTGCGCCTGCCGCCGCGGGCCGGTCCCGTCCAGGGGCGCATCCAGGTGCGCCATCTGGACATCGCCGCGCTCGGCCGCAACGCCAAGATGTTCCACTTCCTGAGCAGCGTGGCCGTGATCGGCGATTTCTCGTCGGATTTCGCGATCCAGGGCACCCACCTTCTGAACGCCGGCTTCACGGTCGACGGCACGGGCAGCGCCGGGATCGTCGGCGTGCGCGGCCCGATCAGAATCGCGTTGCTGCATCTCGCCGGTCATTACGACCGCGCCAAGGCGCGCATTGCGCTCGAGGATGCGTCGCTGAATTCGGATCGGATGCGCGCCCATCTCGTCGGCGGCATGGATCTCATCTACACCCCGGCGGGGGCCATCTCGCGTCTGGGCGTCGATCTGACCGCCGACAAGACCGCGCTGGCCCTGCCGGGCACCTTCATGCAGCCGGTTTTCATCCCGCTGGCTGAACTCAAGGGCAGCTACGTCCCCGCGACGCATGACATCCTGATCGACAATCTGAGCACCAAGGGCGGCGCGCTGGTGCTTGCCGCGTCGGGCAAGATCACCCTGGTCGACAACCAGTCGCCGACGCTGGATTTGAAGGGCCGCATGGCGCCGCTCGCGGTGCGCGATCTGCTGCATTATTGGCCGCTCGACATCGGAACCGGCGCGCGCGAATGGATTGATGCGAACTTCTTCGCCGGCACGCTGGGGCCGGTGGTGTTCGAGACCCATCTGCCCGCCGGCGCGCTCGATCAGTCCGTTCTGCCCGACGGCGCGGTGCTGATGACCTTCCCGATCACCAACGCCGAACTCAACTATCTGCACGGCCTGACGCATATGACCGCCGTCTTCGGCAATGCCAGGCTGACCGGCGACAGCTTCGAAGCGGACGTGACGCGCGCGCGCATCGGCCCGCTGCAGGTCAGCCGTGGTCGCGCCGTGATCCCCCGTCTCAGCGCGACGGATTCGCCGGGGGACATCGCGATCCACATCGATGGCTCGATGAGCGATATCCTGAAGCTCACCGATCTGCAGCCGCTGAATTACGCCACGCGATTCGGCATCGATCCGAATACCACCGCGGGTCAGGCCGGCGTCGACCTCAAATTCCACGTGCCGATGCGCCGCAATCTCAGCGTCGACGACATCGCCATTTCGGTCCGGGCGGTGTCGAGCGGCTTCGGCGTGTCGCTGGGCAAGAATACGCGGCTCACCGACGGTGCCGTCACCTTCGACGTCGATAACACCCATCTGCACGCCTATGGCGCGGTGGGACTGGCGACATCCCGGCTCAATGTCGATTGGGTCGAAGACTTCAAGGGCGCTTCCGGCGCCGTCACCACCAAGGTCGGCGTGAAGGGTCTGCTCGACCAGGCGGGGCGCGACGCGCTCGGTCTTCATGCGGCCGATTATTTGCGCGGTCCGGTCGGGGTCAACGGTACGCTGACGGGGCGCCGCGGCCAGTTGCAGTCCGGCGACCTCACGCTCGATCTGACGCCGTCGGTCGTCGCGGTCGATCTCGTCGGTATCAACAAGCCGGCAGGCTTTCCGGCCACGGCGCGCGCCCAGCTCGCCTTCGGGCCGCATGGCGGGCTGCACAGCGCCAATGTCGGCATAAACGGTCCCAGCCTTTCGGCGACGATGACTCTATCCTTCGACGACAGCGGCAAGCTGGTGACGCTGAACGCGCCGACCGTGCGCTCCGGCGCCACCAACGACTTCGCCTTCGTGATGACGCGCGGCGCCGCAGGGGTGGACATTTCGATCCGCGGCCGCTCGCTCGACGGCACGCAGCTCGCGCGGCGCGGCAACGGCAATGGCGGCGGGACCGGAAAATCCGCATCTTCGGCATCCGACACGTTCGACGAGCCATTCCACATCGATGCCAAGCTCGACCGCGTCGTCCTGCGCGGCGGCGTCGCGATCGCACCGCTGGCGCTCGACGTGGCCGGTGTTGGCGATCGGCCGGCTTCGCTTACGCTGTCCGGCAAGATCGGCAAGTCCGCCGCGCTCAACGGCAGCATCGCGCCTTTTGGCGCCGACCGCAGGCTTATGCTGAGCACCGCCGATTTCGGCACGCTGGCGCACGGCCTGTTCGGCTTCGCCAGCATCAAGGGCGGCAGCTTCGACATGCGGTTGACGCTGCACGGCCCTGCGACGGCGTCCGCCAACGCCGATCCGGCCGCGAACGACTATGAGGGTATGGCGCGGCTCAAGGACTTCAAACTGCTCAACCAGCCTTTCCTGGCGCGGCTGTTCAGCGGCGGCTCGCTCCTCGGCTTCGCCAATCTCATGCAGGGCGGCGGCATCGCGGTGGACGATCTGAGGGTGCCGTTCAGCGCCAAGAACGGCGTGCTCGCCATCCGCGACGCCCGCGCTACGGGCCCCGCCATCGGTGTGAGCGCCGAGGGCTATATCGACCGGCCCAAGAACGACATCGAACTCAAGGGCACGCTGGTGCCCCTGTTCGGCATCAACAGCGTGCTGGGCGTCATTCCGTTGCTCGGCGACCTTCTGATCTCAAAGCCCGGGGAAGGCATCATCGGCATGGTCTATAGCGTCAGCGGCGACGCCGACGAGCCCAAGATCAGCATCAATCCGCTCTCGATGGTGACGCCCGGCATCCTGCGCCGCATCTTCGAAGGCAAGATGCCCGATGCCGCCAACGCGCCCTCCGCCGCTCCGCCCGCGCCGGTGACCGTTACGCCGCAGAGCACATCGCCGCCGGCGCCGACGCCGTCAGCACCGCTGCCCCAGAACAAACCTACCCACTAACAACAAGCGTCATGGCCGGCCTCGTGCCGGCCACCCATACTCCCGATTGTGTCAGTTGCGCGTATGGACCGCCGGGACAAGCCCGGCGATGACGATCTAATTTGGTTTGATGAGAATGTGTTTCTTTCGGCCCATGGAGAGCTTGATCACGCCCTCTCGAAAGTCATCATTCTTCACGATGTGCGCGACATCGCTGATCACAGCGTCGTTTACACGAAGGCCGCCGTTTTGAATCAGACGGCGGGCTTCGCTTGTTGACGTCGCCAATCCACAATCCTTTGCCAGTTGCGCTACACCAATTCCGTACCGCCGAAACTCTGGCGTAAGAGCAAGATCGTAGGTGGGCAAGCCCTGCGCCAGCGTTCCTTCCTCAAACGTCCGCCGCGCCGTGTCCGCCGCTTGGTCCGCAGCGGTACGTCCGTGCAGCACCGCCGTCGCTTCGGTGGCGAGGATCTTCTTCGCCTCGTTCAACTCGGCACCCTCAAGCGCTTCCAGCCGCGCGATCTCGGCCAGCGGCACGTCGGTGAAGAGGCGCAGGAACTTGCCGACGTCGCCGTCCTCGGCGTTGCGCCAGAATTGCCAGTAGTCGTAGACGCTCAGCATCTCCTTGTTCAGCCACACCGCACCGGCGACCGACTTGCCCATCTTGGCGCCCGAAGACGTGGTGATCAGCGGCGTCGACAGCGCGAAGAGCTGCGGCAGGCCCATGCGCCGGCCAAGCTCGATGCCCGACACGATATTGCCCCACTGGTCCGATCCGCTGGACTGCAGCCGGCAGCCATAGCGCTTGTGAAGCTCGACATAGTCGT
>CAZMHP010000227.1:0-5166 GCA_964566095.1 uncultured Rhizobium sp. | reverse complement strand
GCTTGTCGAACGCCATCGAGCTGTTGGGCATGAAGCGCTCGACGATTTCCAGATAGGAGAGCACCGCGACATTGGGCGTATGTTGCGCGTCGAAGCCCAGACCGGACAGATCGCTCACCGAACTCTGGCGCAGCGAGATGCGCTCGAAGGCCTTGTCCACGGCCGCGTAGGATTCGAATTTGGAGTCGCCCATTTCGCTCTGGCTGGGCAGCAGCAAACCGCCGCAGCCTCCCAGAGTGACGATCAACGCACCCGCGCCGACAAGGCGCGCCCATCCGGTCCAACGCATTTTCAGTGCCCCCACTTGGCAGTCGGGCTCTCGGTCCCGATTTGCGACAACCACCCAACCATACGCACTGTTTCGCGCCAAGACGAAATGGATTGCCAAAGTGGTAAATCTTGGCGCGGGGTTCGACGGCGATGTCGCGGCGCCTCCAAGACGGTTCGATGACACCCGATTGTCATGCCGGTCCAGGGACTTGCGGCGGCCGCCGAAAATTCGCGGCGGGTTCCGCGCGGCCCGCTTGGCCGGTTGCGAACGGATCTTCTTACTCAGGATGGGTATGTTGCGATCGGAAATTCGAGCACGCGGTTTGCATCGTCGGCTCCGGGCAACTGCTTTCGTTGGGCTTTGGTCATATGGCTTTCATCAGGAAACTCGCCGGCTATGCCGTCTTCGAGGTGATCGGGTTTCGCCCGGCCGCCGTCAGCGCGGCGGCTTGGGACCGCGAATACAGCCGGGGCGACTGGGACTTTCTGGGCCGGATGGACAATCTGGGCGGTCTCGCCTCGGTGCTCGGCTATTGTCAGTTCCTTCAGCCCGCCGCGATCCTCGATGTCGGCTGCGGCGCCGGTCTTCTCGCGGCCAAGCTCAAATTGCTGCCCTACAAAACCTATCTCGGTATCGATCTGTCGGCGCAGGCGATCGCGCAGGCCGCTGCGGCAGCCGATGCGCGCACCGCCTTCGCCGTGGCGGGCGCGGAGGATTTCCATTCCGACCGCCGCTTCGACGTCATCATCTTCAGCCAGATCCTGAACTATCTGCCCGAGCCCGACGTCGTGCTGCGGCGCTATTGCCGTTATTTGACGCCGGACGGGCGCATCCTGGTGTCGATGTATGCCGCGCCGCGCACCCGTGCCGCCTGGCAAGTGATCGAGAAGGCCTTGTCGGTCGAGGACGCGATGACCGTCACCCAGTCGACCGGCACGACGACGACCAAGGTGCTGCGGCCGCGCCGCTAGGCTTGCGCGCCCCTCGCGCCGCGGCGCAACATGCGCGCTCGCCATCGAAGAGCCCGCCCATGAACGTCAGCGAAGCGCTCGTCACGCGCAAATCCATTCGGGCCTTCAAATCCGATCCGGTGCCGCGCGCCGTCGTGGAGGAGATTCTCGTCAAGGCGGCGCGCGCGCCGTCCGGAGGAAACTTGCAGCCCTGGAAGGTGCATGTGCTTTTGGGCGCCGCGCGCGACGAACTCGTCCGGCGCACCAAAGAGCGTATGGCGGTCAACCCGCGCGGCGGGGTGCCGGAATATCACATCTATCCGCCCGATCTGACCGAGCCCTACAAGACGCGGCGCCATCGCATCGGCGAGGCGATGTACGCCGCCATCGGCATCGGCCGCGAGGACAAGCTCGGCCGTCTCGCGCAATTCGTGCGCAATTGGGAGTTCTTCGGCGCGCCGGTCGGCCTCATCTTTTCCATCGATCGGCAGATGCAGCCGGGCCAGTGGTCCGATCTCGGCGGCTTCCTGCAATCGATCATGCTCTTGGCGCGCGAACATGGCCTGCACAGTTGTGCCCAGGAAGCCTGGGCGCCGTTCCACGAGGTGATCCGCGACTATCTGAACGTGCCGTCCGAAGAGATGATCTTCTGCGGCATGGCGCTCGGCCATGCCGACGAGAGCGCGCCGATCAACCATCTCGTCTCCGAACGCGCGCCGCTGCGCGAATGGGCGGTGTTCCGGGAGAACGCCTAGATCGCGTCGATGATCTTGCTCGCCTTGTCGACCAGCTTGTTGAGCACGTCGATGGCGAGTTTGGCGCTGTAGCCGCAGGCGAAGGAGACGATCTGTCCGTCCTGCCGCAGGCTCAGCTGGAACGTCTTGCCGTCGGAAAACAGCATGAGCAGCACGATCGGGACCACGATGGCGAGGAAGATGCCCTTGCCGAGCGGCAGCGGCGTCACCCAGGCGGTCTGGCCCGGCGGCGGCGCGGTGATCAGGTGGATGATCGCGCCGGCCAGCGCCAGGGCGATATATTGCAGGCCGAGCGCGACCTGCGCGGCGTTCCAGATCGTCCCGACCATGCCCAGGGCGTACAGCGTCGCGAGCACCGCCAGACCCAGCGCGACCGCCACTGCCGCGAGCGATCCGCCGAGCAGCCAGAGGCGGCCGGCGACCGCGCGGCGCACGCTGAGATCGAAATCGAACACCTTCTTGCGAATGGCGGCGAAGTCCGGCGTATCGGGCTTGGCCGCCGCGATTGCCCCCTGCAGGTCGATACTCTGCTGGAACAGCGTGTCGGCCAGGCCGTCGAACCAGGCCCTCGGCAGCATCAGCGCGAGAGGCGTGGCGGCGCGCTTGGCCAGCAGTTCCTGCAGGCTCATGACCACGCTGTTCAGGTCGTCCTGGGTCGGCAAGGTAGTATTCGACGGAGAATCCCCGCGCGAAGACTATCGCGTTTTCTTGCGAAGTATAGCTCCCCCGCCGGTCCCGCCTGGGCATGGGGACACGCGTTCGGATTTGACCGCGTCCAGCTATGCGGCGAACATGGCGGGGCCATGTGTAAAGCGTAACGATGTCACAATCCGGTGCCGCGGGTCCGCCAGTCAGGCTGGTGATGCGGCTGCTTCTGGAGTTCATGCTCGATGCCCTCGCGCCGCTGGCGCGCTGGCACGGCGGCGATCTGGTCCGCGGCATCGTCTTTCTTGCCGTCGCCCAGGCCGGTCGGCCCGGCATCCTGGGCCTCGTCCGCCAGGGCGCCGATGTCTGGCCGCCGCGCGAGGAAACGCCGCGCCTGATCAGCGTGAACGGTCTCGCTGCCTCGCTCGCATTGCCGTATGAGACGACACGCCGCCACGTGCAAAAGCTGATCGCCGCGGACCTGGTCGCGCGCCGGTCCGGTGACGGCATCGCCGTGCCGCGGGCCGTCGTCGCGGGCGCGGCGTTCGACGCCTACATGGCCGAGGTGCAGGCACGGATGCTGCAAATGATGCGCGCCCTGCGCGGCATCGGTCTGGACTTCCGGACTCTGGATCGCAGCGACGCCACGTCATTCGTGCCGCTCGATACCGGCACCGCGCCCGATTGGGCGGTGCGACAGGTCACGCTCGATTTCATGCTGCGGCTCGTGGAGGCCGGCACGGCGGTGCACGAAAACGACATGCTGCGCGCCTTTGTCTTCACCGCCATCATGTCGGCCAACGCCGAACCCTATCGCAGCGATCCCGAACGGGCCTGGCAGTACGCCACCCTGGCGCAATCACCGCCGCAGCTTCGCCGCCGCCCGGTCACGGTGCGGGCGCTCTCGCTGCGTGTCGGCATTCCCTACGAAACGACGCGGCGCTGCGTCGCCGCCATGTTGAAGGACAAGGATATCGTGCGCGTGGGCAGGGCGGGATTGGTCAACGCGCAGGTGACGCCGCGCGACGCCGAGCTGCACAAGGCCGGCCTGTTGACCATGAGCCGCTTTGCCCAGTTCATCGGCGACCTGAAGCGGCTGGGCGTCGATTTCGATGCGCTTGTCGCGGCCGCCGACCGCGCGGCCTAGACGAGTTTCGGAAAATGAGAAACCCGCGTTGGATTTCTCCAACGCGGGCTCTCGCTTGAAGGTACGGTTCCTACGGGGAGGGGCTTACCGCGGAACCGTGCCCCAAGATCACACCGCCTTAGAGGCGGATGAAGCCGATGAAGGCGCCGCTATAGGGGTTCACCTCGACGAAGGTCACATGGCCGAAACGGTCGAAGGACCGCACGACATAGTGGCCGCGCACGAAATAGGGCGTTCCGACATAGCGGATGTGGCGCGTGCGCAGCGTATCGAACACGACGCGGTGATCGACGATGCGGCGGTCGACGCGCTCGACGCGGCCGCGGTCATGGTAAAAACCGCCGTGGAACGGCGCCGCGTCGGCGGCGCTGACGCCGCCAACCGTGAGAACGAGCGCCGTCGCGGCGGCGGAAAGCATGGTCTTGATGTTCATCTTCATCTCCTTTTGGTCGCAGGGACCGGTGTCTTTCGAAACCGCGACCCGCTGGACCGCTGTTCCATGACGCGTAAGATGCGTCGCGCCGTCTGAACCAACTCTGGACGCGACGTTCATGGGCGGTTCATGTCGCGGGCCCTAGAAAGCACCATGCGGTTCAAGGTTTTTCTTGCCGGGTTGGCTTTGCTCGCGGCGCTGGGCGCGCCGGCGTTCGCGCGCGGCACGCTCGACAGCATCCTGCCCGAGATTCGCGCCGCGCATCCGGGCCGGTTGTCCGATGCGCAACCCTGGACCGACAACGAAGGCAACACGCATTACCGCATCAAATGGATGACGCCCGAAGGCCGCATCCTCTACTTCGACGCCGATCAGCGCACCGGGCGCTATTCGAGCGCCGGCGGCGACAATGGCGATCGCGTCCGCGATGGCGGCGGCTGGCGCGGCAATCGCGGCCGCGACGAGCAATCGCCACCGGACGATCAATCCTCACGCCGCTCCCATTGGAACGACGACGGCGGCGACGGCAATTATGGGCGCCGCGGCGGCGACGGTACGGCGTGGCATCGCGGCGGCGACCGCGGGCGCGGCAATGGCGGGCAAAACTGGGGTGGCTGGCGCGGCGGCGCCTTTGGTGGCGATAATAGCGCTCACCATCATCACGGCGGATGAGCGATGAGAATTCTGCTGGTCGAGGACGACAAGGATCTGCAACGCCTGCTGAAGAAGGCACTGACCGATTCCGGCTATGTGGTCGACAGCGCGACCGATGGCGAGGAAGGCCATTTTCTCGGCGACACCGAACCGTACGACGCGGTGATCCTCGATCTTGGCCTGCCCAAGCTGGACGGCGTTCGCGTGCTGGAGAAGTGGCGCAAGGCCGGGCGCAACATGCCCGTCTTGATCCTGACCGCGCGCGACCGCTGGAGCGACAAGGTCGCCGGCTTCGACGCCGGCGCCGACGA
>CAZMHP010000226.1:0-5168 GCA_964566095.1 uncultured Rhizobium sp. | reverse complement strand
TCTCGGGAATGTCCTCGGTCTTGGTGACGCGGGCGCGCGGAGCCATCGCTACAGCTTGAACCTTTTGGCCACCGCGTTCCAGACCGCTCCCGCCACGGTTTCGGCGTCCGCCGCCGCGTCGATCACCACGCAGCGTCCATGGTCGCGCCGCGCGATGTCGAGAAAGGATCGGCGAAGGCGTTCGTGGAATTCGGAGTCGAATTTTTCAAAACGGTTTTCGCTGTGCGTACGATCCAGGGTCCGCGCCATCGCCGCTTCCACCGGCATGTCGAGGATGAAGGTCAGGTCCGGCTTGAAGCCGTGCAGCACCAGCGCCTCCATCCGGCGGATGGTCTCGCGCGCCATGCCGCGTCCCGCGCCCTGATAGGCATAGGTGGAGTCCGTGAAGCGGTCGCACACCACCCATGAGCCTTGCGCCAGCGCTGGCTTGATCGTGTGCGTGACGTGGTCGGCGCGGGCCGCGAACACCAGGAGCGTCTCGGTCAGCATGTCCCAGCGCCCCGGTTCGCCGCTGACGACGAGCTTGCGGATCTCCTCGGCGCCGGGCGAGCCGCCCGGCTCGCGGGTCGCGATGACGTCCAGTGCCTTGGCCCGGAGCGATGCGGCCAGCCGCGCGACCTGGGTCGACTTGCCGGCGCCCTCCCCGCCTTCAAAAGTGACGAAGCGCGGCGCCTTGCTCATTTCATGCCGAGTAGCGAACGAATGCCCTGCATCATGCGGCCGAAAATACCGGCACGGTCGACGGGATGGGCGGGAAAAAGCGGCGCGGTTAGACCTGGAAAGTCCGGTGCCGATATCACGACGGTGCCCACCTGCTGACCTGCGGCCAGCGGCGCGCGCAATGGGGCGGTGAAATGCGCGGTGACTTTCATGCCGGGTCGCGAGTCGACTTGCAGCGTGATCGTCACGGGCGACCGAACGGTCAGCGGCACGGTCTTCTCCGCCCCGCCGAACACCTCGGCCGTCGCCACCGTGTCGCCCGGCTTGAAGAGCGGATAGGCACGGAATTCACGGAAGCCGATTTCGAGCAGACGGGCGCCCTCGTCCGCCCGGTCCTTCTCCGATGCCAATCCGTTGGCGACCAGGATCACGCGACGTCCGTCGCGTTGCGCGGAGGCGACCAGACCGTAACCCGATGCCGCGATATGACCGGTCTTAAGACCATCGGCGCCGGGCGTATTGAACAATACCGGATTGCGATTGGGCTGATGGATATTGCTCCACACGAAGTCCCTCTCGCCGAAATAATGATAAAGCGATGGATAGGCGACGATGATGTGACGCGCCAGCTTGGCCAGGTCGAGGGCCGACATCATCTGTCCGGGCGGCACGTCGAGTCCGTCCGGATTGACGAAGTGCGATTGCGTGAGGCCGAGATCGCGCGCCCGCTGGTTCATCATCGGGACGAACCCTTCCACCGTTCCGCCCAAAGCCTCTGCGACGACGATGGTGGAGTCGTTGCCGGAGACGACGATGATGCACTGGATGAGGTTCTCGACCGACATCCGGTCGCCGATCTTGACGAAGCATTCCGAGCCGGAACGCTCGCGCCAGGCCCGCTCGGAGACAGCAAAAGTGTCCGTCAGCTTCACGCGACCGTCCTTGATGCGCTGGAACAACAGCTCGATCGTCATCAACTTGCTCATCGAGGCCGGCGGCATGGGCACGAACGCGTCCTTGGCCCACAGCACCTGCCCTGTCGCGCCATCCATCAGAATGGCGTGATTGGCGCTGGTCGAGATGTCGGCTGAGGCCGGCGCGGCGACAAGAGAAAAAAGCAACAGCGCGCCCAAGCGGCGGAAAATCATGAACTCATCTCCAGAGGATCAACGGTCGACAACGATCTGCGCGTCGTTACTACCAAGGCTCTCGACCCGCGCCAACGCGGAATCGGCATCGCCGACGTCGTCGAATGGTCCCAGCCTCACCCGGTAGAGCGTGCGGCCGTTCTGCGTCACCGAGGATATCTGCAACCCGCCGCCTAGGCGCGACTGAAGCCGTGCGGCATTCTGGTACGAGCTGAAAGCGCCGGCCTGTACGTAAAGATGGGTCGCTATTGGAACTGGAACCTTGGACACGACACCGGTCGGCTCGGCGGCGGCGGTAGTGTCCGCGTCATGCACCGGCGGCGGCGGAAGATCGGTGTTGGTCGCCGGCGGCGGCGCGGCCGCTGCCGTTCCCGGGACGGCAGCAAGAGCCACACGCGCCACGTGCGACGTCGGAGCCGCGGGAACCGCGGAGGCTATTTCGGGCGGCGTTTCATCGGGGGGTGGTCCGCCCCCGCTCAGATCGGCGCGCCCGACAAAGGTGACGCGAACTCGCGCCGTGCCTCGCTCCTTGTAGCCGAGCAACTCGGCGGCGCGCTCCGACAGATCGATGATGCGACCCTTGGCGAACGGGCCGCGATCGTTGACGCGTACGATCAGGGATTTGCCGTTGTCGAGGTTGGTCACGCGGACATTGACCGGCAGGGGCAGCGTTCGATGCGCCGCGGTCAGATCCTGCGCAGTATACATTTCGCCATTGGCGGTACGATGGCCGTAAAAGGTGGGGCCATACCAGGAGGCGACGCCGGTTTCGTCATAGTCCGGCTGTTCCTTGGGATAGTACCACGTGCCTTCGATTTGATATGGCTGACCGATCTTGTAGACGCCGGCATTGGGCGGAACGTTGACCGCGCTCTCAGGCTCGGAGGCGCAGGCAGCCAGAAGCGCGGCCAGCGAAGCCGCGGCGAGAAGCCGGTACGCGGTCCCGATCATGCGGTCGAATCAAGCCGTAAGACGGCAAGTAGGATAGGCATTTGGACTCCCTCGCTCAACGCCGCCGATCGTGATCGGTGCGGCCTTGAACTGGCGCCTCACCCGTAACAGGCTCGGCGTCGAAATCCTATCCGGACATCCCCGTGACGACATATCTTTCCCGACGGGCGGCCGTTGCGCTGCTGGGCGCCAGCGCCCTGCCCCTGGCCTCCTTTGTAGATGGAAACGGAAGCGCCTTTGGCGCCGACGCGGCGGTTTCCAGGCTGTCGGCCCGCTGGCTCGACGCCCATTTGCGCCTGCAGCCGGTGCTGGCGACGGAGATCGGCGATCACCGCTTCGACGGTGACGTCGACGACATGAGCGCGGCCGGGCGAGCCACGCGGTTGCACGCCTGGAAAGGATTTCTCGCGGAGCTGACCGCCCTTGATCGAAAGGCATTGTCGCGCGATGCCCAGGTCGACGCGGCGATCCTGGAAAACGAATTGCGCTACGAAATCTGGGACGAAGAGGTCTTTCAAAGCTGGGTCTGGGACACGCAGCTCTATTCCGACCTTGCGGGCAAGGCGCTGTTCACGTTGATGGCGCGCGAGTATGCGCCGTTGCCGGCGCGCCTGCATTTCGCCACCGCGCGCATGGAGAAGATGCCGAGATTGCTCGCGCAAACGCGTGCCAATCTCGCGCCAGCACGCGTGCCGCCGATCTTCGCGGAGACCTTGGCCAAGCAAAATCCTGGCATCTCCGAAGTGATCGACGACATGATCCTGGCGCATGCTGATGAGTTACCCAACGCCGAAAAGACGCGACTGATGAGTGCCGCCGTTCGGTTGAAGGCAGCGGTCGAGGAACATCAGACATGGCTGAACAAAACGCTCGTGCCGACCGCGAAGGGTGATTTCCGCCTTGGCGCGAAGCTGTTCGACGAGAAGCTCGCGTTCACGCTGAATTCGCCGATGAGCCGGGCGGAAATCCGGAGCAAAGCGGAAGCCGCCGCGCGCGAGACGCGCGAGGAGATGTACGCGGTGTCGGTGAAAGCGCTAGCGCAACACGGGCAGACGGTGGCAACGCCCGACGTCGTCACGCCGCAGCGTCAGCAGGAGGTGATCGAGGCGGCGTTGGCACTCGCCTATGCGCGACGCCCGCCGCGCGACAAGGTGGTCGAAGCGTCGAAGGCCGCGCTCGCCAGGGCAACCGAATTCGTGCGGGACAAGGACCTCGTCACCTTGCCGTCTGCGCCGGTCGAGGTTGTATTGATGCCGGAATTCGCGCGCGGCGTGGCGGTCGCCTATTGCGATCCGCCCGGACCGCTCGATAAAGGGCTGAAGACGTTTTACACGGTCTCACCCATTCCCGACGATTGGCCGGCGACGCGGGTCGATTCGTTTCTGCGCGAATACAATTCCTACGGGATTCAGGACATCGCCGTACACGAGGCGATGCCGGGCCACTACGTTCAACTCTGGCATGCCAACCAGTGCCCATCGGTCCTGCGCGCCGTACTCTTATCCGGGTCGTTCGTCGAAGGCTGGGCCGTATATGCCGAGCGCATGGTCGTGGAGGAAGGCTTCATCGCCGACGACCCACTTTATCGGTTGGCGCAATTGAAGGTGTATCTGCGCACCGTCACCAATGCGATCCTCGATCAGGCGCTTCATGTCGATGGCATCAGCAAGGAAGACGCCATCCAGATGATGACCAAGACCGCGTTCCAGCAGCAAAGCGAGGCCGAGGGCAAATGGACGCGCGCGTCCCTGAGTTCGACTCAGCTCTCGACCTATTTCGTCGGATATGAGGAGCACAAAGCCATCCGCGCCGAAGCCGAGCGCCGCGCCGGCCCAACCTTCGCCCTCAAGGCCTATCACGACAAGGTGCTGTCCTACGGTTCGGCGCCCGCGCGCTATGCACGCGCGCTGATGTTTGACGAAGAGATCGGCTGAAGGCGGCTATTGCCTGGTCTATGTGCGGCCGCTAAGGATTTGGGCCTTAGGGATGGGTGGCCGAGCGGTTTAAGGCACCGGTCTTGAAAACCGGCGTGGCGGCGACGTCACCGTGAGTTCGAATCTCACCCCATCCGCCACGTTCGAGCCCTCGTCGGAGCACGCCATGCTGACACGTCGAACGATGCTTGCCGCCGGCGCGGCGTTGACCGCCGTGCCGAGCCTCGCGCGACCGCGCGGCAAGCCCGAGGTCGAAGCGCGCACGCTGCATCAAAAGCTGATCTGTCTCGATACCCATCTCGACACACCCGCCAATTTCGCGCGACCCGGCTTCGATATGATGCAGCGCCATTCGGCCGAGGAGTTCAGTCAAGTCGACTATCCGCGCATGGTGGAGGGCGGGCTCGACGGCGGCTTCTTCGCGATCTACACGGCGCAGGGACCGCTGACGCCGGACGGCATGATGGCGGCGCGC
>CAZMHP010000225.1:0-5227 GCA_964566095.1 uncultured Rhizobium sp. | reverse complement strand
TCACGCGCTCGGTGCTCGAAGTGCTGCGCGAGTTCCGCCATCCCGTCGGCATCGTGACCAAATCGCCGCTCGTCATGCGCGACATCGACATCTTGTCCGAAATGGCGCGCGACGGTCTCGCCAAGGTGGCGCTCTCCGTCACCACGCTCGACCGGAGCCTGGCGCGCCGCATGGAGCCGCGCGCCGGCACGCCGCAGCGCCGCCTCGCCGCGATCAAGGCGCTGTCGGACGCCGGCATCCCCGCGGGCGTGATGTTCGCGCCCGCCATCCCCGCGCTCAACGACGGCGAGATGGAAGCGGTGCTCGCCGCGGCGGCGCGCAACGGCGCGACATCGGCCGGCTATGTGCTGCTGCGCCTGCCGCTGGAGATCAAGGATCTGTTCCGCGAATGGCTGGAGGCGAACGAGCCCGGCCGCGCCAAGCACGTCATGTCGCTGATCCGCTCGATGCGCGGCGGCAAGGACTACGATGCGCAGTGGAACGTGCGCATGAAGGGCACCGGGCCCTATGCCGAGATGATCGCGCGCCGCTTCCACATGGCGGTAAAAAGGCTCGGCCTCAACGCGCAATTGCGGCCGCTGACGCTCGCCAAGTTCAAGAAGCCGCCCAAGGCGGGCGACCAACTTTCGCTGTTCGAGACCGAGCCGGCGCGGGCCAGCGGCTGAGCCGCGCATCCGTTTCGCCGCCTGGTGCATCCAAGCCGAGCGAGCGAACGGGGTGGGCGGCATGCATCGGCTTTGGCGGCTATTGAAATGGCTGGGTTTTTTGATCCTCGCGCTTCCGGCGGGCGGCGCGATCTATCAGCAGGCCGGCGCGCTGTTCGACGATTTCACGCTGCCGCCGGCGGTCGGGCGGACGGTCGCGGTCGGCGGTTACGGCGTCCATTTCGTCTGCAGCGGCGCGGGCAAGCGCACCTTCGTCCTCGACGCCGGTCTGGGCGCCTGGTCCGCCGAGTGGTACCGGCTGCAACCGATGCTGGCGAAGATGGGCCGCGTCTGCGCCTATGACCGACCCGGCTTTGGCGGCAGTGCATATCGCGGCCACGCCTTCGACGGCGTCACCGCGGCGGACGAACTCCACGCCCTGCTCCCGGCCATGGGCGTCGCCAAGCCCTTCGTCTATGTCGGCCATTCGCTGGGCGCCAATTTCGGCGAGATCTATGCCGCGCGCTTCCCCAAGGATCTCGAAGCCCTGATCCTGATCGAGCCGGGCGTGCCGAAGGATCTCCTCTCCAACTTCGATCCCATCTCGCGCGAGACGGCGCTCGCCATGCCGGCGACCTGCGGCGCGAGCTGCTATGCCGGCTGGGCCGCCGGTGCGCTCGGCGTCGGGCGCTTTATCGTCCACCATGTCGTCACCGGTGCGATCAACCTGAACGATCCGGCGACATTGGCGCGTTATCAGGCCGATGCCTCGCGCAGTTCCGCCGCCGCCACCGGCGCCGCCTATTTCGCGGCGCTGCCCAAGACCTGCTTCCAGGACACCGATATCGCGAACTTCGGCGTCCTCCCCATCCTGGTCCTCGCCAGCGCCATCGCGCCGCAAGGCGATCCCGGCGAGGACATGGCCGCCTGGCGCCGGCGCCAACTCGCCTATTTCCGTGCCCTGGCCGCCAAATCCGCCCATGGCGCCGGGCCGATGACGATCGCAGGTTCGACTCATGCTTCCATGGTCATGGGCAGCCCCGCCGGCCAGACCGCCGCCGACATCGGCGCCTTCCTGGCGGGTCTTGCGCCGCGTTGAGGCTGTCCGTGCATCCGAACCCGCTCGCGCCTGCATCTCTTTAAGGCGTGTTGCATAACGCCACGGACAAGGGACAAGGTCATGATCATGGATATCGTCGCCCTCGGCATCACCTTCTGGCTGGTCATCGGCGCCGTGCTCGTCGCCAACGGCTTCTTCGCGTTCCAGGTGCGCATGGCGCGCTATCGCGTGATGCAGACCCTGGCCGAGAAGGGCCAGCCGGTTCCGCCGGAGATGTTCTCCGGCTCGGTCGGCCGGGCGCCGGTGGGAATGCTGCGCGCCGGCATCGTGCTGGTGTGTCTGGGCGTCGCGCTCGGGCTCTTCTTCTGGTCGATGACCTCCGCTTCGATCTTCGCCGGGCCGATCAAGGGCGCCGACTGGCTTCCCACCATCGCGCTGTTCCCGCTGCTGATGGGGGTCGCGCTTCTGCTCATGGCGCTGATCGAGCGCCGCCGGCCGCACTGAACAGGGAGGGCGGCGCGGAGCGGCGGCGACATGGACGAGAGCGCACTGGTTTCGCAGGCGGCGAACCGCGACGTCGCGGCCTTCAGCGCGCTGACGCGGCTGCACCAGTCGAAGGTGCGCGGCCTGCTGCTGCGGCTGACGCGCGGCAACCACGCGCTCGCCGACGATCTGGCGCAGGAGACGTTCCTCCAGGCCTGGCGCTCCATCGCGGGCTTTCGCGGCGACAGCGCGTTCGCGACCTGGCTCTACCGCATCGCCTATTCGCGCTTCCTGATGCATGCGCGCAAGCGCAAGGAAGAAGAGCTCGGCGATTGGGACGGCGAGACGCCGAGCGGCGAAGGCGCCGTGCATGCGCGGCTCGACCTGGAGCGCGCCTTTGCGCACCTCTCCGTCGCCGAGCGCGCCGCGCTCACGCTCTGTTTCGCGCTCGGCCTGTCCAACAGCGAAGCCGCGCAGACGCTCGACATGCCGCTGGGCACCTTGAAATCGCACGTGCTGCGCGGCCGCGAAAAGCTCAAGACCATCCTGGGAGATCCGTCATGAACGACGCCCAACTCGACGCGCTTCTGTCGCGTCCGCTGCCCGAACTCGACACGACGCATTTCTCGGTCGCGGTGATGGAGGCGATCGCGCGCGACGCGGCGCGCCCGGCGCGGGTGCTGGGTTGGATCATGGTCGGCGTGCTCGCGGTCGTCGTCGCCCTCGCCTGCGTCTTCGGCGCCACCTTGGCGGGTCGCGATGCCATGGCCGGGGCGCCGATCGCGATCCCGCTGGCGCTCTCCACGCTCGTGGCGCTGCTCTGCCTCAGCGTGCTGCAGGCGGCGCGGGAGTAGGCGGCATCGAGCACGCACTTGTCATGGCGCGCGAACAAAGTGCTGCGCTACAGTTCATGCGACTCGCGAGCAGGGCCGGCCGATGGACAAGATCGTGTGGAAGCGCCTTCCCGGCAGGGGCCGCGGCGTGCTCGCCCGCGCCGCCATCGCCAAGGGCGAGATCGTCGAGGTCTCGCCGGTGCTGCCGCTCGCGCTGAAGGACTCCGAATGCCCCGGCCTCAACGATTACAGCCTCGCCTGGGGCGAGGATGTGCCGGGCGGGCTCGGCGGCGAGAAGGAATGCGCCGTCGGGCTCGGCTATCTCAGCCTCTACAATCACGCGCAGCCCCCCAACGTGACCTTCGATCATCGCTACGACGCCGAGGAGATCGCCGTCACCGCGCTGCGCGACATCGACGCCGGCGAGGAACTCACCATCGACTACGGTGTCCCGCTTTGGTTCGCCAAAAGCTGAGTTCCTTTAAACTTTGTTAGCGACGCGGGCTCGAAACTGGTTGCGCATTCGTGAAAGACGGACATGCGCCAGCTTCTCTACGTCAGCAACACCATATCGAACCCGGCGAAGGAAACGTTGGAGAACATCCTCGACGTCTCCCGCCGCAACAACGCGGCCTGCGACGTCACCGGCATGCTCCTGCTGATGGAAGGCGCCTTTCTCCAGGTGCTGGAGGGACCGGACGAGTCGGTCGAGGAAACCTATCGCCGGATTTGCACCGACGCACGCCATTGGGATGCCCACACCCTCATCGACCAACGGGCACCGGCGCGGGCCTTCGCGCAATGGAGCATGGGATTCCAGCGCCTTGCGGTCGGGGGACTCAATCCCGACAGCGCCTTTCGCATCAGCCGCAACGCCGTGGCCGGCCAGATGACGCCCGATGCGCCCGTCGCAATCGCGACATTGCTGGACACCTTCCTGCACGTGAATGCCACGGGCCAGTTCGTCTAGCGCCGGTGTGCATAAGTCGCCGCGCCGACATGCCGTTCGCTTTTCGGCCCGAATCGACCTGATACTCTCCGGGCGATGCCGCACTACATCTATGAAGCACGCGTGCTCAAGCTTCGCGCCGGTCCGATCGCCGGCGTGGATGAGGCCGGGCGCGGTCCGCTCGCGGGGCCGGTGGTGGCGGCGGCGGTGATCCTGGACCGCAAGAGGATCCCCAAGGGCCTGAACGATTCCAAGCAGCTCGGCGCCGAAACGCGCGAAGACCTTTTTCCCCGCATCCTCGCCGCCGCCATCGCGGTCGGCGTCGGCGAGGCCAGCGTCGACGAGATCGATCTCATCAATATCCGCCAGGCGACGCACCAGGCGATGGCGCGGGCCATCCGTGCGCTGACCCTCGCGCCCGCCTTCGCGCTGGTCGATGGCAACGACGCGCCGGCGCTGCCCTGCCCTTGCGACACCATCGTCGACGGCGACGCGAAGTCGGTCTCCATCGCCGCCGCATCGATCGTCGCAAAGGTCACGCGGGACCGCATCATGGCGGCGCTGCACGGCGAACACCCCCATTACGGCTGGGAGCGGAACAAAGGCTACGGCACGCCGGAGCATCTCTCCGCGCTCAGCCGCCACGGCCCCTGCCACCACCACCGCCGCTCCTTCGCCCCGGTGCACAACATCTTGTACGGTGTGAATCCTGGGGACTCTAAAAACCGCGGCTTTGAAGAGTCCGCATTAACGCCCTGATTCAAAACGGACTCTTGACGGCGACTCGCCGCCGAATCACTGTGCATCCTTCTGTTGATAAACGGTGGGGCACATGGCGGCAGTGGCATTGGACCGGGTGATCGAGGGCGACTGCGTGCAATCCATGCGCGCCCTGCCCGACGGTCTGGCGGATCTGGTCTTCGCCGACCCGCCCTACAACCTCCAGCTCAAGAACGAGCTTCGCCGACCCGACCAGTCGAAGGTCGACGCCGTCGACGACGCCTGGGACCAGTTCGGCAGCTTCGCCGATTACGACCGCTTCACCCGCGAATGGCTGACCGAGGCGCGCCGGGTGCTCAAGGACACCGGCACGCTGTGGGTGATCGGCTCCTACCACAACATCTTCCGCGTCGGCGCGATCCTCCAGGACCTCGGCTTCTGGATCCTGAACGACGTCGTGTGGCGCAAGACCAACCCGATGCCGAATTTCCGCGGCCGCCGCTTCACCAACGCGCACGAGACGCTGATCTGGGCGACG
>CAZMHP010000224.1:0-5238 GCA_964566095.1 uncultured Rhizobium sp. | reverse complement strand
TAAGTGGTTCAACCTGGCGGCCCTGCGCGGCAGCGACGAGGCCAAGTCCTGGCGCGCCTCCATCGCCAAGGAGATGAACACCAGCCAGATCGCCGAGGCCCAGCGCCTCGCGCGCGAGTGGCTGAACATCTTTCGTTGAACCCCACCTGTCATCCCGGCCAAGCGCTGCGTGAGCAGCGCGCGGAGCCGGGACCCATTGAGGAACCGCCACGATAGGTCCCGGATCGCTCCGCTTCGCTACGCGTCCGGGATGACAAGTTTATTTTGGTACGCATCACCCCGGATAGGGCGAAATCACCTTCACGCCCGGCGCGTTCGGCGCATACATATCCTGCAGGATGCGCGTCTGCAGATCGCGCCCCGCCAGCCGTCCGCGATAGATCTGCGCGTTTTCCAGCACCCGCATCACATAGTTCCGCGTCTCGTTGAACGGGATCATCTCGATCCAGTCGATCGGATCCGTCGCGGGACTGCGCGGATCGCCGTTCGCCGCGATCCATTTCTTCGCGTTGCCGGGCCCCGCATTGTAGGCGGCGATGGCGAGCACCAGCGAGCCGCCGAAATCGCTCACATCGCCCGCGAACTCGCTCATGCCGAGCTGGATGTTGTAGCTGGGCAGCGTCACGTCATTGGGCCGATAGGGAACGCCCGAGCGCGCGGCGGCCGCGCGGGCCGAAGCCGGCATCATCTGCATCAGGCCCTTGGCGCCGGCGCGGCTCACCGCATCGGGGTCGAATTCCGTTTCCTGGCGGATCAGGCCGAGCACATAGGCGGCTTCCGGCGCCGCGCCGGGCCCCGGATAGACGGGCAGGGCGATCACCGGATGGGTGTAGGCGAGGAAGGTCGTGCCGCCATAGCTGGCGGTCTTGGCGACGCGCACCGCCGCCTCGCGATAGCCGAGCTCGGTCAGGGTCTGGGCGAGATATTTGATCCGCTTGGGCTCGCCATGCAGCTCCGCCTCGCGCAGCGCGAAGATGCGCACGAAATCGACTTGGCCGAGGTCGCCCAGCACGCGGATGGCGCGCAGCAGCTCGTCCTTCTCGGCGTCGGCCGCCGCGTCGCGCGCGTCCGCGACCGCCTCCTCGATGTGCAGCACCGGCGTCGCGTCGATCCGCGCCAGCGCCACCTGGCCGTAGAAGCTCTCCGGCGCCTGCGCCGCCAGCTTGTATTGCGTGAAGGCATCGGCCGCGTCGCCCATCGCCTCATAGCAGCGGCCCTTCCAATAGCGCGCCCGCGCCAGGCTGATCGGCCGCGACACGCCGGCCTCCAGCTTCTTGAAATGCGCCATCGCCTTGGCCGGGCTGCCCAAGTGCCGCAGCGCGATCCAGCCCGCCAGGAATTCGGACTCGGAGAACTCGGTGCCGGTGGCGAGCCCGGTGTCGTCGATCACGCCATAGGCGTTGCGATAACTGCCGCTGGCGATCAGGCCGCGCACGACCAGATTGGCCTCGGTCCACCAGCGGCCGGGATGCGCCGCGATGAAGTCCTTGAGCGCGCTGCGCTGCAGCAGCGCCGCGGCGGTTTCGTTGTCATTGGCCCGCCGCGCCGCGCGGGCGCGGTCGAAGGCGAGGTCGGGGTCGTCGCGCAGGCTGGGCGGCAGCGCGGCGGCCAGCCGCTCGCCATTGGCGCGGCTCGACCGGAAGGCCAGCCGCGCGCGGCCGAGCTTCTGCACGTCGTCGTCGACGCGCGACAACTCGCGCTCCGCCGCCGTCGCATCGTCGCGCGAGATCAGACTGGCGAGCCGCGCCCGGTCGATATCGGGCGTGAACAGCCCGCCGTCCTTGCGCACGATCGCCAGTTCCTGGTCCGGCTGGAAGTCGCCGCCGATCCAGCCGCGCTGCGCCAAGGCGCGGCCGGTCGCGGTCTTGCCCAGCGCGATCATCGCATCGCCCAGCCGCACCATGCCCATGCCGGTCGCGGGCGCGCGCTCGCCATACCAGGCGATGACGGCGCCGGGCGCCATGTTGGGATCCATCGCCGCCTCGGCGCGGGCAACCAGCGTGTCGCGCAGCGGCCAGTCGGGATTGTTCTTGAGGAACGCGTCGATATCGGCGAAGGACGCGCCGCTGTTCTTGTCGAGCAGATAGCGCCAGGTGATCAGCCGCATGGCCATCGCGTCGTGGCCCTGCATCGCCAGCGCCCGCGCCGCGGTCCAGTCGCCGCGGTCGGCCGCGTCGAAGGCTCTGGCGTAGACGTCGTGATCGCCGGCGCTCAGCGTGCGCACGGCGCCCGCGCGGCGCTCGCGGTCGGGGGTGTAGCCGGCATCGGTCGAGCCGTCCGGCACCGGCTGCATCATGATGACGTTGCCCTGCTGCGTCAGCCCGTTGGGCAAGCTCGTCTGGCCGTGCGTGGCGAGCGCCGCCAGCGCGGTTGCGGCGAGGAAGAGAACGGCTCTGCCCAACGTCATCTGCGTGAATCGCCTCGAATGGGGTATCGGCTCAGGGACCACAGCCATATGGCGAAGTCGAGGCCGCGGCGCACCTGTTGCGCGGTTTTTACCTTGACGCCGCGCGGCCGTCCCGTTCAATCCCAAATTGTCATGGCCCGCCGGAGTGCGGGCCATCCAGATGGTCGTCGAGCCAAAATGTCGAAGGTGATATCGGGGTCAACTGGATGGCCCGCTTTTGCGGGCCATGACACATGGTGACAACCATCGGGGCTGGACTGGGATATCCTACGGTTCTTTGGGTGGGGGATAGCTTGGCGGATCGCCTTGCCGCCGCCACGACCGGCCCTTAGGTTGCGCCCATTCGAAGCATTGAAGGCCGGCCATGGCGTTTTCGCGCGACAGGATCAAAGGTTCCATTCCCGCCCTCATCACGCCGATGAAGGACGGCAAGGTGGACGAGGCGGCGTTCCGCAAGCTCGTCAACTGGCAGATCGCGCAGGGCAGCCACGGCCTGGTGCCCTGCGGCACCACCGGCGAATCGCCGACGCTCAGCCACGAAGAGCACATGCGCGTGATCGCGCTCTGCGTGGAGGAGGCCAACGGCCGGGTGCCGGTGATCGCCGGCGCCGGCTCCAATTCGACCGCGGAAGCCATCGCGCTGACCCGCCACGCCAAGGAGGTCGGCGCGGACGCGGTGCTGTCGGTCACCGGCTACTACAACAAGCCGTCGCAGGAGGGCATGTACCGCCACTTCGCCGCGATTGCGCAGGCCGTCGACATCCCGATCCTGCTCTACAACATCCCCGGCCGCGCCATCGTGGAGATCTCGGTGGAGACCATGGGCCGGCTGTCGAAGCTGTCCAATATCGTCGGCGTCAAGGACGCCACCGCCAACCTGATGCGCCCGACGCGCGAGCGCGCGGCTTGCGGCCATGACTGGCGCTTGATGTCGGGCGAGGACGGCACCGCGCTCGGCTACATGGCGCATGGCGGCCATGGCTGCATCTCGGTGACGGCCAATGTCGCGCCCAAGCTCTGCGCCGAGTTCCAGAACGCCTGCCTGCAGGGCGCGTTCGAGAAGGCGCTGCAGCTTCAGGACCGGCTGATGCCGCTGCACGACGCGATGTTCGTCGAGCCGAGCCCCGCGCCGGTGAAATACGCCGCTTCGCTGCTCGGCCTCGCCACCGACGAAGTGCGCCTGCCGCTCGTCCCCGCCACCGACACCGCCCGCGCCACCGTGAAAGCGGCGATGGCGAAAGCGGGGATTGCTCCCTAACCCCTTCAGGTGTCATGGCCCGCGAATGCGGGCCACCCAGTTGAAGCCCGCACCGATGTTGCCTATTTGGCTGTGCTTCAATTGCGGGTACGGAGTAGGTGTCACCTGGGTGGCCCGCATTCGCGGGCCATGACAAAGAGTTTTATAAAGGTCGTGTACCAGCCGCTCCGCGATGGGTTGGCGGGCGGCATCGCGGAGCGGCGCACCAAAAATGCCCAAGAAAAAGGACGACGGCACCAAAATCGTCGCGGACAACCGCAAGGCGCGCTACGCCTATGCCATCGACGAGACGCTCGAGGCGGGCATCATGCTGGTCGGCTCCGAAGTCAAATCGCTGCGCAGCGGCAAGTCGACGATCTCCGAATCCTACGCCTACGCCAAGGACGGCGAGCTGTTCCTGGTCAACGCCTATATCCCCGAATACACCCAGGCCAGCCGCTTCAACCACGAGCCGAAGCGTTCGCGCAAGCTGCTGGTGCACAAGCGCGAGGCCGCCAAGCTCGCCGCCGCGATTCAGCGCGAAGGCATGACGCTCATTCCCCTGAAGCTCTATTTCAATCCGAAGGGCATCGCCAAGGTCGAGCTCGGCATCGCCAAGGGCAAGAAGCTGCACGACAAGCGCGAGACCGAGAAGCAGCGCGACTGGCAGCGCGACAAGGCGCGGCTGATGCGGGACAAGGGGTGATCTTGTACCGCTGTCATCCCCGGCCGAGCGAAGCGAGGGGAAGGGGACCCAGGTGGTAACAAACGCTCGGTCGGACGAGCATGTTGAGAATTTCCTGCGACACCGGGATAATGTCGCGACCTGGGTCCCCTTCCCCTCGCGCCGCTGCGCGGCGTTCGGCCGGGGATGACAGTGGAGCTTGTTCATGGCGGACAGCGACGACGAACCCACCCTGATCGGCAAGATCAAGGACAAGCTCATCCGGTCCAAGCAGGAATGGGCCGCCGAGGGGCGTCTCATCACCGGCCGGCCCGATCTCGGGCATGTGGGCCGCCTGCCGCCCGGCCAGAAGGAAGTGAAGAACTGGCCGGTGCTCGATCTCGGCGTGCAGCCCGACATCAAGCCGGAGAACTGGCGGCTTCAGGTTCTGGGTCTCGTCGAGAACCCGGTCGCGCTGACGCTCGAACAGTTCCAGGCGCTGCCGCAGGACGAGCAGGTGAGCGACATCCATTGCGTCACGTCCTGGAGCCGTTTCGACAATCACTGGCAGGGCGTTTCGTCCAGGACGCTGCTCGACCTCGTCAAGCCGAAGGCTGAGGCGAGGCACGTCGTCTTCCACGCCTATGACGGCTACACCACCAATGTGAAGACGGACGTCTTCGCCGACGCCAATGTGCTCCTCGCCCATAGTTGGGAGGGCAAGCCGATCCCGCTCGAGCATGGCGGCCCGGTGCGCGTCGTGGTGCCGGACTGGTATTTCTGGAAGAGCGCCAAATGGGTGACGCGCATCGTCTTCCACGCCGAGGACCGCCCCGGCTTCTGGGAAACCCGCGGCTACCACAACGAAGGCGATCCCTGGAAGGAAGAGCGGTACGGTTGAATCGGATTCCTCCCTCGCGAAGCGGGGGA
>CAZMHP010000223.1:0-5260 GCA_964566095.1 uncultured Rhizobium sp. | reverse complement strand
CATCTGGTCGTAGACCTTGCGCAGCGCGGGCGCCATCTTGTTGGTCAGCGTGCCGGCGACGATCATCACGTCCGACTGTCGCGGCGAACCGCGCGGCGCCGCGCCGAAGCGCTCCAGATCGTAGCGCGGCATGCTGGCCTGCATCATCTCGACGGCACAGCAGGCGAGCCCGAAGGTCATCCACATCAACGAGCCCGTGCGGGCCCAATTCACCAGCGCCTCGGCCGAGGTCACGAGAAAGCCCTTGTCGGCCATCTCCTGCTGCATCGCCTTGAAATAGGCGTCGTCATTGCTGACGGCGCGCGCGCCTTCGACCGTCGAGCGGCCGGCGGATCCGTAGGGCGATGTGGGGCCGGCAGGGATCACTCCCATTCGAGGGCTCCCTTCTTCCATTCGTAGATGAAGCCGACGGTCAGCACGCCGAGAAACACGATCATCGACCAGAAGGCGAAGGCGCCGGTGGCACCGAGCGTGATCGCCCAGGGAAACAGGAACGCCACTTCCAGGTCGAAGATGATGAAGAGGATCGAGACGAGATAAAAGCGCACGTCGAATTTCATGCGCGCATCGCCGAACGCGTTGAAGCCGCATTCATAGGCGGAGAGTTTTTCCGGATCGGGCTTGGACGGCCCCAGGATGACCGGGGCGATCAGGAGGGCGGAGGCGATAACGCCGGCGATCCCGATGAAGAGGAGGATCGGGAGATATTCGAGAAGCTGCTTGTCCATTCCCGACCCTTGCAAGTCCGCCCCCCGGTGCGATGCGCCTGGATGAAGGCGGAACTCTCTGATTTCGCGGGTGCAGTATAAGTGGCGGGCAGCCGCGAGCAACGCGGGTGTAGACCAAGATTCGACCGGAAAAAACAGGATTTTTCCGGGCTGTTGCGAACGATTCCCAACTAACGGAGGGGGCCGTCGATCGGACCCTTCCAGGGGCCATTTCGCACCGCGTTCAGCGGTGGAAATGGATCTCCACCCAAAGCTGCGAATGACGTCCGCCTACGCCGAGGCTTCGGCGGACTGCCACCCTCCGCTGCCTGGCAGCGGCGGGTGGCGGGAGCGACGGGGCTCGAACCCGCGACCTTCGGCGTGACAGGCCGACACTCTAACCAACTGAGCTACGCCCCCGCATCGCGGCCCTTGCAGGCCCCGTCCGCGAAAGGCGGCCGGTGTAGGGGCAAGCCTCCGTCGCTGTCAAGAAGATCCGCCGCTGCCCGACCCGGGGGACGGGTCCCCCGAAAGCACCATCAAGGAATTTCCGCGAATGCGGCCCCCGGCTCGACCGAGCCCGCCGCGGCGACCTGCAGGTACACCCCGCAATGCACATGACCCAGAAAACGGCGCAGGGCCGGCACGACCTCCAGGTCCCGTTCGCCGCGTCCGGGATCAACATGGGTCGCGATGCAACGCTCGATGGGTTTGACGACGACCGCCTCGGCGTCACCCAGACGCACCCGGCCGCCGGCGGCAAGGCTCAGTTCCGACCACGCGGGCCAACCTTCGAAATAGACATTGCCGCGAAAGCGTGCGGGATCGACGGGCCGGCCGAGCCGCCGTTCCAGGTCGCGAACGCTCTCGAGGTTGATGGCCGAGACGTGTCCCCGGGGATTGTCGAAGAAGCGATGACCGTCGGCGTGCACCACTTTGAGCGCTCCCTGCGTCTCGCCCAGAAAATGCGTCAGCCAGCCGGCGAAAGCGCTGCGTCCCGCCTGCGTGGACAACGCACTTTCGAAGCCGTCAAAACCCTCGGCCTGCACCGAAATGGTGTGCGTCGTCTCGTCGAACCGCGTTCGCGCCAGCGCCACGCGCGGAATACTGGCCAGCACCGTGAACATAAATTTGGAAATGTGCGCCGGATGCGCCGGATCGAAGCCGGACGGGCCGTTCTCCACGGCATAAAGGCGGTCGCACGGCCAAGGCGCACCTGGGGCCAACCGAGCGCTTGCCATCTTCTCCGGCGTGAAACCCTTCACCGGGTGGCGAAACAGCGATCGGACCGTTCCCGCGCGCGCGATGGGGTTCATGGCAGTTTCAGACGGGCCGCAAAGTCGAGAATATCCTGCGCCGCTTCGTCGCCATGCTCTTCCAGCATGAAATGTCCGCCGTCGAAATACTTCGCCACCGTATTGCGCGGGTTGTTCTTTGCATAGCATTCGGACTGGTCGACGGTGAACAAGGGATCGTTCTTCCCCCACAGGACCAGAGTGGGAGGTTGGCTGTCGCGCAGGTACTGCTGCCAGCGCGGCCAACTTCTGACGTTCGACGGATAGTCGTAGGTGATCTCGGTACGGGCGTCCTTGCTGCCCGGTTGGTCCATCGAAAATTGATCCACCGTCCAGGCATCGGGCGACAGCGCCCCGGGATCGTGGGCGCCCAGGGTGTAGTAGAGCTTGGTGGCGCGCAGGACATAGGAGTTGCGCAGGCGCGTTTCGGCCGCCGCATCGCGGTGATCCCAGAACGGATCCAGCCAGCTCGGCTCGTCGTGCAGCGGCGGGCAGATCTGACCGTTCTGCACGACGAGGAACAAGATCTTTTGGGGTGTCGCCACCGCCAGGCGAAAGCCCACCGGCACGCCGTAGTCCTGCATCACCAGGCCAAAGCGGTCCACGCCCAGCTTGTCCATGACGGCGCGAACGACCGCGGCGTAATGATCGAATGTGTAGGCGAATTTCTCCTTGGGCGGCGCGCTGCTGTATCCGAAGCCCGGATAATCGGGCGCGATCACGTGGAAGCGCCGGGCGAGGACCGGAATGATCCCGCGAAACATGTGCGAGGACGATGGGTTGCCATGCAGCAGCACGAGGGCCGGAGCGGCGGGCGATCCGGCCTCGCGCACGAAGACGTCGGCTCCGTCGATGGTAAGCACGCGGCTACCGACAACCGCTTCGGCACCCAGCGCCACGTCCGTCGCAAGCGTCAGAAGACCCAGGACGCAAATCACCCTCAGCGCGATCTTCATGGTCCCTCGCCTGCGCAAGCATTCGAATTGGACTTCTCTTAGAACACGCCTCGACGCGCCAGAGGGTTTCCGCCGACGAATACCTGCATGCGCAAAATTGCCGGGGCTTCCGCTGTAATGGGAACCGGACCTCGCGAAAATGTCATCAAGGGGCGCGGCGGAATTCGTCCTCCGTGACCTCGCCGTCGCCGTTCAGATCCAGCTGCTCGAACAGCGAGCACAGGCCGGCCGCGAATTCGTCGAAGTCCACATAGCCGTCCTGGTTCCAATCGATGAGCGGAATGGCATTGGATTTGTCGAGGCGGATGCGCCGCTGATTGGCGGCGGCGACCTCGTCGGGATCGAGCCGGCCGTCGCGGTTGGTGTCCGCCTGCCGGAAATATTGCCGCAAGCCGGCTTCAAGCTCCCACCGGCTCACCTTCTTGTCGTGGTTGACGTCGAAGCCGGCGATGATCGCCTTGCCGTAATCCACGGGCATGGGTTGCGGCAGATAGGGCGTCCAATGCGGAGTCTTGGGCGCGGTCGCGCACGCGGCCAATACGACCGCGCAAGCCATGGCGCGAGCTTGACGTCCCCCCATGTCGGGAATTTCCGCATCGCGCGGGAGGCGCCGTCAAGCGCCACCAAGGATACGGTTACTGGCCGGGCGGCTCCCCACCGCCGCCGCCGCGATGCCGGCCGTGGCCGCGGCCGCTTGTCTGGCCGGGCGTGCCTTGGCCACTCTGCCCCGGCGCACGGCCGCTGGGGTTCAGTTCCTGCGCGGAGAGCTGGCCGTTGCCATCGGTATCGAGCGTATCGAACAGCGACAGCGTCGCGCCGGCGAATTCGTTGAAGTCGATGCAGCCGTCCTGGTTCCAATCGACCAACGGCGAAGCCTGCGAGGCATCCTGCTGGACGCGGACCTGGTTGATGGCGCGCGCCTGTTCGGGGCCAAGGCAATTGTTGTGGCTGACGTCGTAGGTGTTGAATTCCGCGTGCAGGCCGGCGACGAGTTCGGCGCGAGTCAGGATGCCGTCATGATTGGCGTCGTAGCGCAGAAGACCTGCCGACTGCGAATGCCAGTTCTCGTCGCGCGGCACCGCGTTCGGATTCCAGCGGCCATGGCGCGGTTCGGACGTGCCGCAGGCGCCCAGCGCAAGCGCCAGCGGCAAAAGGATCAAAGCTCTCTTCATGTCGCGCACTCTAGTGCGGGCGTGGGGCCGCCGCGACCAATAGTGTCGCAAGGCGTCGCGACATTGCCAAAGGTTAATCAGTAGAGGCCGACCTTGCCCTTCAGCGCATCGATGATGAGGTCGGTGCGATAGCCCAGGCCGTTCTTGAACACGAGCGGCATGCGTTCCAGCGCCGTTGCGTCGCGGGCCGGGTCGCCGTCGATCACCACGATGTCGGCCCGCTTGCCGATGGCGAGCGAGCCGACCGTCTTGTCGCGCCCCAGAAATTGCGCGCCGTTAAGCGTGGAGATCTTCAGCGCGGCCGGAAACGCAAAGCCGGCCTCGACCAGCAATTCGATCTCGCGCTTGGCCGAATAACCGGGCAATACGCCCCCGAAGCCCGTGGGATCGGTGCCGGCCAGCAAGGTTCCGCCCGCGTCGACGAACATCTTCTCCAGCTTCATCAGCCTCGGGAACACCGCCGCGTAGGGCTTGGAACGCTCGGACGTCTGCACCTCAGTCCACGCCGTCTCGTAGTCCTGGCGCAATTCGGGAATGAGCAGATCGCGCGCGGCCTGCGGCGCTTGCGGCCGGCCCGGCGTGAAGGTCTCAAACACCGTCAGCGTCGAGGTCAGCGCCACATGATGCGCGATGAGGAGATCGATCAGCGACTTGACCTGAGCGCTGTTCACGTCGAGGTCGGCGAGCGACAGGATCGAACGGTCGGGACAGACGTCCGGCGTCTTGTCCTTCACGAAATCGGTCGCCGCCGCGAAGCCGTGCTCCAGATTGTCGATGCCGCGCTCCGCCGCCTCGCGATAGGTCACCGAGCAGAGGTGGCCGGTGATCTTGAGGCCCCGCGCATGGGCGGCGGCGACCGCGGCGGTGAGTTCGTCGCGGGAGATCATCATATAGGCCTTGAACGAGGTCGCGCCCTCGTCCGCCCAATAGTTCACCGTGCGCGTCGCGTCGGCGGGATCTTTCAGGACATGCATCTTGTAGATCGGCTGGCCGGGGCCGTTGAGATAGGGCGCGGTGATGTCGAGATCGGGACCGATGGCGTCGCCGCGCACGATGGCGTCGCGCAGGTTGAGATCGCCGTCGGGCGCGACCGTCCCCGCGGTGCGCGCCGTGGTCGTGCCGCCGGCGAG
>CAZMHP010000222.1:0-5308 GCA_964566095.1 uncultured Rhizobium sp. | reverse complement strand
CGACGAGCGTGTTGTAGCCGAAGCTGACGCCGCGCTCGGTCACCATCACGTTGCGGTTGCCCGCCTCCATCACCTTGGCGATGGCATGCTTCATTTGCCCGGGCGCGAGGAACTGGCCCTTCTTGACGTTGACCACCTTGCCGGTCGCGGCGGCGGCGAAGATCAGGTCGGTCTGGCGTGAGAGGAAGGCGGGGATCTGCAGCACATCGACGACCGGCGCCATGATCGCGCATTGCTCGCGTTCGTGGATGTCGGTCAGAATCGGCAGGCCGAGTTCGGCGCGCAGATCGGCGAAGACCTGCAGCGATTTCTCGAGCCCCAGGCCGCGCTTGCCGCTCGTGCTGGTGCGGTTGGCCTTGTCGAAACTCGTCTTGTAGATCAGGCCGAGACCGGCCTTGGCCGCCATCTCCTTCAGCGCATGCGCCATCTCGAAAGCGTGCTCGCGGCTCTCGAGCTGGCAGGGGCCGGCGATCAGCGCGAGCTTGCGCGCGTTTCCGATCTCGACATTGCCGACTTTGACGACGGGATTGGGCTTTTGGTCCGACATGCGCCGATCCTATGACCGAGGACGCCGTAGTTTACAAGGTTCTGACGGAATTACGGAATTGTATAACGCAATGCACTGACGCCCGCGAGCGGCGCCAGGACATCCAGGACGTCCCAGAAGGCGGTGGAGTCGACGCGCACAACGTCTCCGGGGCGGATGATCGTGGATTCATTGGCGGCCAGGCGGCGCTCCACGTTCTCCCCCTGATGACGAACATAGATCACGCTCTGCACGGCCTTGGGCGTGAAACCGCCCGCCAGCGCCACGGCGCTCGAAGCGGTCAGCCCGTTGGCATAGGGATATTCGCCGGGCTTCAACACTTCGCCCACGATATAGAACGGACGATAGGTCGTAACCTCGACGCTGACGCGCGGATCATTGAGGTAGCCGCCGGCCAGCGCGGCGGTGATGTTGGCTTCCAGATCGTGGCCGGTCAGGCCACTTGCCTGCACCTGGCCGACCAGAGGCAGCCGTACGAAGCCCGTCGCATCGATCTGGAAATCGCCGCCGAGATCGGCCTCGTCGTAGACGATGACGCGGATCTTGTCGCCGACGCCGAGCCGATAGTCGGCTCCGCCGCCATAAGCCTCGTTCGCCGCGCTGGCGCCGGCACAAAGGCTGAGCGCGGCGAGCGCCGCAATGGCCAACGCGCGAACAAACCCTTCCATGGCACGGAGCGCATCGAGCATGGCGCCAGACTAAAGAAGGGGGGTTTCGGAATCCCTACAGCTTTAGGCTTGGGGTAAACCAGCGGTTAACGGAACTTCGCCGCGGTTCAGCGCCGGTCGTCGCGCGAGCCGGGACGACGGCATCGAACGGGAACTTCGCGATAAGGACACTCGGACTCTATTCGCAGGCGCAAAAAAGGGTTAACTTGCGCTAACCAATCCTCGTTCGACGTGGCGGATCGTCCATGGAGCAGATGACGGCAGACAAGCCGCGCGCCGATTTGACTCTGGCGCCCTTCGTGACCTGGCATCTCTTTCGCCCGGTGGCGCTGCTGACGGCTGAGTTCTCGCTCTACTGCTTCTGCGTCTTTTGCGCCGTCGTCGCGGCGAGCCTGTGGGCCAAGCTGGGCTTCGCCTTCGTCGCCGGCATCCTGACCGCGACGCTGGGCATCATCGGGCACGACTGCGCCCATCGCGGCGGCACGCGCCATCGCTGGCTGAACCGGCTGATCGCGACCATCGGCTTCCTGCCGGCGCTGCACCCGTTGAGCCGCTGGGCCTATCACCACAACCAGGTGCACCACCGCTTCACCGCGCAGATCGGCGTCGACAACGCGTTCTCCCCGATGACGGTGGAGGACTATCGCGCGGCATCGCCGCTGCGGCGCGCCTATTATCGCTACCAACGCAGCCTCTTCGGCCACGCGACCTACTACCTGATCGACATCTGGCTGCTGCAGATCTTCCTGCCCAGTGCCCAGGAGCGCGCCACGTTCCGCGCGCGCGACTATCTCGACTTCGCGCTGGTCTATCTGTGGCTCGCGGCGTTGCTGGGCGGACTGACGGTGGCGGCGCACGGGCTCGCCGGCCAAGCCTGGGGCGCGGCCTTCGTCAACGCCTTGGTGTTCGGGCTGCTGATCCCGTTCCTGCTGTGGAACTTCTACATCTCCTTCGTCACCGTCGTGCAGCATACGGGTCCCGATGTGCATTGGTCGCTGCCGAGCGGCCGGCCCTCGACTATGGAACAAAAGATGCGTGGCACGGTGCATATCGTGTTCTGGGAGGCGTTCGACCTTCTATTCCATCGGCTGATGCAGCACACGGCGCATCATTTGAACCCGATCATCCCGATGTATTCGCTCAAGGCGGCGCAAAGCCATCTTCGCGCGGAGCGCGACGACGTGCTGGTGGTGCATTGGACGCCGGCCTATCACTGGCGGCTGACGCGGGTGTGCAAGCTCTACGATCCGACCGCCGATCGCTGGTGCGACTTCCGGTTTGAACCCACAGTGTAAGCATTCGCCAAAGGTTCGGTTAACCGTTCGGCACGGAACCTGAACGCCGGCAAGGCTTCGTTAGCCAGAACCATTCCACAGTGCGGTGCATCAAATCTTCCAGGCACCGCCGTGGAGTTGGCCGAAACCGTTGCGCTTCCCCTGTCCGCCGGCACGTCCGCGCGCGCGGCGCAGCGACGCTATGCGCAAGGCCTGGCGCTTTTCGCCGTCTATCTCACGCTTTATCTGGCGAGCTTGGCGGGCGCGCTGGCACCGCTGCCGGTCGCGGCCAACCTCGCCTTTTCGATCGCCAACGGCATCTTCATGGCGATGCTGTTCATCGTCGGACACGATTGCTGCCACGGCGCGCTGGTGCCGAGCCGCAAGTGGAACGCTTGGCTCGGGCGCATCGCCTTCCTGCCGATCCTGCATTCGACCAGCCTGTGGCGCCTGACGCACAACAAGCGGCACCATGCGCGCACCAACCTGAAAGGCTTCGATCCCGTCTGGGCGCCGATGGGGCTCGACGAATACCGCGCCGCTTCGCCGGCGCGCCGCTTCGTCGAGCGCGTCTATCGCGGCTATTGGGGGCCGCTGTTCTATCACCACGCCGCGATGTGGCTTCCCTCGCTGCTGGCGCCGCTGCACCGGGCGGCGCGCCGGCAATGGCGGCAGCATATCTGGGACTCGCTCTTCGTCGTCGCGGGCGGCGCGGCGCTGGTGACGACCATCCTGTGCGCCGGGCACGCCTTCGCGCCGACACGCTCCTTGTGGCTGGTCGCCGTGCTGGGCTGGGCCGTGCCCTATCTGGCCTGGGGCTATCTCGCGGGCATTTCCTTCTATCTCAATCATACCCATCCCAGCGTGCCGTGGTTCGCCGATGAGGCGCGCTGGCGCGACCATGACGTCAATCTGCGCGGTTCGGTGCATGTGAAGCTGCCGATCGATCTGCTGCCCCTGTATTCCGACGCCATGACCCACACCGCGCATCATGTGGATGCCTCAACTCCGGTCTATGCCCTGTCCGAGACCCAGGCACGGCTGAAAGCGGCGCATGGCGAGGCAGTCGTGGAATATGTACTGACGCCGGACGCCTACCGGCGCATCGTGCGCGCCTGCAAGCTGTTCGACTTCGAGCGGATGTGCTGGACCGATTTCGACGGCCGGCCGACCTCGTCCCGACTGGCCTGATCCGGCAATTCCTTCCGATACGTCGATCTCACATCGCCGCGAGGTGGTTGGACGCCCGCATGCGCCTGTGGCAGATCAACGACAGCGACAGGAAGGGGAACCGTCCGTGAAGCCCGAGAAGCTCGTGCAACTGGAGATCGAGGACGGTACCGCGATCATCACGCTCAACCGGCCCAAGGCCTATAACGCGCTCAACCTGGCGCTGACCGACGCATTCCTCGACGCCCTCATCACCGCCGACCAGGACCAGAATGTGCGCGCCGTGCTGGTGACCGGCAACGGCCCCGCTTTCTGCGCCGGCGGCGACGTGCGCCAGATGCAGGACGCCGTGACCGCGCGGGGCAATGCCGGCGCGTTCCTCAAGATGCTGACCGTGCGCTTCCACGGCGCGATCTCGACCATGACTCAGATGCGCAAGCCCGTGGTGACGGGCGTCAACGGCGTCGCCGCCGGCGGCGGTTTGAGCGTGGCGCTGGCCGGCGACATCGTGCTGGCGGCGGACACGGCGCGCTTCACCGTCGCCTATACCGCGATCGGCGCGGTGACCGATGGCGGCCTGACCTTCAACCTGCCCCGCCTGGTCGGGCCCAAGCTCGCCTTCGAGCTGACCGCCACCAACCGCGCGCTGAGCGCGCACGAGGCGAAGGATTTGCATATCGTGTCGGAGGTCTATCCCCAGGCCGAGTTCCGCGACAAGGCGCGCGCCTATACGCGCAAGCTGGCGCAAATGCCGACCGAGGCGCTGGCGCATGCCAAGCGGCTCTACGCGATCTCATCGGCCAACGGTCTGGAGACGCAGATGGAGCACGAGCGCCAGGCCATCGCCGCCTGCGGCCGCACGGCGGACTTCGTGGAGGGCATCGACGCGTTCCTGAACAAGCGGCGGGCGAGGTTTGTGGGGCGGTAGGCGGCGCACCACTTGTCATCCCCGGCCGAGCGTCGCGAAGCGACGTGAGGGGAAGGGGACCCAGGTGCGTATGCTTACTCGCCCTAGCAAAGCTGGTGCAAACACTTCGATGGTTCACCATGTTGAACCACCTGGGTCCCCTTCCCTCACATTACGCGCTGATGCGCGCAATGTTCGCCGGGGATGACAATGGAGCGTTCGCGTTTCTAAACCAGCCGGCTCTTCGCCACCGCGGCCGCCACGAAGCTCGTGAACAGCGGGTGCGGCTCCAGCGGTCTTGATTTCAGCTCGGGGTGGAACTGCACGCCGATGAACCAGGGATGATCCGGGAATTCCATGATCTCGGGCAGGCGGCCGTCGGGCGACCAGCCGGTGACCTTGAAGCCCTTTTCGCCGAGCATCTTTGTGTATTCGGTGTTGACCTCGTAGCGATGACGATGGCGCTCGCTGATCTCGAGCGCGCCGCCATAGACCTCCGACACCCGGCTGCCGGGCGTCAGTACCGCGGTGTAGGCGCCGAGCCGCATCGTGCCGCCCATGTCGCCGTCGGCGCTGCGCACTTCCCTGGCGTTGCCGCGCGTCCATTCGGTCATCAGGCCGATGACGGGATGCCTGGGCTTGCCGATCTCCGTCGTGCCGGCGCCGTCGAGGCCCGCGAGATCGCGCGCCGCCTCGATCACCGCCATGTGCAGGCCGTAGCAGATGCCGAAGAACGGCACCT
>CAZMHP010000221.1:0-5314 GCA_964566095.1 uncultured Rhizobium sp. | reverse complement strand
TCTTGTCGGGATCGGGCGTCTGCCCGTTGATGATCGCCTTCAATACATGACTCGGCCGAAATACAAGAACACGGCGCGGCGCGATCGGCACTTCATCGCCGGTCTTGGGATTGCGGCCCATGCGCTGGCTCTTCTGGCGCACGGCGAAGGTGCCGAAGGAGGAGAGCTTCACGGTCTCGCCCCGCGCCAGCGCGGAGCAAACCTCTTCAAGCAGATCCTCGACCATCTGGGCCGACTCGTTGCGCGAGAGCCCCACGGCTTGGAACACCGCTTCGGTCAGGTCGGCGCGCGTCAACGTATCGGTGGACATGGGCGAATCCCCTTATGCCTAACGGAAGGTAGGCGCGGGCGGATTATCCGTCAACGTCAAAGGGATAGGCCAAAGTCTTGAAGCGGTGGACTACCAGCGAAGCAGGCTGGCGCCCCAGGTGAAGCCGCCGCCCATCGCTTCGAGCAGGACGAGCTGGCCCTTGCGGATGCGGCCGTCGGCGACCGCCGTCGCCAAGGCCAGCGGCACGGACGCCGCCGAGGTGTTGCCGTGCTGCGCGACGGTCGTGACGACCTTGTCGGGCGAAATGCCGAGCTTCCGGGCCGTGCCGTCGAGGATGCGCTGGTTGGCCTGGTGCGGCACGAACCAGTCGATATCGGAGATCTTCAGACCCGCCTCCTCGACCGAGGCGACGATGGCGGCGGAAATGTTGGTCACGGCGTGGCGGAAGACTTCCTTGCCCTGCATGCGCAGATGACCGGTGGTCTGGGTCGAGGACGGCCCGCCATCGACATAGAGCAGGTCGTGCAGGCGTCCGTCGGAGAACAGCTTGGTGTTGAGCACGCCGCGATCGGTATTGTCGCCCCTGCCCTCCTTGGCCTGAAGAACCACCGCACCGGCGCCGTCGCCGAACAGGACGCAAGTGGTGCGGTCGGTCCAGTCCATCAGCCGGCTCATGGTCTCCGCGCCGACCAGGAGCACGGTCTTGGCCATGCCGGTCTTGATGAGGCTGTCGGCCACCGCCATGCCGTAGACGAAGCCGGAACACACCGCCTGCACGTCGAAGGCGGCGCCGTGGTTCATGTTGAGCCGGGCCTGCAGCGTGGTCGCGGTGGCGGGAAAGGTCTCGTCCGGCGTGGTGGTGGCGCAGACGATGAGGTCGAGCTCGTTCGCGTCCATGCCGGCCATTGCGAGCGCCTGGCGCGACGCCGCCAGCGCGAGGTCGGAGGTCTTCTCGCCGTCGCCGGCGACGTGGCGCTGGCGGATGCCGGTGCGCTCGCGAATCCATTCGTCGGAGGTATCGACGCGCTTGGCCAGCTCGGCGTTGGTGAGGACGGTTTGCGGCAGATACGCGCCGATGCCCATTACTTGCGATCGAATCACGAGGCGGCGGCCTCCGGCTCGAGCGTCTTGATGCCGCGGCGGTCGGCGACGATGCGTGCGATGACGCCGGCCTTCGCCATGTCGATGGCCATGTCGAGCGCGCTGGCGAAGCCGAGCGCGTCGGCGCCGCCATGGCTCTTCACCACCACGCCATCGAGCCCCAGGAAGATGCCGCCATTGGAGGCGCGCGGATCGAGCTTGCGGCGCAGCGCATTCAACGCTCCGCTGGCGATATAGGCGCCCATGCGGCCGAACAGCGAGTGCAGCAAGGCGCTGCGCAGGAAATGCGTGACGGTCTTGGCGGTGCCTTCGGCGGTCTTGAGCGCGATATTGCCGGTGAAGCCGTCGGTCACGACGACATCGACCGTGCCTTCGCCGATGTCGTTGCCTTCGACGAAGCCGCAGAACTCCATCGGTAGCGAGGGATTGTTGCGCAGGATATGCGCCGCGCCCTTGACCGCGTCGTTGCCCTTCACCTCTTCGGAGCCGACATTGAGGATGCCGACGGTCGGCCGCTCCAGGCCCAGGATGGCGCGCGCGAAGGCCTCGCCCATCACCGCGAAATCGACGAGCTGCTCGTCGCTGGCGGTGACGTTGGCGCCGACGTCGAGCACGACGGACTGGCCGCGCTTGGTCGGCCACAGCGCGGCGATGGCGGGGCGCGAGATCCCTTCGAGGGTGCCGAGCTGGAACATCGACATCGCCATCAGCGCGCCGGTGTTGCCGGCGGAGACGGCGACCTCGGCCTCCTTGGTCTTCACCGAGTCGATGGCGCGCCACATCGAGGTGTTGCGGCCGCGGCGCAGCGCCAGGCTCGGCTTCTCCTCCATCCGCACGCGTTCGGCCGCATGGCGGATCGCGACGCGGTCGAGCAATTTGGCGCGCTTGGCGAAGAGCGGCTTCAGCTCGGCCTCGTCGCCGTGCAGGATAAATTTGACGGATGGATGGCGCAGCACCGAACGGGCGAGCGCGGCCACGACCACGCCGGGGCCGGCATCGCCGCCCATGGCGTCAATCGAGACGGTCAACTCGCGGGCCAAGAGTGCCTCGCTTCCCTGCCCGAGCCCCGTTGATCGGATCAGGCTTGCGTCTTGGCGACTTCACGGCCGTCGTAATGGCCGCAGGCGCCGCAGACATGATGCGGACGCTTCTGCTCGCCGCAATTGGGGCATTCGCTGTGCGCCACGGGCGTCAGGCGATGATGCGACCGGCGCATATTGCGGCGGGACGGCGAGGTCTTTCGTTTCGGCACCGCCATGGCGGGTAGACTCCTTCAAGTGCCCAGGGCCGAATCCTTCGGCGCGGCGCGGTGTCATGCGCGAGCGTCCGGGCGGGCGGGCAGAACAAGGCGCGGACGTAGCAGGAAACCCCGGCCGGTTTCAAGCCGGATTGCGGCCGGATTTCGGAACCTTAGGTCCGGTTCTTGAGGCTTTTCAGGACGGCAAAGGGGCTTTCCTTGACCTCCTCGGCCCCCGTTTGCGCCGGCGGGGCGAATTCCACACCCGGTGCCCGGGGATAAGGGTCGACCGCCAGAAGGAATTCCTCCAGCAGGGGGGCGGCCAGGTCGTAGGTCAGGCTGTCGATCTCCTCGGGCACCTCGTCGTCGCCGGCGCCGGGGTTCAGGGCGATGCTTTCTCCGGGCTTGAGGCGGATGTGGCGCGCGAGGTGCAACTCGCGGTGGATCGGCAGGACGATGCGGCTCTCGACCGGCTCCAGCGTCACCACGCAGTCCTGGACGATGTCGGCGACGAGCTCGGCATCGAGCGCGAAGCGATCGGCCGCGTGCTTGCGAAGCTGCACCGTCGCGCCGAAGGCCTTCACCGCGCGGATCTCGGCCCACTGCGCGATGCGCGCGAGATCCTCGCCGGACGCCGCGACGCGCAGTTCGGCGCCGTTGCGGCCCAAATCGCCGAGGTCGTAATCGTGCTGGAAGGGCGGTGCGTCGGTCATCGTCAGAGGAATGTCGTGGGCACCGCGCCGAAATCAAGTGCGCCGCCGGCGGGATCGCAGTGCGTCAGGCGCTCGGCCGCGGCGCGGGCATAGCGCGCGAGCGCCGCGGCAGCGGCTTCGCGGCCGGGCGCGCCGCGATAGACGTTGCGCGCGATGGCGTCGGCGAGCGCCGCGTCGTCCGCCGCGGTCTCATAGGCCTGAAGGCGGCCGGCGAAGGCGTTGCCGAGCTTCTTCATGCGCGGGCCCATGCCCATATCGCCGTTCCCCAGATCGCGCAGCGCCTCGTCGAAGGCGACGAAGATCGCGTCGGAGAGGGTCTGGGCGATCTCCGCCTGGCCGGCAGCCCTCAGCCAGGCCAGGACCAGCCAGGCATGCAGGACAACCATGTCGAAGCGGCCGTCCACGGTATCGGCCACGCCATAGGCCTCAAAGAACACCGGCTGGCGGGCCGCGGCGGTGAGCGCGGCGTGAAGGGCGCGGATCCGGCCGGGATTTCTGGACGAGCGGCGCAGGACGTTCAGCATGTCGGAACCTTCAGCTACGGGCGGCCTTGCCAGCGGCCACGCCCAAGGCTAGCACGTCTGGCCGGGCGGGATTTATCCGGTTTCAAAGGTGTTGTGCATGCGGAAAATGGTCTTAGCCCTGGTCGCGGTCGGCGTGCTCGGTGCCTGCACGCCGGTGGTCAATCAGCGCGGCTATCTGCCCGATCCCGACATGGAAAAGAAGATCACGGTCGGCAAGGACACCAAGACCTCGATCCAGCAGAGCCTGGGCTATCCCTCGACCGAGGCGACCTTCGCGGCGGCGGGCGACGCCTGGTACTACATCACGGCGGTCGAGAAGCAGATCGCGTTCTTCTCGCCGACGGTGGAGTCGCGCGCCATCATGGCGGTGTATTTCGACAAGGACGGCAAGGTCACCGACCTCAAGCACTACTCGCTGCACGACGGCCACATCGTCTCCTTCGAGGCGCGCGAGACACCGGCCAAGGGCCGCGAGCTGACCTTCCTGCAGCAGCTCTTCAACGCGACGCCGGGCGTGCCGCTGGGCAACAATAGCGGCACGAACAATCCCAATCCGGGCGGCGGCAATCCGGGTCCGGGCGGTGGGCCGGGCGGCCCGTAAACAGCACGAAAAGAGGCGGACCGCGCCGTTCGGAACGAGGGTCTCAAGGCCCGCTCGTCCGTCGCCGCGCCGTCCGCCCCGGCATCCGCTACGCGGCAGGCAGGCGGAAGATCGCATCGATCGACCGCAAGCACCTTCGCATCGCCACCTCGGCCTTCGGCGCCCCGCGCCGCCACGGATGCACACGAGCGCACATCCTCGTCCTGTATGGTCTCGCGTTGGCGTCAGGTGATGGCCGGCAATCCTTCGACGATCTTCGCGGACGAATCTAAGAATTCGTCCGTGTACGCGATAGTGTCGATAGCGAATTTAATGCTGGGGCGGATCGGCGAATGAAATCAACGGCCGCGCGCTGGGGCGTGAGGCGTTTAGCGGCGAGTTATCGACGGTGGAGGATGTCGCAATGGTCTTTTTCAGCACGAACAATCTTCACATCGTCATCGCCGGCTTTATGCCGGCGACCCATGAACACCCATGCGGCAGTTGCGATTATGGGTGGCCGGGACAAGCCCGGCCATGACGGTTGAGGGAGAGTCGATTCAATCTGAGACCACCCCGATTGTTATGACTCCAAAAAAGCGCAGGACTTTCGCCCCGCGCTTTTGCATTTGAAATCCGATTGCTCCGCCTGCACCAAAGCTTCGGCGGACAGGTCAGAACACGTGCGCGAGCGTTGCCAGGAGGAGCAGCGCCACGATGTTCGTGATCTTGATCATCGGATTGACGGCCGGACCGGCGGTGTCCTTGTAGGGATCGCCGACCGTGTCGCCGGTCACCGCGGCCTTGTGGGCTTCCGAACCCTTGCCGCCGTGATGGCCGTCCTCGATGTACTTCTTGGCGTTGTCCCACGCGCCGCCGCCCGAGGTC
>CAZMHP010000220.1:0-5326 GCA_964566095.1 uncultured Rhizobium sp. | reverse complement strand
GATGGTCTGGAGGTATTTGATGCCCTCCTCGGCGATGTCGTCGCCGACCATGCGGTCGCCTTCGTGCCGCAGCTCGTCCATGTCGACATACATGCCGTAGAACGCCTTGGTGCGGTCGGTGATGATGCCGGCGTTGAGCAGCGTCTTGATGAGGACGCGGAAGATATTGGCCGATTGCCTCATGCCTTCGCGGCGGTCTTCGTCGGTGAAGGCTTCCATGATCGCGGCGCGCGCGTCTTCCCAATTGATCCCTACACTTGCATAGACAACCTGCATCTGCTCGGCGTTGATCAGGTTGAACAGCAACGTCTGGAAGCATTGCGCCGCCCAGTCCTCGACAAGCTCCTGCTCGTCCTTGGACAGCTTGGGAATCGTGCGGTCGGCCCAGATCTTCCCAAATTTGTGGTGGAACGCTTCGTCGGTCATGACGAGCTGGCAGAGCTTCACCAGCAGCGGATCCTGCGCGTTCTGGTACAGCGTCGCGAAGGCGCCCATTGCGAGGCCCTCGACCAGCATCTGCATGCCGACGATCTTCTTATAGACCTCCGGCGCGCCGACCATCTCGGTCAGCAGCGCCTGCAGCGTGTTGCCGCAAGGCAGCGGCGTGCCCCAGCGCGCCTTGATATAGGCCGCGAAGGCCGTGACGTGACGCGCCTCTTCGCGCGTCTGGTTGGCGGCGTATTCCTGGGCGCCCGGATCGCGCAGGATGTGGCAGAGCGAGGCGGAGAGCGCGAGCGCGCCCTGCTCGCCGTGCAGGATGGCGGAAAGCTGCCAGCGCGTGGATTCGTTGGCGAATTTGATCTTCTGCTCCGCCGTCATCTTGTCGCCGATGCGGGTGTGGAAGATCGGGAAGAAGCGCTCCGGCAGGATCGTGTTCTTCGTTGTGTCGAAAGCTTCCGCGAAGTCGATGTACTTCTTGTCGAGCGGGTCCCAGAAATGGTCATGGGTCGCGCTGATGATCTTGTCGAAGGCGGTGGAGCGCACATTGTAGCGCTGCGGGTTCAGCATCGCGGGAAAATCGTCCGGCGCCACGGCGTCATAGGCTTCGTCTTTGGTGATCTGGACCATGGCGATCTCCGAGGGCTCGACGGCGAAATGAATGACGATCCCGTCAATATAAGGACCGTACCCTAAGAGTCAATGAAAATGACGCCTGCGTCAGATTTTTGACGCCGCTCAGGCCTTCTCGCTCAGGGAGCCTTTGGTGGACGCGACACCGCCCTCGAGGCGTTCGTCCGGCTCGATCGCCTGGCGCAGCGCCCGCGCCGTACCCTTGAAGCAGGTCTCCACGATGTGGTGGCTGTTCTCGCCGTAGAGATTCTCGATGTGCAGGCAGATGCCGGCGTTCTGGGCGAAGGCCTGGAACCATTCCTTGAACAATTCGGTGTCCATCTCGCCGAGCTTCGGCTTGGGAATCTCCACCCGCCAAATCAGATAGGGTCGGTTCGATACGTCGATGGCGACGCGGGTCAGCGTCTCGTCCATGGGAATGACCGCCGCGCCGAAGCGGGTGATGCCGGCGAAATCGCCCAGTGCCTTCCTCACCGCTTGGCCGACGACGATGCCGGTGTCCTCGGTGGTGTGGTGGAAATCGACATGCAGGTCGCCCTCGGCCCGCACCTTCAAATCGATCATCGAATGGCGCGCGAAGCTGTCCAGCATGTGGTCGAGGAAGCCGATTCCCGTCTCGATATCGGCTTCTCCCGAACCGTCGAGATCGAGCGAGACGGTGATCTCCGTCTCGCGGGTCTTTCTTTCGACAGTTGCGGTACGCATGGCGGTTCTCCGAATACGGAGGGATTCCTAGCCCAATTCGCGGCCCAAGTCGTTAATTATGCCGCACGCCTGAAGACCTGCGTCGCCGGTGTCGGGCCCTGCGTGCCCGTCAAGGCGAGCGTGCCCGCCGCGGCATTTGCGACGAAGGCAAGCCGGCTGTTGACGTTGGCGATCGGCGCCTTGAACCAGCTGAAGTCGCTTTGGATATCGGCGCCTCCCAGCGCGCGCGCCGCCGCGGCACGGCCCAAGCTGTCGATCGGCCGCGCACGCCAGCCTCCGCCCACACGTTCGATATCGGTCTCGAAATGATTGGCGACGCAGACATTCGCGCCGACGAGCGTTCGGATCGCGGACCGCGTTTCGGTGCGCTCGACGATGCACCCTTCGTTTTCCGCTACACCCGACAACAGGAAGATCGCGGGCACCGCGATCGGAGTCTCGCTCAACACCCTCTTGGCGGACGCGTAGTCGCGCGCCGTCTCCAGCGCCTGCCGCAACAAATGGGCCGGAGGCAGTCCGGCAGCCTCGCGCGCCCTGATGCGGTTCGCGAGCCAGTCGCCGGCATAGCCATAGCCATGCCCGCGCATCGGCGCCTGGTTGATCGCGGCTGCAAAGCGGCCCGGCGCCAGTCCCTGGAAGCTTCCGGTCAGGCCCGGCCAGGTGATGTTGTAGAATTCGCCGGCGGGTCCGGATTGATGCGCCACGACCATGCTGGTGCCGAGCGTGGGGAACGGCCAATCGAGCACACGCCGCATGACAGGTCCGTCGGCACTCCGCCACACGCCGCCGGTGCAGCCCCATTCGAAGCAGAGATTGAGGAAATGCACGCCGCGAATGCGGAGCGTATCGGCGAGGGCATCGATTTCCCCTCGGTAGGGATTGTCGGCGCGCCGCAACCAATTGCGCGACGCGCGATCGCCGAGCGGCAAAGCCAGGGCGGCGGCGGCGCGCGAGACGAAGCCGAACGTATTGGTCGCCGCTTGCGCCAGCGCGCGGGCCTTGTCGGGATAGAGCTTCAGCAGGTCGAGCGAATTTCCGCCGCGGATATCGGCAAAAGGGATGACCGGCAATTCGCGCATGCGTTCAGTCGTCCGTGTTGTTCATCCAGCCACCATACATCGCGTTCGGCAGCAGGAAGAGATAGGTTCCGATTTTCGCCCCGTCGTCCTTCTCGTTCATGGCGCGGACGATGTTGCCGTTCTTGTCGACGATTGCGAAGTCCGTCACTTGGTCGCCGAGCCACATCACCGCGCGCGGGTGGCCGCCGACTTTGTGCGCCAAGGTCGCAACGGCACCTTGCCAGCGGGCCGTCTTGTCGGAGGTCGCGTCCATCCCGATCTCGTAGTCGAACCAGATGCCGGCCTTTTTGAGCGTGCCCTGGGTGATCGCATCGTCCGCGGCACGCCGGTTGGTGACGATGGCGACGAGCCCGCCCAGTTTGTGCACGACCTGGGTGAATGCCGCCGCGCCCGGCATGTCACGCGCCATGTCGGCATGCACCCAGCTCTCCCATTGTGCGTCCTCGACACTGCCGCCGCAAAGCGCGCGCGCGCGGTCGAACAGCGAATTGTCGAGCACGGTCTCGTCGGCGTCCAACAGCACAACCCATTGCCGCGCCTTGCGGACGTGGGCCACGCGCCGCGCCGCCTCGAGCGCTTGGTCGTACTGACTCACGGTCAGGCGGCAATATTCCAGCGAATTGCGCTGCCAATGGACGGCGCTGGACGATTTGGCCGTCGGCGCGGCGCACTGCCAGGGATTGGCATCGCCCGGCACGGGCGGCGGAATCGTCTCCACCCTTGTCATGCGCGCCTGACAGTCATAGGTGAGGGGAGCGGCAAGGGCCGGTTGCGCCAGCCAAAGCATGGCGCCTAGGCTCGTCCAAACAGCGAAATTCTTCATCTGCCCAGGCTCCTTGGTGGGTTCGCGCAGCATAGGTGACAGCTCGATGACGTCCAAAGAGAAATGGCGCTCAACGACCATTCTGTCGGTCCGCAAGGGCGGCAAGGTCGTCATCGCCGGCGACGGCCAGGTGACGGCCGGCGCCACGGTCATGAAATCCAATGCCCGCAAGGTGCGCCGCATCGGCAAGGGCCCAAAAGGGGGCGACGTGCTGGTGGGCTTCGCGGGCGCGACCGCGGACGCCTTCGCGCTGTCCGAACGGCTCGAAGCCAAGATCGAACAGCATCCCGGAAACCTGGCGCGTGCCTGCGTGGAGCTGGCGAAGGATTGGCGGACCGATCGCTACCTTCGGCGTCTCGAAGCGATGATGGCGGTGGCCGATGCCACGACCTCGCTGATCCTGTCGGGCACCGGCGACGTGGTCGAGCCCGAGGACAGCCTGATCGGCATCGGCTCGGGTGGGCCGTTCGCGCTCGCCGCCGCCCGCGCGCTGATCGGCATGGACCTGTCGGCGGAAGAGATCGCGCGGCGCGCCATGAAGATCGCCGCCGACATCTGCATCTACACCAACGAAAACATCGTCATCGAAAGCCTCGACGCGACATGAGCTCCTCCTTCACGCCACGCGAAATCGTCTCCGAGCTCGACCGCTTCATCATCGGCCAGCACGACGCCAAGCGCGCCGTCGCCATCGCGCTGCGCAATCGCTGGCGCCGCCAGCAATTGGGCCCGGCCATGCGCGAAGAGGTTCTGCCGAAGAACATCCTGATGATCGGGCCCACCGGCGTCGGCAAGACCGAGATTTCGCGCCGCCTCGCCAAACTGGCGGAGGCGCCGTTTCTCAAGGTCGAGGCCACCAAATTCACCGAGGTCGGCTATGTCGGGCGCGACGTCGATCAGATCGTGCGCGATCTGCTCGAAGTCGGCATCGTGCAGACCCGCGGCGCCCGCCGCCGAGAAGTCGAAGCGCAGGCCGAGGCGCGCGCCGAGGAAAGGTTGCTGGATGCGCTGGTCGGCAGCTCCGTCGGCAACACGCGCGAGAGCTTCCGCAAGTCGCTGCGCCAGGGCGAACTCGACGGCAAGGAGGTCGAGCTGGATATGAAGGATGCCGGCGGTCCGCCGATGTTCGAGATTCCCGGCATGCCCAACGCCCAGGTCTCCATGCTCAATCTCTCCGACATGTTCGGAAAGGCGTTCGGCAGCAAGGGCAAAAAGCGCCGCATGACCGTGGCGGAAGCGCATGCGCCGCTGGTCGCGGAGGAGGCGGACAAACTGCTCGACGAGGACCGCATCGTGCGCGACGCCATCGCCATGGTCGAGAACAACGGCATCGTCTTCCTCGACGAGATCGACAAGATCTGCGCCCGCAGCGACCTGCGCGGCGGCGGCGACGTCTCCAGAGAGGGCGTGCAGCGCGATCTGTTGCCGCTGATCGAGGGCACCACCGTCGCCACCAAGCACGGCCAGGTGAAGACCGATCACATCCTCTTCATCGCGTCGGGCGCATTTCACATCGCCAAGCCGTCCGACCTGTTGCCGGAACTGCAGGGGCGCCTGCCGATCCGCGTCGAACTCAAGGCGCTGGACGCGAACGATTTCCGCCGCATCCTGACCGAGCCGGAAGCCAGCCTCATCAAGCAATATGTGG
>CAZMHP010000219.1:0-5336 GCA_964566095.1 uncultured Rhizobium sp. | reverse complement strand
GTGACCTTCACCAACGGCTATGCCGGCAACGCGACCTGCGCGCCGTCGCGCGCCGCGATCATGACCGGCCGCTATGCGACGCGTTTCGGATTCGAGTTCACGCCGGCGCCCCGGACCTTCGAGAAGCTCGTGGCGACCTACGATTATGACGGTCGCCATGGCTATTACGACGCCGAGCACGAAGACGAGGTGCCCGAGCAATCCAACAACCTGACCGTGCCGGCCGGCGAGATCATGCTGCCGCGCGTGATGCGCGATGCCGGCTATCACACGATGTTCCTCGGCAAGTGGCATTTGGGCGGCTCGCCGACGACGCGGCCGGAAGCCAAGGGCTTCGACGAGACGTTGGGCTTCCTGGAAGGCGCCTCGCTCTACGCGCCGAGCGGCGATCCGAGCGTGGAGGAATCGCACCAGGATTTCGATCCGATCGACAAGTTCCTGTGGGCCAACCTGACCTTCTCGGTGGAGAACAATGGCGGCCACCGTTTCGCGCCGTCGCAATACATGACCGACTATCTGGGCGACGAGGCCGTGAAGGCGATCCATGCCAACCGCAACCGGCCGTGGTTCATGTATGTCACCTTCAACGCCGTGCACACGCCGCTGCAGGCGCTGAAATCCGACTACGACGCGCTGCCGCAGATCAAGGATCACCGGCTGCGCGTCTACGCGGCGATGCTGCGCGGGCTGGACCGCAATGTCGGAAAGCTTCTCGCCGAACTGAAGCGCGACGGCCTCGACGACAACACGCTCGTCATCTTCACATCCGACAATGGCGGAGCGCAGTACATCGGCCTGCCCGACATCAACAAGCCGTTCCGCGGCTTCAAGGCGACCTTCTTCGAGGGCGGCATCCATGTGCCCTTCGCCATGCGCTGGACCGGCAAGATCGCGCCCGGCTCGACCTATGCCAAGCCGGTGGCGCATGTCGACATCTTCGCGACCTCGGCGGCCGTCGCCGGCGCGGCGGTGCCGCACGACCGGCCGATCGACGGCGTCAACCTGATGCCGTTCATCGCGGGCCAGGATCCGGGACGGCCGCACCGGACGCTGTTCTTCCGCTCGGGCTCCTACGCCACGCTGCTCGACGGCGACTGGAAGATCCAGGTGATGGACAAGCCCTATGCCAAGACCTGGCTCTACAATCTGGCGTCGGATCCGACCGAGAAGACCAATCTCGTCGCCACGGACATGGACCAGGCCGCGTCGCTGACGCGTGAGCTGCGCACCATCAGCGCGCAGCAGCACAAGCCGCTATGGCCCTCGATCCTGCTGGGTCCCGTGACCATCGATCGGCCCCTGTCCTATCCGCGGCGGCCGGGCGAGGAAGTCATCTATTGGGCCAATTGACGTAGGGTAACAAGCCACCTGCAAAATGAGATTGTCATCCCGGACGGGGCGCGAAGCGCCGCGATCCGGGACCCATCGAGCGAGCGTCACCATGGGTCCCGGCTCTACGCGCTGCTCACGCAGCGCTTGGCCGGGATGACAAGTTGTTTTCAAACCAGCGTCGTCAGCCCTAAGCTCCCGGAAAATTTCGGGAGCGAGACCATGGCCGATGCCGTCCAGCCGATCACGCAAGGCGACGACGTCCTCAAGGGCGCCATCGACGAGGCGCATCTGCCCAGCCTGATCGCGGCGCTGGTGCACATCACCGGCGATGTCGGCCTGGTCACCGGCGAGATCAAGCCGCTCTACGATTTCTTCGGCGACGGCCAGGGCGGGCTCACGCCGGAACAGCGCGACGCGACCAAGGCGCGTGCGCTCGCCGCGCTCAAGGCCCTGCGCGACGGCGCCAAGCTGGCGCCGCAGCCCTCCGCCGAAACCGTCCGCAAGCTGATGAATTTCGTCTCCGGCGCCGAGATCCCCGAGCACTACATCCCCTTCCTCCAGGAAGAATTGGCGCTGGACGGCGGCGACGCGAAGGCCGTGCACAGCCTCGAAGCCCTGCCCGCCGCCGCCAAGCACGACTTCAAGGTGCTCATTGTCGGCGCCGGCATGTCCGGCCTTCTGGCGGCGATCCGCCTCCAGCAGAGCGGCATCGGCTATGTCGTGGTCGAGAAGAACGCCGATGTCGGCGGCACCTGGATGGTCAATTCCTATCCCGGCTGCCGCGTCGACAATCCCAACCATCTCTATTCCTATTCCTTCGAGCCCAACCACGACTGGCCCTATCACTTCTCCACCCAGCCCTTGCTGTGGAAATACTTCCAGGGCGTCGCCGACAAATACGGCCTGCGTTCGAACATCCGCTTCAAGACCGAAGTGATCGAGAGCGTCTATGACGAGGCCCGCGCGCTGTGGAAGACGCGGGTGCGCGGCGCCGACGACAAGGAAGACGTGATCGTCTCCAATGCCGTGATCACGGCGGTGGGGCAGCTCAGCCGCCCGCGCCTGCCGGACATCAAGGGCATCGACACCTTCAAGGGCAAATCCTTTCACTCCGCGACCTGGGATCACGCCGTCGATCTGAAGGGCAAGCGCGTCGCGGTGATCGGCACCGGCGCCTCGGCGTTCCAATTCGTGCCGGAGATCGCGCCCGACGTGGCGCACCTCACCGTCTTTCAGCGCAGCGCGCCGTGGCTGGGGCCGACGCCCAACTATCACGACAAGGTCGCGGACGGCAAAAAGTGGCTGCTGAAGCACGTTCCTTTCTATGCGAAGTGGTACCGCTTCTGGCTGTGGTGGATGCTGACCGACGGCATCTATGAATTCGTCAAATCCGATCCCGAGTGGACGACGCGCACCGATTCGGTCGGCGCGGTGAACGACATGCTGCGCGAGATGTTGACGCAATACACCCATGCGCAACTCGACGGCCGGCCCGATCTGCAGGCGGCGGCGACGCCCGACTATCCGCCGGGCGGCAAACGCAGCGTGCGCGACAACGGCGTGTGGCTGGGCGCGCTCAAGCGGGACAATGTCGAGACGGTGACCGCGAAGATCGCGCAAATCACGCCGACGGGGCTCGAAACCGAAGACGGCCGCGAATTCGCCGTCGATGTCATCATCTACGGCACCGGCTTCACCGCCAGCCAGTTCCTCGAACCGATGCGCTTCAAAGGCAAGGGCGGCATCGACCTGCACGAACAATGGGACGGCGACGCGCGCGCCTATCTCGGCGTCACGGTGCCGAATTTCCCCAACCTCTTCCTCATGTACGGCCCCAACACCAACATCGTCGTCAACGGCTCGATCATCTTCTTCTCCGAATGCGAGATGCGCTACATCCAGGGCCTGCTCGAACTGCTGCTGCGCTCCAAAGCCGGCGCCATCGAGGTGAAAAAGACCGTGCATGACGACTTCAATGTGAAGGTCGATGCGATGAACGCGAAGATGGCCTGGGGCGTGCCGCAGGTGACGAGCTGGTACAAGAACGCCAAGGGCCGCGTCACGCAGAACTGGCCGTGGCCGCTGGTCGATTATTGGAGCGCGACGCGCGCGCCAAATCCGGCCGACTACGAGCTGACCGGCGCCGATTCGAAGGTCGCGGCGCAGTAGTCCCTCGGCAGGGGAACCAAGGCGTGCCGCGCCCGTTGTAGCTGGGCAATCGTTCCCGGTCCCGTCTCATGTCCGCGTTCACGCTCTACGTCGTCGGCTTCTTCGTGCTGCTCATCGGCCTCGTCTATGCGGCATACCTCGTCCATGTCCCCCATACCTGGATCGTGGTCGGCGCGCTGGTCGTGGTCGGGCTCGGAATCATGTCGGCCGTCTCCCACACCAAGCGTCGCGATCCGCCGAGCGCCGCGCCGGGGCCGTGAACCCGCCTCCTTCGCATCGAACACAATTGTCGGGATATGGCTGATTTGGTGGCTAGACCGACTCGGTTCAAGAGGCCCGCGAAAATAAATCCGTATACGTCTTATCGACGCTCCGCATCGCGCTTTGCCGCGGTCTGCGCCGAAATTTTGCGGATCGCGCGTCGATAGACGCGGCGACACGCGGTTCATCCGCGCAACTTCGTTGCCCGAAAATAATTTCTTCGCGGCTCTAGCCGCGCCCCGCCACCAGCAGATCGGCGAGCCGGAAGACGATCCTCTTGCTGCCGTAATCGATCGTCACCGCGCGCGCCGACTGCAGGAAGTTCATGCCGATGAACAGGGCCGGCTCGTCGGCCAGGCCCCACACGTCGAACACCTCCAGATCGGAGATCAGCAGCACCGAATTGTTGAACCGGACCGAGCCGAAGCGGATCGAATCCACGAAGGTCAGGCGGCCCCCGGTGGAGCCGCCCGTCACGCCCATCACGGGTATGACGTCGTTCGACAGATAACCCGCGCCGTGCTTCTGCAATTCGGCGAACAGCCGCGTATTGCCGATCGACATTTGCGCGCCCGAATCGATGAAGGCATAGGCGCGGGTTTCGTCGACCTTGCAATTGACCGCCATCAGCCGTCCGTTCTGGCCGTTGACCCGCACGACGAATTCGTCGGACGAAACCACTTGCCAGCCGCTCTGCGCCGACGACGCGTCGATCGTGAGAAGCTGCTTCTGGAAATCGAAGGTCACCGACCGGCCGTCGATGACGTCCAGGCCGAGATAGCCGTCGGACCCGAGCAGGGCGCGCGGCAGCACCGGCGTGCGCAAATTGTCCACCACGATCGGCCCGACCTGCAACTTGTCGAGCTGGACCGACGGCGCGTTCACGGCCCGCGCGATGCCCTGGACGGTCATCTGATCGCCGTTCAGCAGGCCGAGCTTGGCGGCGACGTTGCTGGCGATCACCGTCCGGTCGGCGCCGGTATCCACGACGAAGCGAAACGGGCCGGCGCCGTTGACGAATGTCTCGACCGTCATGTGGTGAAAGGAATCGGTCCGGCCCTGAACCATCTCCTGCGCCTTGCCGGCGGGCGGGGCGCCATTCGCCGGCGGCGTCGCGGGCGCGTTCGAATCCGCGCGCGCCAAAACCGGCGCCAGCGCGAGCGACGCGACCCCGCCTTCCAACAGCCGGCGGCGGGAAAATTCGGACATGGCTTCCTCCTCGGCCTTTCTGGCGAAGGCCCGGTCGACGCCGGCCACGGTAGCATTCCGTGCCGGGCAGAACGAGATGCCGGCATCACACTCCTGTCAGCAGCCGCCGGGCGGAACGGCTTGTGCCGCACCGCGGGATTTCGGTGCTAGGCTCCGCGAAAAGCCTACCCGAACGGAGGAACCGCCCGTGCGCCTGACAAAACCCCGGATCGCGCCCTTAACCGACGCCGAGATGAGCGACGAGCAGAAGGAGGTGCTGCAGCCGTTCGGCCCGCGCATCCTCAACATTTTCCGCACGCTGGCGCGCGCCCCCAAGGCGCTCGACCGCTTCAACCAATGGGGCAGCTATGTCCTGTCGCGGCGCA